>CAZQUB010000051.1:0-11704 GCA_964596225.1 uncultured Acidimicrobiaceae bacterium
TCCACGACAACTACATGGACCTCACGAACGGCGCCACCGTCGGCATCGACCTCGACTGGGGCGTCACCGACACCGCCTACTTCACGTCCCGCAACAACCGCTTCCGGGGCAACGACTACCTGATCAGCAGCTCCGGCAGCAATTCCTTCCGCTGGTTCTCGTCCCAGTACGGGTTCCAGGAACAACTGGTGAATGCCGCGACCTGGGTCGCCGCCGGCCAGGACACCAGCGGCACCTTCACCTCCCCCTGACGCGCCCCCGCGCCACGTAGGATGGCGCAACCCCGACGGTGAGGCGTGACCTTGAGGATCCTCCAGATCCACACCCACTACCGCGAGCCGGGCGGCGAGGACGCGGTGGTCCGGGCCGAACGCGACCTGCTGCACTCCGCCGGTCATGACGTCGTCGCCTGGCGGCGCCGCAACCCGGACGGAGCGGTGGCGGCATCCCTCTCGCTCCTGGCCGCCCCATGGAACCCGGTGCAGGCACGGCGGGTGGCACGTGCCGCCGACGATGCCGCGGCGGATGCCATCCACGTCCACAACCTCTGGTTCGCCACCTCACCGGCCGCGCTGCGAGCGGTCCGTCGCACCACCGACGCCCCCCTCGTCATGACCCTGCACAACTACCGCATCACGTGCGCCAACGGCTTGCTGCAACGGGACGGCGCACCCTGCGAGATCTGCGTCGGCGCCACACCGTGGCCGGCGGTGCGCTACCGGTGCTACCGCGAGTCGCGACCCAAGTCGGCCGTCGCCGCCGCCACCATCGCCCTCAACCGGCGCCTCGACACCTGGGGCGGCAACGTCGACCGGTTCCTGGCACTCACCGAATTCGCCCGCGGCCGGATGGTCGCCGCCGGGCTCCCCTCCGACAAGGTGATCGTGAAACCCAACTTCGTCCCCGATCCGGGCGCACGCCCGCACCCTCCCTCCCACTCCGGGGACGTGCTGTTCGTGGGCCGCCTCTCACCCGAGAAGGGCATCTCCACCCTCCTCGAGGCGTGGCGGAGAGCCGCTCCTTCCGACCTCCGTCTCGTCGTGGCCGGCGGTGGACCGCTGGAGGCGGATCTGCGGGCGGCGTGCCCGCCCGGGGTGGAGCTTCGCGGGGCGGTTCCCGCCGCCGAGGTGCGCCGCCTCATGATGTCGGCGCGGGCGTTGCTCTTCCCCTCCGAGTGGTACGAGGGCATGCCCATGACCCTGCTCGAAGCGTTCGCTGCCGGACTGCCGGCCATGGCCTCCGATCTCGGCGCCATGCACGAGATGGTGGCTCCGCTCGGCGAGGAATGGCTCGTCCCCGCCGCCGGTCCCGACGCTTGGGGAGACGCCCTGGGCCGGGTACAGGACGGGGCCGCGGTGGACCGCGCCGGCGGCGTCGCCAGGGACCTGTGGCAAGTGCAGTACTCCCCGCCCCGTAACCTGGAACTGCTCCTCGACGCCTACCGCCCGGTGCGCTGACCGGAGGGCGGTCTCCAGCTTCCGGCGAGCGCGCCACGATGGCGCCTCCGCGGCGGGGACCGCAACCCCGCGGCGTCCGCCAGCGCCACCAGCAGCACGAACAGCATGAGGTTGACGTTGAGCCACGCCCCGAACCCGAGACCGACGAGGTTCTGGAGGATGAGGGGGATGGGGAGGATGGCGTAGGGAGCGTCGACCCGCCGCAGCAGGGAGCGGCCCGCCCATAGGACGAGCCGGAACACGGCGTACATGAACGGGATGAACCCGAGCAGGCCGACCCCGGTGAGCGCCTCGAGGAACCCGTTGTGGAGGTGGGTGAATTGGTCGGCGCCGATGCTCTTGAGAGCGACGAACCGTCCCCCGGCCCCGAATCCATACCCGGTGATCGGCTCGGCGAGCCACGCCCGGACTCCCGCGGCCCAGAACGTGGTGCGCCCGGTGAGGGTGTCCAGTGACCCCTGAACCTGGTCGCGCGACAGCACCTCGAGAATCTGGCGGAGATAGAGGGCGATGACGGCTCCCCCGACCGGCGCGATGAAGAGCATGAACAGCAGGCGCCGGTACACGAACAACAGAGCCGCGAACGACACCACCCAGATGGCGACCCCCTGCCGGCCCGACGCCAGCATCGTCGACGACGTCCCCAGCACCACCAGCCACAGCCAGGGCCGGGCCTGCCGGCGAGGTGCGACCGAGAGGAACTGGGCAAGACCGAAGGCGGCGAGAGTAGCCCCCACCGACGACAGGGCGTTGGGGCCGCTGAACGGCGACAGCATGGTCCCCCGGAAGAAGAACCCGCGCCGGCTCAAGTCGGCCGAGAAGATGCCGGGAACCACGAAGAATCCGACCACGGCCACCAGGATGAGGGCGCCTTCCAGGTAGAGGAGGAGGGTGACGGTGCGTTTCAGCGCATCGGCGGCGTCGGCGCGGGCCAGCAGCACCCAGGCGAGCCCGAGCGTGATGCCGAGTTCGAGCACCTTGCCTGCCGTCACCAGCGGCGCCACCGAATAGGTGACCGACAGCAGAGCGACCGCCCCATAGGCGCCGAGAGCCAGCATCCCGTAGCGACGGAGTCGCATCGACCGCGCCAACCGCGCCACCGGGACGAACATCGGCAACAGGATGAGGAGCGCCGCCAGCGACAGGGCGGCGCGGGTGAGGGTCTCGGCGACGAACGGGTTCGCCAGGGTGTCCTCCACCCCGAGCCGGTCGGCCCTGGCATGGGTGGTGAGCATGATGAGGATGAGGACGGCATGCTCCCGCCCCAGTCCCTTGCTGAGGTCCCGCATTCGGGGAGGCAGGCCGGGGAACCGGAGGAACGCCACCGCCAGCGTCCACAGCACCGCCGTCCAGATCAGACCCTGCATGTGCGTTCCATCCCTGCCGTCACCCTCCCGCGCCCGATGCTACCGGCCGGTCCCAGGTGTGGTGCCCCCTGCCGCCCGGTCACCGTACCGTCTCGCCTCACACCGCGAAGATGCTGAACACGGCGTTGAGGTTGTTCTCCTCCAACGAGATGCGCTGCAGCAAGGTTCGGTTCGCCAGGTCGTAACGGGCCACGTGGGTGCCGAGGCTCTTCTTGAACCCCGTCCTGACCCAGGCCACGTTCTCCCGGATGGCGGTCGGGCGCAGCCGGGAGAAGCCGACCCACACGCCGTCCTCGCCCACGTGGATCCCACGGCACCACCCGAGCTGGACGCGGTCGTCCCCGATCTCGTTGAGGTCGATCTTCTCGATCACCCGGAGCGTCTCGGTATCGGCGATGGCGATGACGCCGTTGACGGCCGTGAAGTAGACGAGACCGTCGTGGACGAACCCGTCGTGGACCCGTTCCACCCCGATGTCGATGCGCCGCGACGGGTCTTTGATCGACACCGCGTCCTTCTGCTTGAAGCGGGTGACCCAGATCTCGTCGCCGAGCTCGAAGACGTGATTGGGGTGCGAGTCGTACGGCTTGGTGCTCGCCACCTTGCGGTAGTCGATGTCGGGCGAGTAGCGGCTCCACGGGTCCTCCCCGAGCACCTGCCAGCGGTTGACCTCCTCGCCGTCCATCGTGATCTCGACGAGCTGGTCGAGGCCGGTGTTGACCACCAGCAGGGTCCCGCTCTCACGAGGTCGAACGTGGTGGACGTCGTGAAACGACGGGAGGGAGAGGTGCCGGATCATCTCGAACCCGGGGTAGCGGTACACGAGGACCTCGGTCTGCGTAGCCAGATACAGGGTATCGCCGCCGACCAGAGTCCCCTGCTTGAAGAGCACCGCCGGGTCCTCGTCCGCCACCAGGGAGGGAGGCGACTCGTAGCTGTGCACGACCGAGACGGCCTCGGTCACCTCGTCGACTGCGAGCACGTGACCCCGCACGTATTTGTACCAATGCCCGGCTCCTTCGCCGAGCGCCCGCGGACGGCGTTGCTGGCCGCCCGTCACCAGAAGCGTCATGAGGGTCCCCCTGACCAATGATTCCTACCGGGTGCGGAACGATAGCCGAGCCCTCATCGCTGCCCGAACCGTCACGACGCCGCCACCACCCCATATCACGGCATGCCTTGCCCCGGGTATCATGCCGCACTCGGCGCGGCCAACCCCTCGGACCCCCCGCTGGTCGCCCGGTCGGGGGCCGGGGCCCCGTCAGGAGGATCGGGCCTTGTCGCTTCCATCATCGAGATCGATGGCACGGTGAGACGCTTCCGCGCCATCCCCGCCGGGCTGGTCGACTCCGGCCTCTCCTCCCTCGCCACCTTCATCGTGGGCCTCTACGCGGCGACGGTGTGGCGGCACGACACCGCCACCCTGGGGGTCTACGCCCTGTTCCTCGCCGCCTTCCAGATGGCGGCGAGCATCCCGACCCAGGCGCACTTCGTCCCGGCGGAGAAGGCCACCCTGCTGCTGGAGGGCAAGCCCCGGCTGCTCCTCATGCGGCGCATCGTGCTCCTCGGCCTCCCCGCCACGCTGGTGGCGGCGGCGCTCTCTCCGCTGGCGGCGGTGGTGGGCATCGTCCGCGGGCTCCCCATCTCCGACCAGATCCCGTTCATCGTGACGACGGCTGCCGCCACCGCGCTGTTCCCGATCCAGCATCACACCCGCCGTCTCCTCCACCTGGCGACCGTGTCGTGGGCCGCGGCCTCGGTCTCGGCGCTGCAGCTGGTCGGCGCCGTGGGCGGGCTGGGGCTGCTCAGGGCGCTCGACGCCCCGCAGCGCTGGGTCCCGATCGGGGCCCTCGCCATCGCCAACGCCGTCAGCCTCCTCGGCGGCCTCGCGCTGGCGACCTGGCACGGCCGGCCCCACCGCGCCACGGCCGGCGAAGGCCTCCACCAGGCCCACGAATCCCTCACCTACCGGCGCCTGTTCGAATCGGGCAAGTGGCTGGTGTCGACCGGGATCATGTCGACCGGCAACAACTTCGTCGTCGCCGGGATCATCACGGTGCTGGCGGGCCCCGCCCCCCTCGGCCTGGCCGAGGCGGCCCGGATCGTGGCCCAGCCGATCCTGGTGCTCGCCACCGGCCTCAGCGCGGTCCTCGCTCCGCCGTCGATGTCGGCCGGGTTGCGCCGTGATCGTGGCGAGGCTCGCCGGGTGGCGCGGGTCTTCTACGGCGTCACCGCCGGTCTCGGGCTCCTCTACCTCGCCGTCACCGCGGTGGATTGGTCCCTCAACCCGCTGGCCCGTCTCGTGCCCGCCGCCTACGACGTGTCGTGGCTGGTGGCGGTCACCATCGTCGCCAACGGCCTCAACGGGGCGTCCTTCCCCGGACGCTTCGAACTCATCGGCGCCAACCGGGAACGCGACCTGTTCGGCGCCGAGATCATCGCCAACGTCGCCCAACTGGTGGTGGCCACCGGCCTGGCGATCGCCGGTTCGGGGGGGAGTTCGGCCGCGGCGCTGGCCCGTCCTTCGAGCTTCCTGGTGCTCGGCGGCACCCGCCTCTTCTTCTACCGGCATCCCCTCGACCGCCACTACGCCAACCCGACCGGCGCCGGTATGCTCGACGCTCCCGGCGACACCACAGAGGGGTGAGGAGCGTGCGGTTCAAGGAGTTCCCGCCCGGCTGGGGCCACCTGTTCGTTCCCACCGGATCCCGCGCCGGAGCCGCCGCCGGGATCGCCCTCTACACCCCCGGGTCGTGGCGCGGCATCGTGGCTCAGCGAGCGGCATGGTGGGCGGTGCGGTGGGGCGGTCCGCGCCTGCTGCCGGGGAAGGCCCGGCCGTGGGATCCCCCGATGGACGCCGCCACCTGGGAGATGCTGCGCCAGGAGCTGCAAGGCCCCGTCGGTGGCTTCGACGCATGGGCCGGCTACGTGCGGCGGGGCGGACGCAGTGGCCTGCTCCTGCTCCTCCTCCGCGGCGGGACTCCCGTCGGTTTCGTCAAGGCCAGGCTCGGGACCGGCGCGGTGGTCGGCAACGAGTACCGAGCCCTGGAAGCCGTTTACGCCCTTCACCCCACCGCGTTCCGGGCGCTCCAGCCGCTCGGCACGGGGACCTGCGGGGAATGGAGCTACCTCGTCACCGCCCCCCTCCCGCCCCGTCTCCACCGTCGCGCCGACGACGCGGTCCTGCCCGCGGTGCTCCACGACGTGCAGCAGGCGCTGGCGACCCACCCCAAACCGGCAGGGACCCCGGCCCACTGGGTCCCCGCCCACGGTGACTTCGCTCCCTGGAACGTGCGCCGCATCCGCCGCCACGGCACGTTCGTCATCGACTGGGAAGAGGCGGGCTGGGCGCCTCCAGGAAGCGATCTCGTGTACTACGCGGCGTGCGCCGCCGCTTTGGGACGGCCGCTGGCCTCGATCGTCATCGAGCCCGGCGAGGCTGCCCGATTCTGCTGGCAGCAGGTCCGGTCCCGCATCGATCTCCGCCTCCAACTCGGGGGGACCCTGAGCGACCTCGACCGGGGCCTGCTCGAGGCGCTCGCCCCCGGGGCTCCCTGAACCCGTCCGCCGCCTCCGAGGTCACTCCTCGCCGGAGTCGTCCCGCCGCCTCCGCCACCGGAACGCCTCGCCGCGGCGGCGCTGGCCACGGTTGCGACGGTGACGTTCCCAGGCGAGGCGGGTGCGGAATGAGACGAGCCGCCACAGGTACGGGCCGCGGGTGTCGGGGTGGAGGTAGGCGACCATGCGCCGGGGCGGGAAGATGATGCGCCACCACCAGCGAAACGCCTCCCAGCGCCGCCCCGTCATCGTGAACGGGATCCAGTAGCGGGTCCGGACCATGCGCGACATCCCGACGTGACCCTGCAGCCGGCTGCTGGGTGGCCACGCCACCTGCCACAGGCGATGGGCGAGACGGCCGCTCCGAGGGATCGGAACGTCGAGGTCCAGCCATGACGCCACGATGCGCAACGACTCGTAGGTGTGCAGGGACAGTCCCTCCCCGCGCACGAACCGGTCGACCGTGTCCCAGTCGATCTCGGATCCGGAGATCATGCGGGCCACGTCGACGAACCCGAGGAGGTAGGAGAAGCGGTCCTTCTGGAGGTGGAGCAGCGCCTGCACCAAGGCGATCTCGGGGGAGAGGACCCGGATCTCGGTCCCGTCGGGGGCGGCAATCGTGCTCGTCGTCGCCCAGATCTCGTCGAGCTGGCGCACCGGGATGCCGAGCTTGATCGGCTCCTGGTGGAGATCGACGGCAGCCCCGTTGGGGAGGTGGAGATCGACACCTTGCGCCGCGCCGCCGTCGATCATGGCCTGGATCGTGCCCGCCACCGGATGATCCGGCTGCAGCAGCTTCACGAGGTCGCCGATGCGATCGAGGTGGTGAGGCGAGACGAAGACGTCGATGTCGGCACAGGGACGGAGCCCCTGACCCGGGTACCACCGTGCCTCGTTGGTGACGCCTTTGAACGCGGCCAGGTCGATGCCGTGTCCGGCGGCGAGCGAAGCGATCCGGGCCAGCTCCCGCCACAACATCTGATTCGAGACCCGGATGGCGAGACGGTTCTGGGCGAGGCCGGCGGCGAGCCGTTCCGGGAACCCGGTGCCGGCGCCGGCGATGGCCTCGTGGAGCAATCCGAGCATGCGGTGCTCGGCGGCCGAGGTGATCAGCGCCTCGGGCTCCACCAGGTCGTGGAGTGGCCGGCCGGCGGCGACGTCGAGGAGGGCGGGATGGGGTCTACCCACGAACCCGCCAAGCCCGGAGTGGTCGCCATGGCCGGCCCGTGGCCATCGTTCGCCCCATGTTCGGTCATTCCCCCAGTCGATCGCAGTGCATCCGCCACCGGAGTGGGGATGATATCGTGCCACGATCGCAAGCCGGCACCTGGAGCCGGGACAGTCCCGGCACCGCGTGGCCAGGGGGATTCCCATGCAGCAGACGGAGGAGTACGGCACCATCGAGCCGACGCTGCTGCGCGCCGTGTGGCGCTACCGCTGGCTGGTGCTCGTCATCACCGTCCTCACCACCCTCGTCGCCTGGATCTACTCGAACGCCACGGCGGTCGAGGAGTTCCAGGCGGAAGCCTCGATGCAGGTGGAGGATCCGCAGGCGTCGATCCTCTTCACCAGCTCCCCCGGAACCCGGCGGGTGGAGTATGTGGCCGATCAGGCCGAGATCCTCCAGTCGGGTGACGTGGCGCAGCGTGCTGCCGACATCGCCTCCAAGACCGATGCCACGTTCCCCTACGTCACCGAGGACGTGCTGCTGCAAACCAACATCGAGGTCACCAGCGACGCCGGGTCGGTGATCCTGATCAGCTTCGTCGCCACCCAGGCCGACTGGGCCACCCTCGGCGCCAACTCGCTCATCGAGGCCTACAAGGAGCTCCTCTCCGACGAGACCGAGGCGAGCTACGCCTCCCGGGTCAAGGTGCTCGATGAGCGCATCTCGGAGATCGAGAAGGAGGTCGCCGACCTCTCCAGCCGCATCGACACGCTGTCGGAGCCGTCGAGCGACGCCGTCCTGCTCGAGGACCGCCTCGGCGAGCTGCGGACCGAGCTGCTCACCCTCAGCGCCGAACGGGACCGCACCAGCGACCCGGCCCGCCTCCAGCAGATCCGGACCGACATCAGCGACCTCGACGACGAGGTGACGCTGTTCGAGAAGCTGCTCGCCCTGGAGAGCACCGACCCGGACGTCGCCGAGTTGCAGCAGCGCCGCAGCCAGCTCCTGCAACAGATCGACGACCTCACCGTGCAGCGCAATGGCATCGTGGTCGACAGCCAGCTCCTGGGGAGCGGCGTGGTGCTCACCAACCCGGCGGTGACGGCGGCACCCCTCGACAGCGGGCTGCGCAAGCTCCTCATCGTCGGCATCTTCCTCGGGCTGCTGGTCGGCAGCTCGCTCGCCTACCTCCTGGCGTTGCGGAACCGCACCATCGAGAACCGGGGCCAGCCGGAACTCATCCTGCACGCGCCGCTGGTGGCCAGCGTCCCCAACTTCCGGCTCGAGGGCATCAAGGTTCCGCTCCCGGTGCGCAGCGTGCCACGCTCGGCGTCGGCGGAAGCATTCCGTTTCGCCGCGGCCGCGCTGGGTCTGCCGCGCCGCCGCTCCTCCCAAGGCACCCTCACCGCGCCGAGCAACACCGTGATGATGGTGTCCGCCAGCGCGGGGGACGGCAAGACCATCGTCGCCGTCAACACCGCCCTCGCCGCGGCCCGGGAGGGCAAGCGGGTGCTCCTCATCGACGCCGACTTCGGGAACCAGGCCGCCACCGAGCTGCTCGCCCCCGACGTCCGACCCGAGAAGGGCATGACCGAGGTGGTCGAGGTGGGGGCCTCTCTCACCGACGCCATCATCCCGATCGAGGGAACCGAATCGACCGGCCTCCATCTCCTCCCCCGCGGCTGGCGCCAGACCACCGCCCCCGAGTTCTTCCGGCTCCCCGCCACCAGGGAGTTCCTCACCAGGATCCAGGAATACTACGACCTGGTGCTGGTCGACGCTCCGCCGCTGCTCCAGGTCGCCTACGCCAGCACCGTGGCGGGCATGGTCGACCGGCTCCTCGTGGTGGTGCGCCACCAGGGCCTGGCCGCCGAGCTCGAGGAGCTGGAGGATCGGCTCGAGTTCATCGGAACACCCACCATCGGCTACGTCTACAACCTGGCGCCGTTGCGGTACGACATGACCCGCACCGAGGGCTCGATGAAGGACGTCCTGGGCACCCCGGAACGTCCCGAAGTCGAAGCGTGATCGGGCGGCGCCGACCGCGATGAGCGGGGAGGCGTGGCTGACGCTCCTGGTCCTGGCGGTGGCCATCTTCACCATGGTGCGCGACCTGGTGCCGCCTGCGGTCGCAATCCTCGGAGCGACGGTGGTGCTCATGATCGCCGACGTGATCACCCCCGAGCAGGCGTTCGCCGGTTTCTCCAACCCGGCGCCGATCACGATCGCGGTGCTCTACATCCTGGCGGCGGCGGCCGCCCGCACCGGACTGCTGCAACCGCTGGTGGCGTCCACCCTCGGAGGGAAGCGGTCGGTGCGGCAAGGCCTCGGGCGGCTCCTCCCCCCGGTCGCCCTCTCCTCGTCGGTGCTGAACAACACCCCGATCGTCGCCATGCTGGTTCCCGAAGTCGGCAACTGGGCGACCCGTCACGGCCGCCAGCCGTCCAGGTTCCTCATGCCGCTCTCCTTCGCCGCCATCCTCGGTGGCACGGTGACCCTGATCGGCACCTCCACCAACCTGGTCGTCTCCGGCTTGCTCGAGGCGGGAGGGCACGAACCGCTCGGGTTCTTCGAGATCACCAAGGTGGGCCTTCCGGTGGCGGTGCTCGGGGTCGGGCTGCTGGTGCTGCTGGCCCCCCGGCTGCTGCCTGACCGCCCCTCGACCCGCGACGAACTCACGGAGCGGATGCGCGAGTTCACGGTCGACATGACGGTGGATCGGGGCGGCCCGCTCGACGGCGTCACGGTGGAGGAAGCGGGCCTGCGCGACCTCGCCGGGGTGTTCCTGATCGAGGTGGCCCGCGGCGATGAGGCGATCGTGCCGGTGTCGCCCTCCACCCGGCTCCACGGCGACGATTCCCTCCGGTTCGTCGGCCGGGCCGGCGACGTCGTCGACCTCCACACCATGCGGGGGCTGCGCTCCGCCGCCGCCGATCATCTCCGCCGCTTCGACCTGGAGCGCTCCAACTTCTTCGAGGCGGTGGTGGGAGCGACGTCACCGCTCATCGGCAAGACCCTCAAAGAAGCCGGCTTCCGCGGAACCTACGGTGGGGCGGTGGTTGCGGTGCACCGGGCCGGCCAGCGGGTGGACGCCAAGCTCGGTGAGGTGCCGTTGCGGGTAGGTGACACCTTGGTGATCCTCAGCGACGAGAACTTCCGGGAGCGCTGGACGGATCGGGGCGACTTCCTGCTCATCTCGCGCCTCGGCAGGTCCTCGATGGTGGCCTCGGGAAAGCGGCTGATGGCGGCGGCGATCCTGATCGGGGTGGTGCTGCTGGCCGCCACCGGCGTGGTGTCGGTGCTCAAGGCCGCCCTGCTCGGGGCCCTCGCCGTGCTCGCGTTCCGGGTGCTGCGTCCCGGCGAGGCGCGCAGCGCCATCGACCTCGACGTGGTGCTGCTCATTGCCGGAGGGTTCGGGCTGGCGGCCGCCATGGAGTCCTCGGGCCTGGCGGAGACCATCGCCACCGGCCTGGTCGACAGCTTCGGGACCCTGGGCAGCGTCGGCGGCCTGCTCGGCATCGTGCTCGCCACCGTCGTGCTCACCGAGACGGTGTCGAACACCGCGGCCGCCCTCATCGTGTTCCCCATCGCGGCGTCGGCGGCCGACGCCCTCGGCTACGACCTGCGGGGTGTCGCCATCGCGGTGGCGGTGGCCGCCTCCGCCTCGTTCCTCACCCCGGTGGGGTACCAGACCAACGTCATGGTGTACGGCCCGGGTGGCTACCGCTACACCGACTACGCCCGCCTCGGGGCGCCGCTCACCGCTCTCGCCGTCATCGGGATCCTCGTCATCGTCCCGTGGGCGTGGCCGCTGACGGGCTGATCGGCCCCGCCGTGGCGCCGTCACCCGCCAATTCCCTAAGCCCACCAGCGCCGGAGACCGATACTCGGCAAGAGTCAGGGGAGGACGTCGGCGATGAGGGATGCCGCCACGATGACCGGTGAGACCCGGTCGGCCCGGCGGGGACCGAGTCGTCGCATCCCGGCTTCCTCGTATAACCTGGCCCCGGACCCCCAGCGACAGGCCGTGCCGTGACCAGGAACCGATCAGCGCATCGTCCCAAGGCCGCACCCCGGCTCCCGTACGCCTTGATGCTCGTCGCCGCCCTCACCATGACGGCGGTCACTCTGGTCGGCACCACCGCAGCCGAGGC
>CAZQUB010000052.1:0-11602 GCA_964596225.1 uncultured Acidimicrobiaceae bacterium
CCGGGGAGGGTCGGCAGCCAGAACGTGAAGAGGCGGAACACCAGCACCCCGGCGACGGCGAGGCTGGCCTCGACGCCGGCGGCGGCGAGACCGGCGACGTAGGCGGCTTCGGCTGCTCCGAGGCCACCGGGTGTGGGGCTGGCGGCGGCGATCGCCGCGCCGCCCAGGTAGACGAGAGCGACCGTTCCGGCGCTCACCGACGCCCCGACCGCCTCGAGAGAGGCCTGGAGGGCGATGACGTACCCGGCGTTGAGGACGACCGCCCCTGCCAGCAGCCGCACCGCCTTGGCCGGCTGCCGCGTCACGGTCCGGAAGGCGCCCCACGCCTCGGTGAGGGTGGCGAGGACGGTGCCCCGCCACGGCCCGACGACGATGACGACCCCGGCGGCGACCAGCACACCCACCACCGCGATGGCGACGATCACCTCCCCTTTGAGGTGGACCGCCCCGAACGCCGAGCCTCCAAACAGCACTCCCGCCAGCACCAGCGCCACGCCGTGGACCAGGCCGCCGCCGAGGGCGTTGATCGCCTCGGTGGCGACGGCCACCGAGCGGGAGGCGCCGTGGCGTTCCACGTAGCGGATGTCGAGACCGGCGCGACCCAATCCGGACGGAGCGAGCCGGTTCGTGAACGACGCCGCCATCACCACTCCCAGCGTGCGCAGGAACGGGAGGTCGAGGGGGCAGGCCGCCACCAGACTCACCGCGGCGCCGAGATAGGTGAGGACCGACGCCAGCACCAGGATCGCCACCCAGTCGAGATGGATGTTCCGCAGCGCGGTGAGGGTGCGGGGGATCTCGCCGATCTGGGGCAGCAGCACGTGGAGGGCGAACGCCGCCAGCACCAGCAACACGATGGAGCGGGGCCGGACCCGGAGCAGCGGCGCCTTGCGAGGAGGCTCCTCGATCCCGATTGCCCGGCTGAGTCGTTCCCGCAGATCCTCGAGGAGATCGTGCCGGGCGCCGATGGCGTGGCGGGTCGCCGCCGACAGTGCCGCCCTTTGCAGCAAGGCAGGGCACCGTCGCAAGACCTCCGGGTCGATGTGGCGGACGGCAGGCGCGATGCTGCGCTCGCTCCCGACGGCGAGGGCGAGCGACACCAGCAACTCGGCGACGTCGACCGCCATGCGGTCGACCGACGCCGACGCTTCGGCATAGCCGAAATCGACGATCCAGGGCCGTCCCTCCGGGTCGACGAGCACATTGGCGGCACGGAGGTCACGGTGGGCGATACGGTGCCGCTGCAACAGGGCCACGTCCTCCCACAGCAGATCGAGCGTGTCGTCGCCGAGGGCGTCGGGGGCTCCGGCGGCATCGATTCCGTCGATCGCTTCCATGACGAGGAGCGCGTCGGATCGGTCGAGGGCAACGACCTCGCGGATGTGCGGTACCCGGGCGCCGGCGCGGTGGGCGAGCATCTGGATGTAGGCCTCGTGCTCGAGTTGCCGCTTCGGGGTGGCGGACGGGATCTCGTCCTCGACGTTGCGGAACAGCAGGACCCGTGACCCTTTGAACAGCCAGTCGGCGTCCCTCTGGTCGTTGCTGAGCGCCTTGACGAAGAAGCGGTGTCCCTCCGGGTCGGTCACGACGAAGGGCGTCGAGCCGCGGGCATCGAGGCGGGGTCGGATGATGCTCGCCGGGGTGAGGCCGATGCCTTCGAGGGCGGCGGCTACGCGCCCCTTGGCAACCACCCAGCTCGGGGATCCGAAGGCGAGATGCACCGCGGCTCCGATGGCCCAGCCGAGGAGCCATCCGCCGACGACATCGAGCGGGAAATGCGCCCCGACGTACATCCGGCCCGCCGCCACCAGGAACACGACGCCCCACAGGGCACGTCGCACCGGGCGTGACACGTAGGGACCGAGGGCGGCGGCGAGGGCGGCGGCCAGCGTCACGTGGCCGGAGGGGAACCCGATCCCGGGGTGGTTCCCGCGCAGGACGATGTCATTGAGGAGGTCTCCGGGTCGGCCGCGGCCGACGATCACTTTGAAGGCTTCAGCCGCCAGCCGCGCCACCAGCGCGCTCAGTGCCAGGTCCCGTGCCACCAGGAAGCGGCGGGCGAGCAACGCGATCGCCACCACGACGATCGCGAAGAGGGCGTTGCCGGCTTGCATGAAGACGGTGAGGGGCGGCTCGAGGAGCGCGGGCAGGTCGTTGATGAGGCGGAAGAGATCCTGCTCGAAGACCGCCACGGTGTCGCGCGACGCGATGAGCATGGTGGCGGCGAACCCGAGCAGACCGAGGACGAGGCGAGCCAGGTCGGCGGGATGCCGGTGGGGAAGGTCCCGCTCCAGCATGGCGGTATCGGGCGCATCGCGTCCGTCTCGCCCGAGCAGTGCCGTGATCACCGACATGCCCCCCATCTTTGCGTGTTCCCGGCGCCAACGCTGCCCGTCGTCGTCGCGGGACGCCGGTAGGTTTGGGAGGAGCGCTCGGCGGGCATGACATGAGGGACACGTCACGATCCGGGAGGCACCCAGACCTCCGGCCGTCTGCCGAGGACACCAGGGGAGCGTCAATGACTGCGACAGCGGACATCGCCAGGATGGACCACCCCGGATACCAACGTGCCGTCGACCTCCTTCACCGCTGCATCACTCCCCACGGGTTCGTCGCCGCACCCGCCGGAGGCGACAACTACGCCAGGGTGTGGGGGCGCGACGGCGTGATCGAATCGCTGGCGGGGCTCCACACCGGGGACGGCGACCTGATCGACGCGGCGCGGAACACGCTGATCACCCTTGCCGACCATCGCGGGCCACACGGCGAGATCCCCAGCAACGTCGACCCCCGCTCCCGGCGCGTGAGCTACGGAGGTACGGCCGGAAGGGTCGACGCCGATCTCTGGTTCCTCATCGGGTGCGGCGAGTACTGGTCGACGACCGGCGACGCCGACTTCCTGGCCCGGATCCGTCCCGTCGTCGACGACGTCGTCTTCCTGCTCGGAGCGTGGGAGTACAACAACCGGGGCCTCGTCTACGTGCCGGTCACGGGCGATTGGGCCGACGAGTACCTCCAACACGGCTATGTGCTGTACGACGAAGCGCTCTACTTCCAGGCGTTGCGCTCGGTCGCCGCGATGCGGGTCCACCACTACGGGTCATCCGACCACGCCCTCGTCGATCGCATCGACCGCCTCCGGCACCTCATCCGGGTCAACTTCTGGCTCGAGGAGGACGAGAAACCGATCTCGGATGTGTACCACCCCATGTTGTTCCAGAAGGGGGAGCGGGCCGCGCCCCGCCGCGACGGCCGCTACTGGATGCCGTACTTCGGGCCGACCGGCTACGGGTTCAGATTCGACGCGTTCGCCAACACGCTCGTGTCGCTGGTCGGTGTCGCCGACGACGATCAGCAGTCGGCGGTGGCCGGCTACGTCGACGGCCTCCTCGACGACGACCTCCCCTTGGTGCCGGCGTTCCATCCCGTGATCACCCCGATCGATGCGGCATGGGACGACCTTCAGATGACGTTCCAGTACTCCTTCCGCAACCGGCCGTTCGAGTATCAGAACGGCGGGTTGTGGCCGATGATCGGCGGGTTCCAGGCCGCCGAGCGGGCGCAGCGGGGCGACCGGCAGGGGGCGGTGCGGCTCCTCGAAGGGGTGCACCGAGCCAACGCTCTGCCGATGGGCGACGAGTACCCCGAGTGGAGCTTCCCCGAGTTCGTCAACGGCGAGACGCACGCCGCGGAGGGCACCGCGGAACTCGGCTGGAGTGCTGCCGGGGCCGTCATCGGGGAGCACGCGCTCGCCGGTGATCCCGTGTTTAGAATCTCATGAAGCGGGTGGCGCGCCGGTCCGTTCCGACCCTGCCGTGCGCCGCCGAGTTCGGCTTCCCCGCCTGCCGGGGTGAGCCTGTGGCGGTCCCGGTCGGTCTCACACGTCACGTCGGATCCTGGCGGGAACCGGAATGAAGGAGGGAGCGGTCGATGCCGTCTCGTGAGGAATCCCCTTCGACCACCGGCTGGTCCCGGCAGGTGGGCAGGGTGATCATGGCTTTGACCCGTTACCGTGTCGCGCTACGACGCGCCGCACGCCGGGCAGGTGATCCCCAGGCGAGGCGCCGGTTGCGGGGGATGGCGGGACGCCGCCGGCGGGACGTCGCCGAACTGACGCAGCGTGCCCGTGCCGTCGATCCTGCCGCCGTTGTGACGGAACTCGACAGCCTCGAGCGGCTGCGACGCGACGACCGGACCATGAATGAGATTGCTTCGCTCGCCTTGTGTCTGCGCAGCAACCGGCGGCTTCGCGTCGTGCTCGAACGTGCGCTCCGGGCTGACGTGCCGTCCCGAGTCGCCAGGCGGCTCGATGATCTCCGCGGTGACGTGGAGGAGGAGTTTGGCCTCCTCAACGCCAGGCTGCGGGACATCGCGATCGTCGAGGGGCGGCCGCCGCCGGAATGATGAGGGCGGGTGCTCGCTAGAGAGACAGGCGCCGCAACGCCAGGAGCGCGATGTCGTCGCTGTGATCGGGGTCCGGAACCTCCGCCAGGAGGTGGCTTGCGAAGTCGTTGAGGTCATCGTGAGGGTGCGAGGCGGCGTGGATGAGCCGTTCCAGCCCGACGTCGAACGGCTCGCCTCGCCGCTCGAGGATGCCGTCGGTGTAGAGCAAGAGGGTGTCACCCGGCTCCAGCACGATGTCCGCGTCGGGCCGGGTCTCGCCGGTGATCCCGAGCGGGACTCCCCGTCCCGCCGTCAGCGGGGTGGGGACACCATCGGCGGTCACGAGAAGGGCGGGCGGGTGTCCGGCGGAGCTGAAGGTGAGCCGGCCCGTGGACGGTTCGAGGAGCCCGTAGAAGAGCGTGGCGACGTACCGGTCGCCGTCATGGGTGAGGTAGTCGTCGAGGCGATCGAGGAGCGGTCCCGGCTTGGCGATGGCGTGGCACAGACCTGCGAGCGCATGGTGGATCGACGTCATCGTGAGCGCGGCGTCGAGACCGTGGCCGACGACGTCGCCCATCACCAGGCCGTACCGGTCCGATCCGAGCGTGATCAGGTCGTACCAGTCGCCGCCGACCCGGAGCCCGAACGTGCCGGCGACATACCGGGTCGCGATCTCATAGCCCTCCAGCGCCGGGAGCCGGTCGGGACGCAGTCCCTGCTGGAGACGGTCCGCCACCATTCGTTCCCGCTCGTAGAGGCGTTCCAGTTCCTCGAGAGTTCGGCGCCGTTCTGTGATGTCCTCGACGATGGCGGCGACGCCGACGCAGGCGCCTGCCCGATCGGTCACGGGGACGAAGGCCGCCTCCCAGATGGAATCCTCGTCGGTCTCGCCTCGAAGGTTCCCGTGGATCTCGGTCTTCTCGGTAGGGTTGCCGGTGGCGAGGACCTTCGCCAGGATCACCTCGATCGTGTCGGCGAGATGAGGAGCGATCTCGCGGACGGTGCGCCCTACTTGATCGTCGGTTGGCACCCCGGTCATCGCGGAGAGGCGCTCGTTGACATGCACGACCCGCAGGCTCGCATCGAAGGAGACGATCCCGATGGGTGCTCGGCGATCGAGGGCGTCCATGACGGTAGCCAGCTCGTCGGCCCGCTTCATGGCTTGGGCTCGATGCAGCGCCGCGCCGCAGAGGGCGAGGACGTCGCCGGCGTCCTGATCGGCGGCGTGGGCCAGGGACGTGCGCGACCAGGCGAGAACGACGGCGATGGCGGGGAGGTAGAGATCTGGCGGCCGCGGCATCGGATGGACGGTGAGACGTGCCGGATTCCCGCTGTCGTGGGGGGCGCCGGCCGTGGCGCCGACCGCCTGTAGCACGTCCGGATCGTCGACCACCACCGGGGTCGCACCATCGATCGCCGCAGTGAGCGCAGGGATCAGCTCGGTGGGAACCGTGGCGCCGGCACCCGCCGTGGTGTCCCCGTCCACCTCGGCCACGAGGGCGAGGCAGGCTCCGACAGCAGGGGCGATGAGATCGGCCATGGCGGTGATCACCTCGTCGACGGTGATCGCGGACGCGAGGCCGGCGGCGAGCCGGCGCAATCCGAGATAGCGCGACGACGCCGTGCCGAAGACCACGCCGTCACGCGGCGGAGCCTGGGCGACCAGCGTGCGCCCCTCGCCGGAATCACCGGAGCCGGTGAGGCTGAAGGTGATCTCCACCGTCGGGGATGGGCCGCCCCCTTCCGGCGGTGCGAGACGGATGTGGGCGTCCCCGTCGGTGAGTGCCGCCGTATGCCCGGCACGGAGCAATGAGGGAGCGAGGGGACGGTCCGGCCACCACGCGACGTCCCAGAAACGACGGCCGACAACGGTGGCCCGGTCGAATGCGCCGTCTCGCTGTGCCGCCGCGTTGAGATCGCGGATCGACCCGTCGGCGTCGAGGAGCCATACGGGATAGCCGACGGCGTCGAGGTCGGTCTCGAGGCGGTTCTCGTCGCCGCATTCGTTCGACGCAGCGTCCGTCATGGGCGTCATCCTATCGGTTCCCGCCGTATGCCGGCCGGGCCACAGGGTCTGCAGCCACGGGCTCAGCCGCCGGTTCGCACTTCGGGCCCAGGTTCATGGACAGTGTCGGGGTTGGTACACTCTCCCCGGATTGCTCATCTTCCCAGGCACGACCCGAAGGAGGCCTCACCTCATGGCGGATCAGCCGCCCATCGAGATGTCACTCGCGCAGCACGGCACGTGGCGCGTGGCGCATGTGCGCGGTGATCTCGACCTGGCCACCGCGCCGCACCTCGAGTCCAGCTTCGAGGAGCCTGACGGTCATGTGGCGTTGGATCTCGCCAAAGTGCGGTTCATCGACTCGTCGGGTTTGCGGGCGCTCGTGAGCATTCGTGAGCACCAAGCGCGGGTTGTGCTCATCGCCCCGAGTCCGGTGGTGCAGCGGCTGCTGTCCTTGACCGGCATGACGGACGCATTCCCGGTCGCGTCGAGCCTCGCGGCGCTGGATTCCATGGAATGACCGCGCCGGGCGCCCAGGTGCTGCGCCTGGAGCTTCCCAGCGAGCCGGCGGCACCGGCAATGGCGCGGCGCGCCGCCGCCGACCTCGCCTCCCATCTGCGGAGTGTCGACCGCGCCGACCTCATGGTGTTGCTCAGCGAACTGATCGCGGCTGCGGTGGGGGAGCGGCGGCGCCCTCTCACGGTCTCCATCTGGCGCACGGCCCCCGGCTTCCGGCTCGAGGTGCGGAGCGCAAGCGGGGTCGAGCCACCGGACGATCTGGCCCGGGTGTTGTTCGATCGTCTCACGCCCAGATGGTCGGCGAGTGAGGAGTCGATCGAGGTCGAGTTCGAGGCGACGTGGCCATTCGAGGGCATCGAGAGCGAAGAGGAGCTGTTCCTGAGGGCGGCCGCGGGGGATGCCCGCGCCAAAGGGGAGCTGGCACACCGCTACCGGGGCCTGGCCCGTGCCATCTCACGCCGGTTCGCCCGATCGGGGCTGCGTCGCGACGATCTGGAACAGGTGGCCCAGGTTGGCCTCGTTCACGCGCTGGCGCGCTTCGATCCGGAGCGAGGGGTCAAGTTCACCACGTTCGCGGCTCGCACCATCGACGGGGAGTTGAAGCGGTACCTGCGGGACTCGAGCTGGTCGCTGCGGGTCCCGCGCGGCCTGCAGGAGCTGGGTCTGGAAGCAAACCGGATGGCCGCCGATCTCACCCAGCGAGAAGGCAGAGAACCGAGTCTGCAGGAACTCGCCGCCGCGCTCGATGTCGACATGAGAGAGGTCGGTCAAGCGCTGCTCGCCCGCCGTTCGTTGGATGCGGTCTCCCTCGAGACGCCGGTGGCAGGCAAGGAGGGGCTCCGACTCGGGGATTCCCTCCCCTCCCATGACGAGCGTCTCATCAGCGCTCCGGAATGGGCGGATCTGTCCCTGGTCCTGGACCACCTGCCGGAACGGGAACGTCACATCATCTACTTGCGCTTCTTCGAGGACTTGAGTCAGTCGGAGATCGCAGCGCGCGTTGGCGTGTCGCAGATGCACGTGTCCCGGTTGCTGGCGCGGTCGATCGGGGCGCTGCGCCGCGTCATCGACCCGGAGTTGACGGGAGGTGATTGACAGGTCGGTGGGAACTCACACAGGACCCAGGTCCATCTCGAACCACACCACGGTGGCCGGGACGGGTGCGACGCCCCAACGATCAGTCAGGGTCTCCACCAACCGGAGGCCCATCCCGTCTCCGATCGGGTCCTGATCGGGAGAGGGCGGCGCGAACCCTTCCCCCCCGTCTTCGACCTCGACCCGGATCCGCTCCGATGAGACGTCGATCCGAACTCCGACGATGCCGTCGGGGTGTTCCCCGTGCTTGACCGAGTTCGTCACCAGCTCGCTGACGAGGAGCAGAAGGTCGGGCCGGCGATCCGGAGGAAGCAGCAAGGTGTCGAGCGATCGGCGGGCCACCGCCGGAGCCGTGACGTCGGCCTGGAGGAGAAGGGCGAGCGACGTCATGGGGGGCCGTCGCTTCGAGACTCACATGCGGACGTCGCGCCGCGGGCCGTCACCGTCTCACACCTCCCAGCGTCTCGGTGAGCCCCAGTTCCTGCGAGCGCTGCAACCAGCGCACCAGATCACGCGAGGTGATGACCCCGGCGATCTCGTCACCGTCCATCACCACGACGCGGTGTGTTCCGTTCCCGCCGTCCTCATCGAGACCCATCTTCTCGAGAACCTCGCTCATCGGCGTCGACCGGCTCACGGTAACGGCCTCGGAGAGGGGAATGGCGGCGTCACGCACCCGTCGCACCGGCCAGTCGGCGCGAGGGATGCGCCGCACCGCCCCGATGGGGAGAACGCCGATGATGGCAGCTCCGTCGCGCACCGGGAACGCGCCGTGGTCATGGTGAAGGAAGTAATGGTCGACCGCATCCTGGAGGGTGAGGTCGGCGGGGACCTCGACGACGTCTTGGGCGCCGAGGAACTTCCATGCAGGCACGTGCTCCAGCATGCGTTGCACCCGGAGGTGGAGGAAGGATGCCTGCGCCGATTGGGCGAGGAACCAGCCGATTGCCGCCAGCCACAGGCCGCCGATGAGGGCGCCGTACGCGAACAGCTCGAGCAGGCCGAACCCGATGAGGAGATATCCGACGACCTGGCCGGAACGGGCCGCGATCCGTGTCGCGGCGACGATGTCTCCCCGCGCTCGCCAGATGGTGGCTCGCAGGATGCGGCCCCCGTCGAGCGGGAATCCAGGGACGAGATTGAACACCGCGAGGCTGAGGTTGATCCACCCCAACTGCCCGGCCGCGTACGCGGTGAGGCCGCTGGTGGCGACGGCGACGCCCCAGAACACCGCGGCGATGCCGAGGCTGGTGAGAGGCCCGACGGCGGCGATCACCAATTCGTCGGAAGCGTCCTCGGTGTCGAGATCGGCCTGGGTGACACCGCCGAAGAGGAAGAGGGTGATGCCGCGCACCTCGATGCCCTTGGCGCGGGCCATCCAGGAGTGGGCGAGTTCGTGGAGGAGGACGCTGGCGAACAGCACGACGGCCATGACGACGGCGGCGACGACCAGGCCTCCGGTGGGGTCGTTGGGGTACTCGCCGGTGAGGATGGCGTAGAAGGTGGTTCCGATGAGCAGGGCGATGATGCTCCACGACGGGTCGATCTTGACGTCGATGCCGCCGATCCGGCCGATTCTCCAGGCACGTAATCCGAGCATGGTCTCCGTACCTTTCCCGCGTACGTTCTGTCGGGCTGAGCTACCCGCCTGGCGACGAAACCAAACGGGGTTTTCGCGGCGGCGTGGCACCGGCAGCCGGTCTTTCGAAGCGTGGTGCGAGGGTGCGCGCCTGGGGGCTCCCATCGGGAGCCCCCAGGGTGTGGTGTTCGTCTCCGGTGACGCCTGCCAGGTGCGCCGTCACATGGTCGGAGGTGGTGGGGCTTCCGCCATTGGTGCCGTCACGCTGCGTTCCCGCTGCCACGGCACTCCGAGCCGGGGGAGCAGCCAGCGGTCGGCGCCGAGCCAGCCGGCGTTGCGCCAGGCGAGGACGAGCAGGATCTCGAGGACGATCATGGCCGGGTTGACGCCCGCCGATCCGGCAAGCAGGTACGAGAAGTTGAGGGTGGCGCCGAAGAAGGCGGCGATGCCGACGAACGCCCCGACGATGAGCGCCACGCCGATCAAGATTTCGGCGAATGCCACCACGGGTCCGATGACGGGATAGGCGGTGTGCTGCACCCACTTGAGGAAGTCGACATACCAGGAGAAGGCGACGGACGGGTGGGCTCCCTGCGAGTTGCTGATGGCGCCGGCGGCGAACCCGGAGACGGCGTCACCGACGCCGCGCACCGTCTCGGTGCCGTCGGCGGCGACGACGGTGCCGGAGCGGATCCAGCCGATGTTGCCGGACCCGGTGAGGGAGTAGGCGGAGTTGCCCCAGTCCCACACCTTCCATGTGATCTCTCCACCGAAGACCTTCCCCCAGCCGGCGGCGAACCACTCCCAGCCGACCCAGAGACGCACGATCAGCCAGACCCAGGAGACCTTGGACGAGGCAAAGACCGTCTTGGCGATGGGGGGCTCTTCGAATGTGACCGTTTCGGCCATCTTCTTCCTTCTTTCGTAGGGAGCCCGGGAGCCGAGACCGATCTCGTTTCCCGTAGTCGATCACTCAATGATAGACATTGGGGAGGCGGCGACCCGGTCCGTCGGGCCAGTTTCGGTTGGTGTCCCCCAGTCAGGTGCGATAGGCGGGGAGACGTTCGACGGTCCCGGCATCGACGCCGAGATGGACTTCCCCCTCCTCGAACGATCGGATCCAGGATGCCGGAATGGCTCGCTCCTCTTTGGGAAGCAGCCCTCGATCGATCACGAATCCGGTGACGGTGTCGTGTGCGGTGAGCACCTTGCCCACCTTGCCGAGGTGGTGCCCATCCACCGATGTCACCTCGGTACCCATCTCGATGGCGACATCATGATCGGGGATGTTGTGTTCCTTGACTCGCTCGGTTGGCGGGCCCGGGGGGACGTAGAGCGGGAAGGCGCCGGCGGGTTCGAGCGGCGAGTAGGGCACCATCGTCAACTTCGAACCGTCTCCGTGGTGGGGAGCGGCACCCCCGACTTCGACATATCGCTCTGTCTCGTACAGGGGGAGGTGGTGAGGCTCGACCTCCTCGACCAACGTGATCCGATCGGGGCGGATCTCGTCGATGGCATCGGCGGGCACCAGTCGACGCTTGGCGAACACGATGCCGCGCTTGACGATGAGATGGCTCAGGTCTCCGGTGGCGGGGTCGAGAACGATGCCGACGATGTGCCCGACCCGCCTTCCGCGGGCGGTGATGACGGGCGTGCCGTCCTGAATGGCCATGTCGTGTCCTCCTGGCATTGATCGCCACGTGGGAGATTCCCGATCGAGGGCATTCTCAAACACGGTTCGGCGTGATCGAGGGGTTGGTTTCCGGGTCGCCACCGTCCCCGGGGACGGGGACATCAGGTCAGGCCACCTTGCGGTGTGTTGCGCACCCTCGGAAACCGGGGCGCCTGGTGCAGGAAACACCGGTCGGAACGGTTGTAGCGGGAGAGCCGGGTGGCGCAGAACTCCGCGGCGCAGACCCGCTCGGTGGCGTTGGTCTTGGGGCGCCGTCCCCGCAGAGGGGTGAGGTTGCCGATGAGGGAACTCGACTCGACTGTCACGTCGATCCTTCCTTTCTCCCCGG
>CAZQUB010000053.1:0-11548 GCA_964596225.1 uncultured Acidimicrobiaceae bacterium
GCGGGAACTCCACGTCGACGACCGGACCCGCCACCTTGACGATGCGGCCCGCAGGAAGGGTGCTGGTAGTGGTCACTGTGCTTCTCCGTCGTCCGTCGGTGTGTCTCTTCTTCGCACGCTCGCTCACCCGTTCGTGAGGGCTTCGGAGCCGCCCACGATCTCGGAGATCTCGGTGGTGATCTCCGCCTGACGGGCCTGATTGGCCTGCCGGGTGAGCACCCGGGTCAACTCCTCGGCGTTCTCGGTGGCGGCCTTCATCGCCCGGCGCCGGGCGGCGTGTTCGGAGGCCGAGGCCTCCAGCAGGATCCCGAACACGCTGCCCTCCAGGTAGCGGGGCAGCAGCCGGCCCAGGATCTCCTCCGGGGACGGTTCGAAACTGTAGGCGGCGCCCGGCACGCCTTCGGTGCGGACCGAGAGGTCGGGCGGCTCGATCGGCAGCAGGGGCCAGCGCACCGGCGTCTGGGTGAGGGCCGACACGTAACGGGTGGTGTACACCTCCACCGCGTCGACCCGTCGCTCCTGATACTCGTCGATGAGGATCTCGCTGATGGCGCGCGCATCGCCGTAGGTGGGAGTGTCGGTGATGGAGAGGAACGACCGCTCGATCGGGTAGCGCCGGTAGCGGAAGTACGACTGGGCCTTCTTCCCCACCACGTAGAGGCGCACCTCCCGCTCCTGGTGACGGTGCTCGAGCAGGGCCCGCTCGGCGAGGCGGATGATCGACGTGTTGTAGCCGCCCGCCAGCCCCCGGTCGGACGTGATCACCGCCAGCCCGATCGACTCCACATCCCGGGACTCCAGCAGCGGGTGGCGCAGACCCCCGGAGGCGGCGGCGATGTTGCGGATCACATCGGTCATCTTGGCGACGTAGGGCTGGGAGTTCGCCACCCGGACCTGCGCCTTCGCGATACGGGAGGTGGCGATCAGCTCCATGGCGCGGGTGATCTTCATCGTCGACTGCACGCTGCGAATGCGGCGGCGGATGAGACGAAGCTCGGCCGAAGCCATGGCGGCTAGCGCTCCTCGCCGGCGACCCGGGTCGCCTTGAACTGGCCGATGGCGGCCTTCAACTCGCCTTCGGGAAGCTGGCCCCCGTCGGCGATCTGGGCCAGCAGGCCCGAATACCGTCCCCGCAGGAACACCTGCAGCTCCCCCGCCGCCGGCAGGATCCCGTCGACGTCGATGTCGTCGAACAGCCCCTCGGTGACGGCGTAGATCACCGCCACCTGCTCCTCGACTGGCATCGGGCTGAACTGCTTCTGCTTGAGGACCTCGACCACCCGGCGGCCCCTCTCCAGCTGGGCGAGGGAGGCGGCGTCCAGCTCGGAGCCGAACTCGGCGAACGCCTCCAGCTCCCGGAACTGGGCGAGGTTGAGGCGCAACGGGCCCGCCACCTTCTTCATCCCCCGGATCTGGGCGTTGCCGCCGACCCGGGACACCGAGATGCCGGCGTTGATGGCAGGACGGATCCCGGAGAAGAACAGGTCGGTCTCGAGGAAGATCTGACCGTCGGTGATCGAGATCACGTTGGTGGGGATGTAGGCCGAGACGTCGCCGGCCTTGGTCTCGATGATGGGGAGCCCGGTGAGGGAACCCCCGCCGAGATCGTCCGACAGCTTGGCGCAGCGCTCCAGCAGCCGGCTGTGCAGGTAGAACACGTCCCCGGGGTAGGCCTCCCGTCCCGGAGGACGCCGCAGCAGCAGCGAGATCTCACGGTACGCCACCGCCTGCTTGGAGAGGTCGTCGAAGATGACGAGGGCGTGCTCCCCCCGATACATCCAGTACTGGCCGATGGCCGAGCCGGCGTAGGGGGCATACATCTGGAGGGCGGCCGCCGACGAGGCCGGGGCGTTGACGATCACCGTGTAGTCCATGGCGCCCGCCTCGTACAGGACGTCCTGCACCTCCGCCACCGTCGACGCCTTCTGGCCGATGGCGACGTAGATGCACTTCACGCCCTGGCCCGCCTGGTTGATGATCGTGTCCACCACGATGGCGGTCTTGCCGGTCTGGCGGTCGCCGATGATGAGCTGGCGCTGACCCCGCCCGATCGGGGTGAGGGCGTCGATCGCCTTGAGACCCGTCTGGAGCGGCTCCTTCACCGGCTGGCGTTGCACCACCGACGGCGCCTGCGTCTCGAGGAGGCGGGTCTCGGTCGCCTCGATGGGCCCCTTGCCGTCGATCGGGGTGCCGAGGGCGTCGACCACCCGGCCCAGCAGGCCGTCCCCCACCGGGATCGCCAGCACCCGGCCGGTGGAGCGCACCTCGTTGCCCTCCTCGATGGTGCTCGAGTCACCCATGATGACGGCCCCGATCGAATCCTCGTTCAGGTTGAGGGCGACGCCGATGAGCCCGCCGGGGAACTCCAGCAGCTCGTTGGCGGCGGCGCCGGGCAGCCCGGCGACGTGGGCGACACCGTCGCCGACCGCGGTGACGTATCCGACGGTCTCGGCCTCCACCGACGGCGACCAGCCTTCGAGGTTCTTCCGCAACGCCGCGGTGACGTCACCGGGATCGAGCGTCAGTTCAGCCATTCGCTATCCCCATACCTCTCGCAGTTCCTTGAGCCGGCTCAGCACCGACCCGTCGAATACCGTGTCTCCCACCCTGGCGACGATCCCGCCGATCAACGACGGGTCGATCGTGACGCTCACCCGCACCTTCCGGCCGGTCGCCTCCACCAGCTTGGCGGTGAGCCGCTCCACCGTCGCCGCGTCGAGTGCGACGGCGCTGCGTACCTCCGCCAGCACCTCTTCCTCCCGGGCGGCCGCCAGCTCCAAGGCCCGGGTGGCGATCTCCCGCATCTCGTTGCTGCGGCCCACCATGATGAGGAACGTCACCAGCGAGATGGTGCTGTCGGCGACCCGTCCCTCCAGCACGTCGGCCACCACCGAGTGGCGGCGCTCCATCGGTACCCGGGGATCGGCCAGGGTGTCGTGCAGCTCCGGGTTGGCGTCGACCGCCTGCGCCACCCGGTACAGCTCCTCGGTGATGCGGTCGGCGTCGCCCTCGGCGTGGGCGATCTCCAGCACCGCGGCGGCGTAGCGCTCGATCTGGTCTGTGAACGGGATCTCACTCATCGAATCAGGCCTTCGTTCCCCCGAGTTCGTCGATGTACCGCTCGACCAGGGCCCGCTGCGCCTCGCCGTCGAGGCTGGAGCCGACGACCTTCTCGGCCACGTCGAGCGACAGCGCCGCCACCTCGCGGCGCAGGTCGGCGGCGAGCCGGTCCCGTTCGGTGGCGGCCTCCGCCATTGCCCGCTGCTTGATGGCCTCCGCCTCCGTCTCGGCCCGGGCGACCACGTCGCCCTTGACCGCCTCTCCGGCCTGGCGGGCGCCCTCGACGATGCGGCCCGCCTCCTCCTGGGCTCCGGCGAGCTGGGCGCGGTAGTCGGCCAGCAGGCTCTCGGCCTCGACCTTGGCGGCCTCGGCCGCGGCCTGCTCGGCCTTGATGGCCTGCTGACGCTTGTCGAGGATGTCCTGCAGGGTGGGCAGCACCCACTTCCAGACGAACACGAAGATGATGCTGAAGGCCAGGATGCCGGCGATCAGCTCCGAGGTGTCCGGGAGCAGCAGGTCGATGCCCTTACCGGTTTCGGCCCCCGTCTCGGCTGCGAAGAACGCCACGATGGGTGTCAACATGTCGGCAACGCTCCCCTACGCGATGAAGAACAGGACGAAGCCGATCAGCGCCAGCGCCTCGGTGAAGGCGATGCCGAGGAACATGGTGGTGCGCACCATCCCCGCCGCTTCCGGCTGGCGGGCCATGGCGGTGATGGCGTTCCCCACCACGATGCCGATGCCGATGCCCGGCCCGATCGCGGCGAGGCCATAGCCCACCAGGGCGATCGCACCCTTGATTGCTTCCATGCTCGGTTTCCTCCTAGTGCTCGGGGTGAACGGATGATTGGACGTAGACCGCCGCCAGCAGCGTGAAGATGTACGCCTGGAGCACGGCGACGACGATCTCGAAGACGAAGATCCCGAGCCCGAAGACGAACCAGGGAATGCCGATGAGGGAACGGAGGCCGATGTCGCCGACGCTGGACATGAACACCCAGCCGGAGACGAGCAGCAGGGTCAGCATGAGGTGCCCCGCCACCATGTTGGCGAAGAGCCGCACCGCCAGGGTGATGGGACGGAGCACGAACGTCGACACGAACTCGATGAGGCCCACCAGGGGCCGCAGCGCCACCGGCACCGTCTTGGGCCACACGATGCCGCCCACATAGCCGAAGCCGTTCTTGGCGAACCCCACCACCACGAAGATCACCCAGGTGACGAGGGACAGGAACGCCGGGATCGCCATGCGCGACGTGATCGGGAAGTTGATCAGCGGCGTCACCTCGAAGAGGTTGCCGACCAGGATGAACAGGAAGACCGACAGCAGGTAGGGGGCGTAGCGGGCACCCTCCGGGCCGATGATGCCGATCCCCACCTCGTCCCGGATGTAGAGCACGGCGCTCTCGGCGAGCACCCCCAGCTTGCCGGGAACCACGGCTTTGCGGCGCAGACCGAAGTAGAGCAGCGCCAGCACGATCACCATCGCCAGGAACATGAGGAAGACGGTGCGGGTGAAGTGGAACGGGCCGATCGAGAACAGCGCGTCGTTGTAGCGGAACAACTCGATGACGTTGTCCGGCTTGCAGATGATGTCCGCGGCCGGGTCACATTCCGCGCTCGCCAGGATCAACGGCCCCACTGGTACTCCTTCCGTGCCCCTGCCGTCAGTGCCGCCGCCTCCCACACCAGTAGCACCAGGTAGGCGACGACCGCGGCGATCCCCATCGCTGGCCGGTCGATCTCGAAGAGGGCGGCGACGCCAAACATCATCGCCGCGATGAGACCGAGCCGGATCAGGAAACCGAACAGGGCTGCCGCATGATAGAGCCTCAGGGAAACGGCGGCCGCGGCCGACAGCAGCCAGCCGGAGAGGAGGAAGTTGCCGGCGACGATCACCACCCCCACCGCGGCGGCCACCGCCCCCGCCCCGCCTCGCAGCAAGGCGAAGACGGCCATGATCACCGGGCCCACCCACAATCCCCGCCACGCCATCTCACGGGCGATGCCGGCCTCGATCCCGGGACGTCCCGGGGCCGGCTGGTACTCGACCGGGAGCGGCGGAGCGGGGTCAGCGTCCATGGCTCCTGCCCTGCGCTTGCTGCTCGATGATCTCCGAATACCGCCACGCCTTGTAGAAGCCGCTGGTGAACCCGGCGACGACACCGATCACCACGAAGATGGGGGCGGTGCCGAGCCACCAGTCGAGCAGCAGCCCGATCACCATGCCGGCGAGCGCGGACGAGAGGAAGTCGACACCGTGGGAGAAGCCCCCGGTGATCTGGTCTGCCGGTGGCATCGCGGATCGCCTCGTTGGGTGGATATCGAAGTCGGGTAGGGGGCGGACTCCAGGTGGCGCCTCCTCGACGCCTCCGGGGGCCGGCCCGGCCAGGCGGCGGGAATGTACCCCAGGCTCGGGCCCTGGGCAAGTGTCGTCCGGGCGCTCGGACGGTACCGGCGCCATCGTTGCCTCCGCTCGCGGTCCTTCCCCGTCGAGGCTACACGTGGCCGGGGAAGTCCTCGGGATATGGGGGGAACGCCGCCGCCAGCTCCGAGGTCCGCTCTCCGAGCTGCTCGAGTGCCCGCTGGTCGCCCCGCTTGCGCAGCACCTCGACGATGAGCCGGCCCAGCGTCACCATCTCCTCCTGCATCATGCCGGCCGTGGTGACCGCCGGGGTCCCGATGCGCAGGCCGCTGGTGATGAACGGCGACCGCGGATCGAACGGGATGGCGTTGCGGTTGAGGGTGATCCCGTACTCGTCGAGCAGGGTGGCGGACTCCTTGCCGGTCAGCTCCTCGTCGAGGGAGCGCAGATCGGTGAGGAACATGTGGTTGTCGGTGCCGCCCGAGACGATGCGGAGGCCCTCGTCGCCGATGGTGTTGGCGAGCACCTGGGCGTTGCGCACCACCTGGTGGGCGTACCGCTCGTACTCGACGGTGCCGGCCAGCTTGAAGCAGAGCGCCTTGGCCGCGATCTGGCTGTTGATCGGCCCGCCCTGGGCGTAGGGGAACACCGTCTTGTCGACCGCCTTGGCGAACTGCTCCCGGCACAGGATGATCCCGCCGCGGGGGCCCCGCAGCGCCTTGTGGGTGGTGGCGGTGACGATGTCGGCGTGCGGCACCGGGTTGGGATGGGCCCGCCCCGCGATGAGACCGATGATGTGGGCGGCGTCGACCAGGAAGATCGCCCCCACCTCGTCGGCGATCTCACGGAACACCCGCCAGTCGATGAGCCGGGAGTAGGCGGTGTACCCGGCCACGATCAGCTTGGGACGGTGTTCGCGGGCGAGGCGCCGCACCTCGTCCAAGTCGAGGATCTCGGTGTCGGGGTCGACCCCGTACGAGACGATGTTGAACAGCTTGCCCGAGAAGCTCACCGGCGAGCCATGGGTGAGGTGACCACCCTGGTCGAGGCGCATCGCCAGGATGGTGTCCCCCGGCTCCAGCACCGCCAGGTAGGCGGCCATGTTGGCCTGCGACCCGCTGTGGGGCTGCACATTGGCGTGCTCGGCGCCGAACAGCAGCTTGGCCCGGTCGATCGCCAGGGTCTCGATCTGGTCGATCACCTGGCATCCCTCGTAGTAACGCCGGCCCGGGTACCCCTCGGAGTACTTGTTCGACAGCACCGAACCCGACGCCTGCATCATCGCCACCGAGATGAAGTTCTCGGACGCGATCAACTGGATCTTCGAGCGTTGCCGGGCGACGTCGGCGGCGACCAGGGCGGCGAGGTCCGGGTCGACCTGTTCGAGGGGGTGCGTGTCGATCATGAGAGCATTCCTTCACACCGGGGCAGTTCCGGCCACAGTAGTGCGAAGCGCGAAGGGCTCGCCCGCGGGCCGCGAGGTGGAGCGGGACGGCTCCTAGGACTCCGCCACCGGGCCCTCCCGCAGCACGAGCGGGGACGGTTCGGTGAGGTCGATGATGGTCGAAGCCTGCCCGGCGGGGGCTTCGCCTTCCAGGTACACCGCCACGCTGTCACCGAAGAGGGCTCGCGCCTCGGAGTCGTCGACGGCGGCCGCCTGGCCGGTGACATTGGCCGAGGTGACGGCGAGCGGCCCCGCCGCCTCCAGCAGATCGAGCGCCACCGGATGGCGGGGGCAGCGCAGGCCCACGGTGCGCCGCTCGGGGTGGCCGAGCCACTCGGGGGCGGTGTCGAGGCGGGGCAGCACCAGGGTGAGGGCGCCCGGCCAGTGGCGTTCCGCCAGGTCGAGGGCGCGGTCGGAGAACGAGGCCAGCGTCATGCCCTGCTCGATCGAGGCGACCAGGATCGCCAGGGGTTTGACGCCGGGGCGTCCCTTCAGGGTGAAGATCGTCTCCAACGCGTCCTGCCGGAACGGATCGGCGGCCAGACCGTACAGCGTGTCCGTGGGGACACCCACGATCTCTCCCCGCTTGAGCGCGGCGACCGCTTCCTCGATGCTCATGTCGTCTCCTCCGACCGAGATCCGCTGTCGTCCCCAAAACTAGTCGCCGTCCGCCGATGAATCGGGAGCGTCCCGATCACGAAGCGAGGCCGCCCGGCGAGATCGTCCCGGATCTCGGGCCGGAATGCCGCGAACAACTCTCGGGCTCGCCGCGGACGGAACTCGCTGATCTCGCACATGACGGTGCCGCCGGGCCGCAGCCACTCCCCGACGGCCCCGGCGATGCGGGCCAGCACCTCGCCGCCCTCGGGACCGGCCACCAGGGCACCAACGGGCTCGTGGTCCCGCACCTCGGACGGGAGCGCCCCGTACTCGTCGGCGGCCAGGTACGGGGGGTTGGCGACCACCAGGTCGACCTGGCCCTGCAGCGCCGGCGGCAACGGAGCGAACAGGTCGCCCTGGAGCAGGTGCACCCCGGTGAGGCCGGTGCGAGTCGCGTTCTCGGCCGCCAGTTCCAGGGCCGCCGCCGAGAGGTCGGTGGCGTACACCCGGGCATCCGGGACGGCGTACTGGAGCGCCAGCGCCAGGTTGCCGCTTCCCGTGCACAGGTCGACGACGATCGGGGCGGCTTTCCCCTCCAGCGCCGCCACCGCCAGCTCCCACAGTTCTTCGGTCTCGGGCCGCGGGATGAGGGCCCTCCGGTCCGCCCCCAGCTCCAGCGGACCGAACTGCACCGTGCCTTCGAGATACTGGAGTGGCTCCCCGCCGCGCCGCGCCGCGACGAGACGGTGGAAGGCGGCGGCCTCCTCGTCGGAAACCTCACCGGCGAGCAGCGCCACCCGGCTCCGCCCGGTGACGACCTGGAGCAGCCGTTCCGCCTCGTGGCGGGGAAGGCCCGATGCGGAGAGGAGGGCGCCGGGGGCGGTCATGCCCGCAGGCTACGCCGCCCGGTGCCGCTCGCCGAGATCAGAGTTCCTCGGCGAGCCGGTCGGCGGCGTCGCGGGCATTGAGGGCGAGGTGGAACTCGTCGAGGTCGCCATCGAGGATCTCGGGCAGGGAATGGAGGGTGACCCCGACCCGGTGGTCGGTCACCCGGTTCTCCTTGAAGTTGTAGGTGCGGATCTTCTCGGCCCGCTCCCCGCTCCCCACCTGCGCCTTCCGTGCCTCGGACCGCTCCCCGAGCTGCTCGGCGAGCTGTCGCTGGTAGAGGCGGGCCCGCAGCACCCGCAGCGCCTTCAGCTTGTTCTGGAGCTGCGACTTCTCGTCCTGGCAGGACACGACGATGCCGGACGGCTTGTGGGTGATACGCACCGCCGAGTCGGTGGTGTTGACCGACTGCCCGCCCGGTCCCTGCGACCGCATCGTCTCGATCTCGAGGTCGCCGTCCTGGATGTCCACCTCGACGTCCTCCACCTCCGGAAGCACCGCCACGGTGGCGATCGAGGTGTGGATGCGACCCTGCGACTCGGTCTTCGGCACCCGCTGCACCCGGTGCGGTCCTGCCTCCCACTTCAAGTGCGAGTAGGCCCCCTTGCCCTTCACCGAGAAGGTGGCCTCCTTGAGACCGCCGCCGTCGGTGGGTGACGAGCTGATCGATTCGATCGTCCACCCGTGCCGCTCGGCGAAACGCTCGAACATCCGGTAGAGGTCGGCGGCCCACAGCGCCGCCTCGTCACCGCCGGCGGCGGCCCGCAGCTCCACGATGACGTCTTTGTCGTCGTTGGGGTCGCGAGGCACCAGCATGGAGCGCAGCTCCAACTCGAGGTGGTCGAGTATCTGTCGCTGCTCGCGAGCAACCGTCTCCAGATAGCCGCGCATCTCCGGGTCGTCCTCGACCGCGGCCAGCTCCTCGGCCTCCTTCAGCTCGGCGCTCCCCGCCTGATGGCGGCGGAAGGCGTCGACCACCGGCTTGAGCTGGGCGTGACGGATCGAGATCTCCCGGTAGCGGTCCTGGTCGGTGAAAACGTCCGGGTCGGCGAGCTGGGTGACGGTCTCGGCATAAGACTGCTCGACCTCTTCGAGCTTGCCGACGAGCCGCTCATCCATCGGGGGGCGCCCCCTCGACCGTCAGGGGCGGGAGAGACAACCCGGGCAACGGCGGATCGTATACGGCGTCGAGCGCCGCCGCCTCGATGGGGCCACGGGCGCGCAACGCCGCCAGTTCGTCCTCGTCGAGGGCTGCCAGCAGGCTGGAGATGGCCACCTCCATCATCGAATCCTCGGGCTGGCTGGTGGTGATGGCCTGCAACCAGATGCCGGGACGGTTCGCCCACGCCATCCACGCCCGTTTCGAGCCGAGCCGGAGCACCTCGTAGGAGAGGCCGGCGATGACCGGGAGGAGCAGGAGGCGCGACAGCACCTGCCACAGGAACGGCAACGGCGCCAAGGCGAGGAACACCACGAAGGCGACCATGCCGACGATGAGGATGAACGAGGTCCCGCACCGGGGATGGCGCGGGCTGTAGCGGGCCACGTTGGCGACGGTGAGCGGGTCGCCCGACTCGTAGGCGTGGATCGTCATGTGCTCGGCGCCGTGGTACTGGAAGACCCGCTGGATGTCCTCGGCCCGGGAGATCGCCCAGATGTAGAGCACGATGAGCGCCATCCGGAGCGTGCCGTCGATGAGCACGAACCCGAGCGACGAGTCCCCCACGAAGCGGCGCAGCCAGTGGGCGGCCAGCACCGGCACCACGACGAACATGCCGATGGCGAGCACGATCGCCACCACCATGGTGACGATCGTCTCACGCCGGGTGATCTCCTCGTCCTCCTCGCCGGCCTTCTGGGCCGACCAGGACAGGGCCCGGAACCCGAGGGTCAACGACTCGACCAGGACCAGAACGCCGCGGATGAAGGGGAAGCGGGCCAATGGGGACCGCTCCGAGAGGCGGGGCAGTTCGCTGTGGCGGGCTTCGATGACACCGTCGGGGCGGCGGACCGCCACCGCCCATGCCGACGGGGCCCGCATCATGACCCCTTCGAGAACGGCCTGTCCGCCCACGGTCGCTCCCGGTGGGCGGCTCACGTCACTCCTCCGGGGATTCGGCGTCGCCCGGCTTGGCGGTACGTGTCGTGTCGACGCCAACCTTGGCGTAGCGGCGGCGGAAGCGCTCCACCCGGCCTCCGGAGTCCACCAGGATCTGCTTCCCGGTGTAGAAGGGGTGGCTGGCGCTCGAGATCTCCACCCGGGCCAGCGGGTAGGTGTTGCCGTCCTCCCACTCGATGGTCTCGCTGGTTTCGATCGTCGATCGGGTCAGGAAGGCGAAATCCGACGACGTGTCCTGGAACACGACCGGTCGGTAGTCGGGATGGATGTCAGGCTTCAACGGTTCAACTCCTCGTTGCCGGACGGCACTGTAGTGGCCCTCGGCGCCGGCCGGTCCATGGAAGCTCCGGGCGTGCTCACGCGCCGGCGCTCTCGGCGATGGCGGCCAGGAACTCGGCGTTCGACTTGGTGTTCTTGAGCCGGTCGATGAGCAGCTCGAGGGCCGCTCCCGACTCGAGGGCCAGCAGCACCCGGCGCAGCTTCCACACCTGGGCCAGCTCGGCCTTGTTGAACAGCAGTTCCTCACGGCGGGTACCGGAGGCCTCGATGTCGATCGCCGGGTAGATGCGCTTGTCGGCCAGTTTGCGGTCGAGGCGCAGCTCCATGTTCCCGGTGCCCTTGAACTCCTCGAAGATCACCTCGTCCATCCGGGAGCCCGTCTCCACGAGGGCGGTGCCGAGGATGGTGAGGCTGCCGCCCTCCTCGATGTTGCGGGCGGCGCCGAAGAACCGCTTCGGCGGGTAGAGGGCGGTCGAATCGACGCCACCGGAGAGGATGCGGCCCGACGCCGGCGTCGCCAGGTTGTGGGCCCGCGCCAGCCGGGTGATCGAGTCGAGCAGCACCACGACGTCGAGGCCCATCTCGACGAGCCGCTTCGCCCGCTCGATCGCGAGCTCCGACACCTGGGTGTGCTCCTCGGCGGGACGGTCGAAGGTGGAGTACACCACCTCCCCCTTCACCGAGCGTTGCATGTCGGTGACCTCTTCGGGCCGTTCGTCGACCAGCACCACCATGAGGTGACACTCGGGGTTGTTGGCGGTGATCGAGTTGGCGATCTCCTTGAGCACCGTCGTCT
>CAZQUB010000054.1:0-11439 GCA_964596225.1 uncultured Acidimicrobiaceae bacterium
CTCCACCTCGACGAGCAGTTCGAGAACGACATCTTCCCGGTGCTGACACCCCTGGCGGTCGACCCGTCCCACCCGTTCCCGTTCATCTCCAACCTGTCGCTCAACCTGGCGGTGCTGCTGCGCGACCCCAACGCCGAGGGCCTCCAGTTCGCCCGGGTCAAGGTGCCGCCGATTCTGTCCCGCTTCATCGTGCTTCCCGACGGGAAGCGGTTCGTCCCCCTCGAGCAGGTGATCGCCAGCCACATCGACCGCCTCTTCGGCGGCCAGGAGGTGATCGACCAGTTCATGTTCCGGGTCACCCGCAACGCCGACTTCGCGGTCGAGGAGGAAGAGGCGGAGGATCTCCTCGCCGCCATGGAGAGCGTGCTCCGCTTCCGCCAGCATTCGGCGAGCGCGGTCCGTCTCGAGGTGAGCCCCCGCATGACCGACCAGGTACTCGACCTGCTCACCCGGGAGCTCGACCTGCCGATGAGTGCGGTCTTCCAGCGCCGTACCCCCCTCGACCTGAGCGGGCTGTGGGCCATCTACGGTCTGGACCGGCCCGACCTCAAGGAGCAGCCGTGGGCGCCGCAGACCCAGCCCCGGCTCGCCGAGTCGAGCGGCAAGCCGGTGGATCTCTTCGCCGAGATCGCCGCCGGCGACATCATGGTGCACGTCCCCTACGAGTCGTTCGCCACCTCCACCGGCGCCTTCCTCGCCCAGGCTGCCGCCGACCCCGACGTGCTCGCCATCAAGCAGACCCTGTACCGCACCTCGGTGCCGGAGGACCCGGCGATCGGCGGTGAGGAAGCCATCGTCGAGTCCCTCATCGCGGCCGCCGACGCCGGCAAGCAGGTGGTGGTCCTCGTCGAGCTGAAGGCCCGCTTCGACGAGGCGGCCAACATCAACTGGGCCAAGATGCTGGAGAGCGCCGGCGCCCACGTCGTGTACGGGGTGGCCGGCCTCAAGACTCACTCCAAGATCCTGCTGGTGGTGCGTCGTGAAGGCGGCCGGCTGAAGCGGTACGCCCATGTCGCCACCGGCAACTACAACCCGAAGACGGCCCGGCTCTACGAGGACATCGGGATCTTCACCGCCGACCCCAACATCGGCGCCGACCTCTCCGAGCTGTTCAACGCCCTCACCGGGTACGCCCGCTGGGACTCCTACCGGAGCCTGGTGGTGGCGCCGAGGGCGCTGCGCAGCTACATCGTCTCGCGCATCCGGGAGCAGGGACGGCGCGGCGCCGAAGGCCGCATCGTGTTCAAGCTGAACCACCTGGTCGATCCCGACATCATCGACGAGCTGTACGCCGCCTCCCAGAGCGGGTGCCAGATCGACCTGGTGGTGCGGGGTATGTGCTCGCTGCGGGCCCTGGTCCCCGGCCTGTCCGACAACATCAGGGTCCGCTCCATCGTGGGGCGGTTCCTGGAGCATTCCCGGGTCTATCGCTTCGGCTATCCCGAGGACGGTGCCGCCTACTACCTCGGCTCCGCCGACATGATGCAGCGCAACCTCGACCATCGGGTCGAGACCGTCACCCCGGTCCAGGATCCCCTCTTGCGGCGCCGCCTCGAGGAGATGCTGGAGGTGAACCTGGCCGACGACATGCTCGCCTGGGAGATGCAGCCCGACGGTTCGTGGGAGAAGGTCCCGACGGTCGAGGGCGTCAACACCCACGATCGGCTCTGGGAACTCGCCCTCGAACGTGCCCGTGGGGCCCGGTGACGAGCCAGGCGACGCCGCTCACGTCGGAGCCCAGCATCTGGGCGGCCGGCGGCGTGGTCCACCGCTACCGACCCAAGTGGGGCATCCAGTACCTGATCGTCCACCGCCCCCGCTACGACGACTGGTCGCTGCCCAAGGGCAAGCTCAACGACGGCGAGGCGATGGCCGACGCCGCCATCCGCGAGACGCGCGAGGAGACCGGGTACCGCTGCCTGCTCGGCACCGAGGTCGGCACGATCGCCTACCGCACCACGGCCGCCAACCACAAGGCGGTCCGCTACTGGCTGATGCAGTCCGAGGGCGGCCGGTTCCGCCGCAACGCCGAGGTGGATGCGGTCGAGTGGGTCGGCTTCGAGGCGGCCCGTCATCTCCTCAGCTACCCCCGCGATCTGGCCGTCCTGGAACGGGGCCACGCCCTGACCGCCAGCCCCGATGCCTCCCGGCTGTTCCTGCTGCGCCACGCCAACGCCGGCGTCCGCGCCAAGTGGGACGGCCCCGACAAGAAACGCCCGATCACCTCGTTGGGCCGGACCCAGGCCGAGGCCATCACCCAGGAGCTGACCCAGTTCCCGGTGACCCGGGTCGTGACCGGCCCGGCGCTGCGGTGCCGCCAGACGGTGGAGCCGCTGGCGACGGTGATCGGCGTCCCCGTCGACAGGGACGACACGTTCGGCGAGGGCGCCAAGCTGAAGCGGGTCATGCGCTGGCTCCAGACCCAGAAGGGCCATTCGGTGGTGGCCGCCACCCACGGCGACGTGATCGAGAACGTGATCCGGCCCCTCGCCGGGTCGGGGGTGCGGTTGAAGGGCCGGCTCCGCTGGCCCAAAGCGTCGGTGTGGATGCTCGACGTCGTCGACGGCGCCGTCGTCTCCGGTCGCTACCTCGCTCCCCCGTCCTGAGGGACGACCCGTCCCCGCAGCCACCACACCGTCACCTCCACCAGCTCCCCCACCATGCCCTCCCCGGTCGGGTCGAAGCGTTTGAGGAGCCGGAAGGAGTGGTCGGCGCCCTCCACCGTTGCGACGGTGGCGTCGGCGAGGCCGGCGGCGAGGGAGCGGATCATGGCGGGAGGTCCCAGCCGGTCCCGGCTCCCCGCCAGAAACAGGACCGGTGCCGTGACACGCCCGAGGTGGCTGGTGTCGCGGGGTTCGGTCTTGCCGAGCGGCACCAGGGGGTAGCCGTAGCACACCAGTCCCGCCACCGCCGGCCCGTCGGCGGCGAGGTGCGACGCCACCCTTCCCCCCATCGACTTGCCCGCCAGCACCAGGCGGTCGCAGCGGGCGGCGAGGCGCTGCGCGGCCGCCCGGTGAGCCGCCAGCAGTTTCGGGAGCCGGTCCGGAGCCTTCCTGCCTGCCTCCCGGTACGGGTAGTCGAAGGTGAGGGTGGGGAACCCGGCACCGGCCAAGCCGTCGCGGAGCGCCGTCATGAACGGGTGATCCTGACCGGCTCCGGCGCCCGGGGCGAGCAGCACCCCGACCTGGCCGGGATGCCGCGGCATGGCGAGCCGGCCGGTCACCTGCTCGCCCGCGGCCCATGTGATCCGCAGTGTCCGCGCCACCGGCGGGAGGGTACCGTGCCGCACCGGCTCCGGTAGCGTGGAACCATGATCATCGACGTCTCCCCCACCCCGGACGATCTGGCGATCGCACTCGCCGACCTGGTGACCCATCGAGTCGCCGCCGCCTCTGGAACCTTCACGCTGGGCCTGGCCGGCGGATCGACACCCCAGGCCGGCTACGAGCTGCTCGCCACCCGCCCCGTCCCGTGGGAGCGGGTCGTGCTGTGGCTCGGTGACGAGCGGTGGGTCCCCGAGACCCACCCCGACTCCAACGCCGCCATGGTGCGCCGCACCCTCGCCGATGCGGCCGGCGCCCGCTTCCTCGCTCCCGACTACGGCCTGGGCGATCCGGACCGCGCCGCCGCCGCCTACCAGGACGTTCTCCTCGCCACCTTCCCGACCCGGGACGGGGCGCCCGCCCCCGACCTGATCCTCCTCGGGCTCGGCGACGACGGCCACACCGCGTCGTTGTTCCCGGGCACCGCTGCTCTCGAGGAACGCTCCCGCAGCTACGTCGCCAACTGGGTCGAGGCCAAGGACACCTGGCGTCTCACCGCCACCATGCCGCTGCTGTGGGCGGCGGCGGAGCTGGTCTTCGTCGCCGCCGGCGAGGCCAAGGCGGCCAAGGTCGCAGCGGTGATCGACGACGAGGCGCCGTTTCCCGCCCGTGAGGTGGCCGCCGGGGCCCGTGCCGTCACCTGGCTGCTCGACGAGGCGGCGGCCTCCCGCCTCAGGACCCGGCCTCGCTCGTCGTAGTCGTCGTAGGCGCCGGGGGCAGGGTTCCCACCACGCCGCGCCGCACCGTGTCGAGGTAGACCTGCACCGTCGGATCGTCGGACGTGAGGTCGGCGGTCCGGTCGACGATGGCTGCGTTCAGCTCGTCGGGGTCGCATCCGAGCCGGGCGGCGGCGAGGTCGAGTTCGTGCCCCCGCGACGCCAGTTCGATCAGGGTGGCGGGAGGGTCGGCGTCGCCGGTGATGACCGCGAGGGGGACGTCGACGAGGGCTGCCGCATAGTCCTCGACGAGGGCGACCCCGACCCGCACCAACCCGCCGCAGCTCTCCGCCTCGGCCGGCTCCGGTACCGCCTGGTCGCAGCCGGTCACCGCCATCGCCGCCACCAGCAGAACGGCTACCGCGCCCCGGGGCACGGTCAACCCCCGAGATACCATTCCAGCGTCTCCGGAGTGAGGGTGAGGAAGTACTGCCCCATCTCGGTGGTGGCGGTGAGACGATCGAACCGCGCCTCGATCAGGTCGCTCATCGTCTCGAACGAGCAGCCGATCTCGCCGGCCTGGTTCCCGATCCCCTGCAGCTCTTGCTCGAAGCCGGCCGCCCACGTCGGGACGTCGTCGCCTGATTCCAGGGTCGCCAACTCGTCCTCGGTCATGCTGTCGACCCGGTCGACGTAGCGCTGGGTGGTCTCGATGAAGCGATCGGCGACGCCGTCGCAGGTCTCGGTATCGCCCCCACCGCAGGCGGCGACGAGGACAGCGGCCATCACCACGCCCAGGATCGCTCTCCTCATGTCGGCGTCGCCTCCCTTCACTCGCGGCTTCCCGCAACGGTGCGCGCCGCGTCCGGGTTCGGGGCGCGGGCACCACCGTCACCGGGACGATACTCCGGGGTGGTGGATGCGCCGTGACGGGAACCGGTGGCGGCTACTCGGTCGAGGAGATGGCGCCTTCGGACCTGATCAGCTCCAGGATCATCTGACCCATCGGGGATTCGGCCGAGAGCCGGCCGATCCGTTCCTGCACGAGACGATCGATCGTGTCGACGTCACACCCCGCGTCCTGTGCCTCGAGCTGCAGGGCGAGAAGCTTCGCCTCCACCTCGCTCATGAAGGCCGGCTCTTCCGCCGCCATCATCTCGTCGGGGGTCATGGTGTCGACCTCGTCGAGCCATCGCTGCATGATGTCGATGTCCTGATCGGCGAAGCTCTCGCAGGAGTTCGGGTCGGAGCCACCGCAGGAGCCGGCGAGCAGCCCGAGCACCATCAGCAACGTGATCGTCTTCCTCACGACGTCCTCTCGTGTCGTGCCTCGGGGCGGCAGGGGCACGATAGCCCGGCGGCGGCGGTGCCCCGCCGGCTAGGAGACGGGCCGGTCTTCCCCGTCGACGACGATCTCGTCGACGATGCCGACGATGACCGGCCGGATCGGCCCGGTGTCGACGCCGAAGATCTGGCGGGCCGAGTTGCCTTCGTCGATGATGAGCACGGTCTCCCCTGCTCCGGCATCGACCACGTCGACCGCGATCAGGTAGTCGTGGGCATCCCCGGCGGCGTCGAGCAGGTCGCAGACGAGGAGGCGTTGCTCGTCGAAGAACGGGTGGCTGATGGTCGACACCACCGTCCCGACGACACGGCCGATCTTCACGGTTCCCGCACCGCGAGCTGGTCGACGATGCCGACGATGGCATGGTCGACGGGGACGAACCGGACCGGCATCGCCTCGGCGGCTTCCCGCGAGCCGACCCAGTAGATGAGCTCGCCGCGACCTGCCATGTGGACCGCGTCGGCGGCGACGAACGGAGCACCTGCCTCCCGCTCGTGCTTGTCGAGTGGCTGGACGATGAGGAAGCGGACGCCGGTGAGACCGTCGGCCTTCATCGTCGCCACCACGGTGCCGGTCACCCGTCCCAGTTGCACCTCAGGCCTCCCGTTCCACCGGCCGCAGCGCCACCCGACGCCGGAACCGGAGATCGCCGGCGAGATTGGTGCCCATCTCGTCGTGGAGCTGGGCGACGATGCGGGCCTCGACGAGCTGGCCGGTGTGCTCCGCCCAGTCCCGGGCCGCCTCCACCGCGGCTTCGACATCGGCGATGTGGCCGCTGAACAGCACGTACCCCTTGCCGCCGAGCCCGTCGGCGAGGCGTACCGCCGACACTGCGACCTGGGCCGCCTTGACCCCGGCGTCGGCGGCCTGCACCACGGTGGCCACGGTGGCCGTTTCCACGATCCCGACCGCCTCGCCCTGCAACGAGGCGGCGGTGCCGCCTTCGGTGAGGGCGGCGGTCACCGCAGGGTGGATGTCGGGCAGGAAGAGGCGATCGATGATCCAGTCCTCCCCCACCTCCCGGCCGACGGTGAGCGCCACCTCGACCGGGGCGGTGTCCCCGCTCACCAGTACCAGGTACTTGCCAGGGTGAACGGTGCCGGCGTAGATCGATCCGAGCGGCGCCGCTTTCACCATGGCGTCTCCGGCGACGATGCCGACCGCGATCGAGCTGAATTCCAGGATGCCGACCGCGGGGTCGAGAGGGGCGGCGGGGGGTGGGATGGCGTCAGACAATGCGCAACGCTCCCACCACGGTGACCCGGCGGACCCGGGAGAAGGTACGGGGCCGCACCAGGCCCTCCCCGGTGGGCGAGGCGATGGAGAACGAGGTGAACCCCTCGCCTCCTGCGCCGAGCCCGGCGAAGTTGGGGCCGTTGGCCACGAAGATGCTGCAGTTGGTGTCCCGGGCCATCCGGGTGATGGTGGCGACGTTGGTGGAGTGGATCGACGCGGTGTGGCGGAACCCGTGCTCGGAGCGCACCGCGAGGTCGATGGCGTCGTCGACGTCCTTGACCCGCACCACCGGCATCACCGGCATCATCTGCTCGGTCCACACCAGGCTGTGCTCCCTGGGGACTTCGGCCACCAGGAGCCGCACCGGCTCGTCGGTGGTGACCCCGATCTCGGAGAGGATCACGGCGGCGTCCTTGCCGATGAAGCGAGGGTTGACCACCCCCGGCTTCGACGGGGGTCCCATCTCGGTGAAGATGACCCGCTCCAGTCGCTTCAGCTCGTGTTCCTTGAGCCGGTAGGCGCCCCCCGCCACCATCGCCTGCACCAGCCGGTCGGCGACCGTGTCGATCACGATGGTGGTCTTCTCGTCGATGCAGACCACGTTGTTGTCGAAGGAGGCGCCCCGCACGATGTCGCGGCCCGCCTGATCGAGGTCGGCGGTCTGGTCCACCACCGCCGGCGGGTTGCCGGGCCCGGCCGTGATCGCCTTCTTGTTGGTCCGCAGCGCCTCCTTGACGACTCCGGGGCCGCCGGTGACGAGCAGCACCCGCACGTCCGGGTGGTGCATCAGCTCCTTGGCGCTGTCGAGGGTGGGATTGGGGAGGGCGGTGATGAGGTCGGGTGGTCCCCCGGCGGCGACGATGGCGCGGTTGAGGATCTGGATGTTCTCGACCGAGACCCGTTTGGCGTTGGGGTGGACGTTGAAGGTGGCGGCGTTGCCGGCCGACACGATGGCGATGGAGTTGTTGATGATCGTCGAGGTCGGGTTGGTGGTGGGGGTGATGGCGCCGATCACCCCGTAGGGCGCCCACTCGGTGACCATCATGCCCTGGTCGCCGGTGACCGCCACCGGCTCGAGGTCCTCGGGACCGGGAGTCTTGGTGGTGACGAGCCGGTTCTTGATGATCTTGTCCTCGGCCCTGCCGATCCCGGTCTCCTCCCGGGCCAGGTAGGCGAGCCGGTCGCCTTCCCGCAGCATGGCGCTGCGCATCGCATCGACGATGGTGTGGCGGCGTTCCAGCCCCATGGCCCGGTACGTCACGAAGGCGTGGCGAGCGGCCGTCACGGCCTGCTCGATGGTGGGATGGATCCCGTCCCCGAGCTGCGACTCGAATCCGCTGAGTTCCCCGGCGGCGCGCAGCGACGGGCCATGGTGGTCGTGGTCGGCGGCGGCGACCCGGCCTTTGACCCGTTCGATGATCGCTTGGATCTCGCGCTCGGTCAGCATGCCGCGCCTTCACCTCCCCGGTGGCGCCGTTGCGTCACTTGCGGAACTTCACGTCGCCGTCGACCTCCCAGGTGTCGACGATGGCCATGATCACCGCGTCGCAGGGGCGGTCCTTGGTCAGCTCGGTCTGGCGGGCCGAGCTGCCCTGGGCGTACATGACGACCTCGCCGACCCCGGCGCCGACGGCATCCACCGCCACGACGTAGTTGGCCGTGTCCTGGTTGTCCGTCCCGATCTGGCGCACCACGAGGAACTTCATCCCCTCGAGCAGGGGCTCCTTGCGGCTGGCGACCAGGGTGCCTGCCACCCGTCCCAGGTACATGCATCACCTCCCGGCCGGGGCGACCATCCGCTCCCGACCTCGTCGTGGTCCTACCCCATCTCCTCTTGCGCCTCTTCGAGGCGTCCGAGGGGCAGCACCAGATCGATGTTGAGGTGGGGCCGGGCGATGACGTGGGTTGCGATGACCTCGCCGACCTTCTCGGCGCCGCGCACGCCGGCGTCGACGGCGGCCTTCACCGCGGCGACGTCACCACGCACGATGGCGGTCACATAGCCGCCACCGGTCTTCTCGTACCCGACCAGTTCGACCTTGGCGGCCTTCACCATGGCGTCCGATGCCTCCACCATGGCGGCGAAGCCTCGGGCCTCGATCATTCCCAGAGCTTCGGACATGAAGCTCCTCCTTCCGGTTCGTCTACTTGTTCGTGGCCTGACGGCCGTCGATGCCTTCGAGGGCAGCGACCGCCGCCCGCCAGCCGACGTCGATGTCCCGTTCCTCGCCTCCGAGGTAGACCCGGCCCATGGAGCCGTAGGACCTCACCTCGAGCACGTTGATCTCGGCCGCCTTCTCGGCTTCGTTGGCGGCGAGGGAAGCGTAGGCGGCGGGCTCGCATTCGAGCACGTACAGGGTCTGGCCGGGGATGATCATCTGCCCGTGGCGGGTGCGATTGATGAGCTGGGCGTGATGGTCGTCGAGGCGCCGGATGATCTGGCTGGAGAGGATGCGGGGTTTCATCCGGTCGGCTTCGGTGAGGCCGATGGCGTCGAGGATGGCGGCTCCGGCGGCTCGGGTCTCGGCCTGGTCCGGGGAGTGGACCTCCAACACCCCGAAGTACCGCTCGATGATCTGCATGCCCGGTTTCACCTTGGTGGCTTTGAGGGCGATGTCGGTGAGGCGGTTGATCTCGATCCCCGGCGCCACCTCCACCCACAGCGAGGCGTCGTTGGCGAGCGGCAGGAACCCTTGGGCGACGGTCCCGAGGAAGGCGGCGTACTGTGGCTGGAGACTGTCCAGGAAGGCGTAGGACCGAACCTCAATATCGCTCTTCATTGGCGTCTCCTTGCTCTCCCGCCACGATCTGCACACCGGCGGAGGCCCCGATCCTGGTGGCACCGGCGGCCAGCATGTCTTCCACGTCCTCGAGGGTACGCACCCCGCCGGCGGCCTTGATGCCCATCTCGGGGCCGACGGTCTCCCGCATCAATGCCACGTCGTAGACGGTGGCGCCCCCCGGACCGAACCCGGTCGACGTCTTCACGAAATCGGCCTTGGCCGCCTTGGCGAGCGAGGAGGCGATCACCTTCTCCTCGTCGCTGAGGAGGGCGGTTTCCAGGATCACCTTGCACAGCGCCCCGACCTCGTGGGCGGCGTCGACGACCTTGCCGATGTCCTCCCGCACCAGGTCCACGTCACCGGACTTGAGGGCGCCGATGTTGATCACCATGTCGACCTCGCGTGCTCCGTCGCGAAGCGCCCGCCGGGCTTCCATCGCCTTGATCTCCGGTGGGGTCGCCCCGAGGGGGAATCCGATCACCGAGCAGGTCACCACCCCCGAGTCCTGGAGCTGGGTGGCGGCCCGTTTCACCCAGGTGGGGTTGACGCAGACCGAGGCGAAGCGGTACTCGCGGGCCTCGGCGCAGAGCCGGTCGATGTCGGAGGCGGTGGCCTCGGGCTTCAACAACGTGTGGTCGATGTACTTGGCGAGGTCGAGGGGGACGTCGGCGGCCTCACCGTGGAAGCTGACCCGGTCGGCGCCGTTGGCGACCACCTGCCGCACCTTCTCGGGGGTGTCACACAGGTCGTAGCCGGCGGCGAGTGCCTCCAGCACCTGGCGGGTGACCGCCTCGACCAGTTCGGTGCGATCCATCGTGCTCATGTCCTCAGGTAGCTTCGTTCGATCTCGGTGATCTTGTCGACCCGGCGGGCGTGCCGACCACCGCCCCACTCCACCGCCAGCCACTCCTGGACGATCTGCCAGGCGAGTGCCTCGCCGATGAGCCCGGCGCCGAGGGTGAGCACGTTGGCGTGATTGTGCTCCCGGCTGTTGCGGGCAGTCGAGAGGTCGTAGCAGAGGGCGGCGCGCACCCCGGGGACCTTGTTGGCGACCATGGCCGAGCCGATCCCGGCGCCGTCGATGACGATCCCCCACCGGCACGTGCCCTCCGAGACGAGGCGGGCCACCGCGTGGGCGAAATCGGGGTAGTCGACCGCGGCCGGCGAGTCGGTGCCGCAGTCTTCGACGTGGTAGCCGGCTTCCCGCAGCTTGAAAGCGAGCCGTTCCTTGAGGGGGTACCCGCCGTGGTCGGCGCCGATGGCGATGGCGTCGCCGCCGGGTCGGGGGGCCGAATCGGCGGCAGCCGGGGCGGGGGTCGGGACGGCGCCGGGCGCCGGGATGCCGGAGGCGAGGAGCTCGTCGACGACACTGCCGACGAGCCGGCGGACCTCGTCGGGGTCCGGCGGTCGGGAGCGGGCGACGGTGTCGCGGGCGGTCGGCTGAGTCATCGCAGTGTTCTCATTGGGGGAGTGCGCTCATCCTAGGGGGGCGAGCCGTGGCGGGGCTGTCTCCCGAGCCGGCGGTGGCGCCTGCCGGCCCCGTATGATGCCCTCATGACCGACCGGGACCCCGCCTTCTTGTGGGAGACCGCCGCCATGCGCTCCGCGGCGCAGCGGCGGGCCCGCGACGGGGCGGGGCACCGCGGGGAAGACGACACGGTGTGGGTGACGCTCCGGGACGGTCATCGGGCCACCGGCATCCCGGTGGAGACGCTGCGCAAGTGGGCGCGGCGCAACGCGGTCCCTTCGTACCTTGAGGAGGGACCGTTCGGGACGCGGCGCATGGTGGACCTGGTGGCGGTGCATCGGCGAGCCCGCGCCCTGGGCCGGCCGGTGGCGCCCGTCGCCGAGCCGGCGCCGCCGGCGGCTGCCGCTCCCCCGCCGCAGCCTGCTCCGCCACCGGTGGCCCGCCCGGAGCCCTCTCCCCGCCCCGCTCCTGAGCCGGAGCCGGCCGCGACGCCGCCCGAGCCGCCGCCGGGAACGATGATCGTGCCGATCGCGGCGTGGGACAAGATGCTGCTCCAACTCGGCAACCTGCACGAGGCGGGCCAGCAGCTCGCCGAGGCCCGGGAACGGGCCGGCCGGGCCGAGACCGA
>CAZQUB010000055.1:0-11139 GCA_964596225.1 uncultured Acidimicrobiaceae bacterium
GCCGACGAGACCGCGCCCGAGGCGGCCGGTGCCGAGGAGGACCGGGCCTGATGCGGATCCAGTACGTCCTCGTCGAGGCCCTCAACAACATCCGCCGCAACGGGCTGGTGGTGCTGGGAGCGGTCGTGGCGGTCTTCATCTCCCTCTTCCTGACGTTCGGCACCCTCGTGTTCGGGGAGATCGCCCGCGTCAACACCCTGCAATGGTCGGAAGACGTGCGGGTCATCGCCTTCTTGAGCGACGACTTCCACGATGCCCCCGAGCTCCTCGCCACCGTCCAGAGCTGGCCCGAGGTCGACGAGGCCTTCTACATGTCCAAGCCGGAGGCGGCGGAGGAGGCCAAGGAACTCCTCACCGGCGCGGCGCGGCGCCAGTACGAGGAGAACCCGTCCCTGGCCCCCGCCTCGATCCGGGTCCGGCCCGTCGACCTCAACGACTACGAGACCATCGAGCGCAATCTCCAGAACGCCCCCGGGGTCTTCAAGGTGGCCTCGGCCGCCGACGCGGTGCAGCAGATCGCCGCCATCCGTGACGGGTTGAACGTCTTCTTCTGGGTGCTGGCGCTCGCCCTCGGCGCGGCTGCGGTCGCGCTCATCGCCAACACCATCCACATGGCCATCTACGCCAGGCGCGAGGAGCTGGAGATCATGCGGCTGGTGGGGGCGTCGAACTGGTTCGTCCGCACCCCCTTCCTCATCGAGGGGGTGCTCGAGGGCATCGTGGGTGCCGGACTCTCCGTGGCGGCGGTGACCGGCCTCTACCACCTCGCCCGGGACCGCCTCCAGGCGCTCCCGGAGTTCATCAATCTCGCGATCGACTCTGCCTTCTTGGTGCGCTGGGGGGTCCTCATCCTGGTGTTCGGCGCGGTGGTCGGCTTCCTCGGGAGCAGCCTCAGCCTCGCCGTGCATCGCTACGTGCGGTCGTGACCCGGGTCCGCCCCCTCGTGGCGGTGGCCCTGCTCGCGGCGCTGCTCGCCGGCGGCCCGGCCCGGGCGACCTCTCCCCTCGAGGACCAGCTCGGTGACGTCTCGGCCCGGATCGATGACCTCACCACCCAGGTCGATGCCGCCGCCGCGTCGCGTCCCGCATTGGTGACCGACCTGGTGGGAGCCCGCGATCGCCTCGCTTCCGAGGTGGACGACCTCGCCTTCATCCAGCTGCAACTCGATCGGGTCGAGGCGGACTACGCCGCCGCCCGTGCAGACCTCGCCGCGCTGCAGGCGGACCTGGAGGCGGCGTACGACCGGCTCGCCGCGGTGCGCGCCGACCTCGGGGATGCTCAGGAAGCGGCTCGGGTCTGGGCCCGCGAGCTCTACATGGGCTCTGGTCAGGTGACGCTGGGCGTGGCGTTCGGCGCCTCCGAGATGACCGAGATGCTGGTTGGACTCGAGTACCTTCACGCCCTCGCCGCCGACGGCGACCGCGCCCTCCTGCGTTACGAGTCGCTCCAGGTCGAAGAGGAGCGGGAGCGGGACCGCATCGCCGAGCGGGAGCAGGAGGTCGCGGGGGCGGTGTCCACCCTCGAGGCTTCGCAGGCGGACCTCACCACGCTGCACGCCGCCCAGGAGGAGGCGGTGGCGACGGTCGAGAGCGAGGTCGCGACCCTGCGGGGAAGGCTCGACTCCCTCGACGAGGAGATCGCGGACTTCGAGGGTGAGCTTGCGGGTCTCGCACAGGAGCAGGAGCGCCTCGAGGCCCTCATTGCCCAGGAGACGTCCAACGACGGCACCGCTCCCTCTGTCCTGGTGCGTCCGGTGCCGGGCTGGATCACCTCGTCGTTCGGTCCGCGGCTCCATCCCATCCTCGGGACGACGCGGATGCACACCGGCGTCGACATGCACGCCGCTTGGGGCGAGCCGGTCGCGGCGGCCGCAGGGGGAAGGGTGATCTTCGCCGGCGCCTACGGCGGCTATGGGAACGCGGTGATCCTCGACCACGGCGGCGGCATGTCCACCCTGTACGGCCACCTCTCCAGCATCGCAGTCGGCTACGGCGAGTCCGTCACCGCAGGGCAGACCATCGGGCTGGTCGGCGCCACCGGCCTCGCCACCGGGCCCCACCTCCACTTCGAGGTGCGGATCGACGGTCAGCCCGTCGACCCCGCGCCCTACCTGTAGCGAGCGACGATGGCCGACGCCAAGGCACACAAGGTGGTGGCCTCGAACCGGAGGGCCCGGCACGACTACGAGATCCTCGACACGTTCGAATGCGGCATCGCGCTCGTCGGGTCGGAGGTGAAGAGCCTGCGCGCCGGGCAGGCCCAGCTCAAGGACGCCTATGCCTCGATCCGGGGAACCGAGCTGTGGCTCGATCACCTCCACATCGCCCCCTACCGATTCGCCCGGGAGGGCGGGCACGACCCTGAGCGGAGCCGCAAGCTTCTCCTCCACCGCCGGGAGATCGCGCGTCTCATCGGGAAGGTGAACGAGGGTGGGCTGACGCTGATCCCCCTCTCCGTCTACTTCTCTCACGGTCTGGCCAAGGTGGAGCTGGCGCTGGCGCGGGGTCGTCGGCGCTACGACAAACGGCAGAAGATCCGCGAGCGCACCGAACAGCGCGAGATGGACCGGTCGATGCGCCGGCGATGAGGCTCAGCTGTTGGCGGCGATGTCGGCCAGCTGGGCGAAGATCGCGTCGACCTGGGAGATGTCGAGTTCCCCTCCGAGGCGCACCAGGACGGTGCCGTCGGGATCGGTGATCACCCAGAAGGGGAAGACGGTGGCCCCGAAGTGGCTCGCCTGGGTCCCGTCCTCGTCGATGATCACCGGGAACGGGAAGGCGGACTCCTCGAGGTAGGGGAGGAGGGGGTTGCCGCGGCTCTCGTCGATGGCGGTGCTGACCGTCACCAACTCGATGTCGGGGTAGAGGGCGGCGTTGTCCCGGTACCAGGTCGCCAGCTCAGGCAGCTCTGCCTGGCAGTGTGGGCACCAATGGGCCCACACCAGCCACACCCGGGCGATGCCGTCGTCCGGGTGGTAGGTGACTGTGGTGCCGGAGCCATACTCGGGGCCCTCGATCGTCGGCAGCGTCATGCCGGCGAGCACCGCCAGGTCGTTGCTGGTCTCCTCGAATGGGGGAAGGTCGCCGTTGGCGGGAATGGCGTCGGAGAACGACGATCCGAGCACGGCGGTGAGCCAGACGTCGAGATCGCTCAGTTGCGATTCGACATCGCCCAGACGGGTTCCCGCGTCGGTGACGTCGCCCTTCATCTGGGCGAGGTCGGCGCTGAGCGCTTCGACGTCGGATCGCGTGCCCGCCAGCGCCACTGCCAGGTAGGCGAGGAGAACGACGACCGCGACCCCGGCGAGGGCCGCCACGGCCCACGGCCAACCACGCCAACGTTTCCGGTCTGCCGGCTGCCCTACGACGACGATGCCGTCGGACTCCGGCGGTTCCGTGGCATCGGGTCCCGGTGGCGGCGCGGTGTCGTCCGGTCCCGGTGAGGTGCCATCGGGTTCCGGTGGCGTATGGGTGTCGTCCGGCGCGTGCGACGGTCCGGCGTCGTCGGGGAGGTCGGGGCGATCCAGCATCCGGGTGAGTATGGCCGGTTGACGCCCCTAGGGCGAGCGCGCCACGCTCAGGAGAGGGGTGCCGGCGCCTCCGCGACCGGCTTGCGGCGCGTCGAGGCCCGCGAGAGATGCACCGCGAGGATCCCCCCGAGCACCACGATCGAACCGAGGATGCGGCGGGGCGGCAGCGGGTCGTCGAGGAAGAGCCAGGCAAGGACCGCTCCGACCACCAGCTGCGACGAGGCGATGATTCCGGCGTGGAGGGCGGTCAGGGTGCGCATGGCCGAATGCCAGATGGTGAAGGCGAACGCGGTGTTGACCACCCCCAGGGTGAGGAGCAGGAGGACGGAGACTGCGTCGAGCGGAGGAAAGGACTCCACGGTCAGCGCCACCGCCAGCAACGTGATACTTCCCAACCCCATCGGGATCATGGCGGCGTCCAGGCTGCTGATCGTCCCCGGTCGCATGATGCGGCGCTGCAGCAGGTTGGAGCTGGCGATGCCGAGGGCGGCGAGCGCCGCCAGCGAGATCCCGAGCGCCTGGCCCCGCAGGGTGTGGCCGGCCGCGCCGGGAGCTGCCGCCCCGAAGAAGAACACCCAGGTGCCACCGACGACGATGGCGACACCGGCCCATTCCCACCAGGAGGTCCCCTCGCGGAGCACCACCCCGGCGCTGAGCGCGAGCAACAACGGGATCCCGGCCTGGAAGACGAAGTTGTAGGTGACGACGTCGACCCGGTCGATGCCGAGGAACATCACCGCCGGAACCGCGGCGTAGAGCACGAGCCCGAGGATCACCAACAGCAGCCAGGTCACCGGCTCGATCGGGGCCCGCCGGCCTTGTCGCCGGGCCGTGCGGAAAATAATGAGGACGAGGGCGCCCAGCACGTATCGGAGCGACGCGAAGGTGAGGGGAGGGAGATCCTCGAGACCGATCTTGATGAGCACGAGGGACGACGCCCACAGCACGGATGCGGTAACGGCCATCGCCACCGCCAGAGGCTGCGAAGGACGGCGGCCCGTCGCCGGAGCGCTCACACCGCCACGGACGCTCGGACCAGCGCCTCGTTGATCTCGGCGAGCGTCGCCGCCTGGTCTCGCGGCGACGACACCAGATCGCGCGCGGTGGTGTCGATCGTGACCGTCGGGATCTCCGCGAGTGACGACAGCCAGTTCCGGTAGTAGTCGTGGACACGCCGGATGAAGCCGGTGTCCAAGGACCGCTCCGCGGCCCGGTCACGCTGCCGGATCCGCTCCACCGTCACCTCGAGGGGCGCCTCGAGGGAGACGATGAGGTCGGGGAGGGGGAGGTAGGGCCGGATCGCGGCGTACAACGACATCAACGTCTGGTAGTCGTTGTCGTCGTAGGCGCCCTGGTCACGATAGGCGGGGAAGAAGACCTCGACGTCGTCGAGGATGCACCGTTCTTGCAGGATCGGATTCTCCAAGGTCGCTGCTCGCCTGTGCTGCTGCGCCCGCCGGCCCAGGTAGTACGCCTGCATGCGGAAGGCGAGGTCCGGGAGGTTCCCGTAGACCTCCCCGAGATACGGGTTCTCGTCGACCGGCTCCTCCAACACGCGCCAGTTGCCACGCGTCGCCATGAGCTCGATGAGGGTCGTCTTGCCAACGCCCAGAGGGCCGCTCACCGCCACGTAGGGGACGGGCGGTGTCCGGAGGTCGATGACCGTGTCGTGCTCATCGGTGAGGTCGATCTCGATGCGTGCCGGATCGAGCATGGCGCGGAGTTCCTCGAGGCTCGTCGCCACCTCGTAGTCGAGGATCCCGTCGAGCATGAGGTTGTTGCCTCCGGGCTCGACGGCGCGAAAATCGGTTTGGAGCCCGATGCACCGGATGCCGCTCCCGAAGGCGATGCCGGCCTCGACGCATGCCCCCTCGTCGGGGACGCGTCCATCGAGGTTGAACACCAGGATGTCGGAGGCGCGGACCGCGGCGAGGTTCATGTCGAAGATGCGCTGGCGGGCTTCCCTCATCGTCAGGCCCTCGGCGAGGTACTGCTCGATGAACCCGGCGTCGTCCTGCGGGAACCACACCTCGTAGTCCAGGTCGTCGAGCACCGCCTTCGCCTGGCGGTTGAAGTACCGCTCGCCTTCGTTGAACAGTCCTGCCGCGTAGTAGGCCCGCAGCCGCCGCGTCCTTCCCATGTTGGCTCCCTCCTCCGAAGTCTCCTCCGCGCTGCCCGGCTCCACGGACAGTAGCCACCTGACTACTCACACGGCGATTCCATGGCTCTCAACAGGGGACTCACGCCTCGTGATGGCCGAGACTCGGCTATCGTAGAAGGAGGGCCGCCGACCTCGGTGGTCATGGGGGTGAAACGGTATCGACCGTGAGGGTTGAAGCGTCGGAAGCGAGCCGAGGAACCCCGGAGTCCTCGTTAAATCGCCGGGAACACCAATACGTGCCGACAACAATCTGGCACTGGCCGCCTAACACATAGCGGCCTGTCCGCCCGGAGGGTCCCTGCCTCGCCGGGAACGGGCAACGCAATGCAGGGTGCTCCCGCCGGGATGCCGGGACCGGCGGGTCAAGCCTCACTCCGGATAGGGCCGAGGGAAGCTGGCCAGCAGGGTCCCACGGTTCCGAAGCTCGCTGTTGGCTGCGCTCGGAGACGCCGGCGCGGACGCCTCATGGGACGGGGGTTCGACTCCCCCCACCTCCACCGGAGACCTCAACAGAGGTCTCCGACGTTCGCGTGCCTCCAACCTCTGTCTGATATTTCCATGCTCGGCTGCTCCAGAATGTCAGAACTCCGGCCGATGCTTCCTAGGCAGCGTGATCGTGCGCGACGCATGCGCCGGGTATGCGTGCGGCGATCTTGGAGGTCTGGCAGATGAACACGCGCAGATGGTTCCGCATGATCGGCATGGGCGCGGTGCTCGCGCTGCTGATGGTGGGGTGCTCTGGCGGGGGGGCGGACGAGACGACCACGACGGGCGCCGCCGCACAGGACACGACAACCACCGCGGCCGCCGCGGGGAACGCGGTCGACCGGCTCGAGGACGTGCGGGGGGCGGTGGTCAGGATCGTTGCCGAGGGCAGCTTCGTCGATCCCGACCTCGGCGCCCAGTACAACGCCGCCGGATCCGGGAGCGGGTTCTTCATCGACCCGTCCGGCATCGCGGTCACCAACAACCACGTGGTGACCGGCGCGGCTTTCCTCGAGGTGTACGTCGACGGGGAGGACGAGCCGCGCAACGCCCGCATCCTGGGCGTCTCGGAATGCTCCGACCTCGCCGTGATCGACGTCGACGGTGACGGATTCTCCTACCTGGACTTCTACGACGGGCCCCTCGTCGCCGGCACCGACATCTACGCCGCCGGATTCCCGCTCGGCAACGAGGAGTACACCCTCCTCGATGGGATCATCTCCAAGGAAGACGCCGACGGCGCCACCGACTGGTCGTCGGTCGACGCGGTGATCGAGCATTCCGCCGACACCCTTCCCGGCTCCTCGGGTGGTCCCATCGTCACCAAGGACGGCAAGGTCGTGGCGGTCAACTACGCCGGGGACGGCGCCGGCCAGTCCTACGGGATCGGCCTCGACGAGATCGCCAAGGTGCTCCCGCAGCTGCAGGCGGGTGAGGACGTCACCTCGATCGGTGTCAACGGTCAGGCCGTGGTCGGCGACTACCTCGCCGGCATCTGGGTGGCCTCGGTGGCGTCGGGGAGCCCGGCCGCGCTCGTCGGTATCGAGGGCGGAGACCTCATCACGCTGCTGGAGGGCCTGATCCCGGCCACCGACGGCACGATGGAGGACTACTGCGACATCCTCCGCTCCCACCAACCGGGCGATCCGCTCTCGGTGGAGGTGTACCGGCCCAGCGACGACATCTTCCTCGAAGGGACGATCAACACCGATCTCGTCCTGACGCCGTCGTTCTCGTTCGAGACGACGTTGCAGGACGAAGTCGCCGACGACGGCGGTGCTGCCGCTCCCGCCGGATACGGCAGCTACGAGACCGTGACGGACGATTCAGGGATCATCACCATGGACGTTCCGGCGGCGTGGGCCGACCGGCTCGGCAGCCCATGGACCTTCGACGGGGGCGATTCGGTCGGGGTGGCGGTGACCGCCTCGACCGACATCGACAGCTGGCTCGGCGGCTGGTCGACGCCCGGGGTCTTCTTCGGGGCATCCAGCAGCATCACCAGTTCCTTCACCGTCGACTCGCTGCTCGACTACGAGTGGTTCGGTGACTCCTGCACCTACGAGGGACGGCAAGGCTACGAGGACGCCCTCTACACCGGGGAGTACGACGTGTACTCCGGGTGCGGCGGGGAGGACATGCTCTACGTCCAGGTCGTGGCCGAACCGGCCGACGGCGCCTTCCTCATGCTGCTCCAGGTGGTGGCCATCGACGACCGCGATCTCGAAGCACTCGACACGATCCTGGCCACCTTCGTTGCCGACGAGGCAGCGCTGATGTCCGCCGGGTTCGGCGGGGGCGGGACCACCGCCACCACCGTGGCCGGAGGATCCCCCGGAACGGTGACCTTCGCCGCCATGCAACCGGGGTACTGCTTCGATGACAGTTCACTGCCGGACGACACGACGGACGCCGACACCGCAATCGATCTCGTCAACTGCGGGGATCCGCACGACAACGAGAGCTTCTTGCGCCACGAGTACGCCGCCGGTGCCGGGGCTTCGTATCCGGGGGAGGACGCGTTGGCGACGGAACTCGACACCGCGTGCTACGACTCCTTCGCCGGGTACGTCGGGGTCGATTATCTCGACTCCGCCCTCATGTACTTCTACTTCTATCCCCTCGCGGAGGCGTGGCAGAGCGGGGACCGGTACGGGCTCTGCATGCTCTACGACATGAACTACGAGAAGCTGGTCGGCTCCGCCTACCAGAGCGGCTGGTAGCCCGAAGCTCAGCCGAGTGCCCGGTGGAGGAACGCGGCCATCTGGCCGCGGGTCACCTGGTCACTTGGGCAGAAGCGGTCGTTGGCGGGCGGGTTGCAGCCGGCGGTGATGCCGGCGGTGGCGAGCTTGGCGATGTCGTCCTCGAAGATCGACCTGTCGTCGTCGACGAAGTCGGCGGTTCCCGGGTCGGTGAGGTGGAGGGCCCGCACCAGGAAGGCGGCCATCTGGCCGCGCGTCACCGGGTCGTCGGGGCAGAAGCGGTCGTTGGCGGGCGGGTTGCAGCCGGCGGTGATGCCGGCGGTGGCGAGCTTGGCGATGTCGTCCTCGAAGATCGACCTGTCGTCGTCGACGAAGTCGGCGGTTCCCGGGTCGGTGAGGTGGAGGGCCCGCACCAGGAAGGCGGCCATCTGGCCGCGGGTCACCGGGTCGGTCGGGCAGTAGCTGGTGGCGCTACATCCATGGGTGATGCTCTCGGTCGCCAACCACACGATGTCCCCGCCGAAGACGGTGGTGGCGATGTCGTCGTACCCGACCAGCCGCACCTGGAATCCAGCCGCCGAGCTCCCCAGCACCGTGAGGGTGGTGCCCTCCGCCTGAAGGGGTGTGCCCGGGTTGAAATCGAAGACCGCCTCGCCCCCCACGGGAGTGACGTGGTCGAGGGTGTTTGGTGAGGGCGGGTAGGTATAGGTCGCCGACAGCGTCCCGGAGCACACGTACCCTCCACCGCAATCCTGGTCGACGTAGTGCGCGGTGACGCCCGAGAACGAGGACGGGATGGGATCGATGGAGGACGTGACGCGGGCGTCCAGCGTCAGGAACGAGAGGGGGTCGTCGGTGGGGAGCACGATCATCTGGGTTCCGGAAACGCCCACCGGCGCCACCGTCGTCTCCAGCACCCCTCCGTGGAAGAAGATGACGTCGGAGGGGGCGACCCAGCCTGCCCGGTAGCGGTTGAACGCCACGGTGGCGTACGGCTGGTCGGCCCGGGTCGACTCGTCGGCGGTGGCGTTGGCGCTCATCACGTCGATCGGGTTGTCGTACTGCGAGGACGTCACCCCCGAGAAGGAATGGGGCCAGCTCAGCGTGTGCCCGATCTCGTGGACCGCGGTCGTCAGGTGAGGGGGCCGGCTCGGGCTCGACAGCGGCGTCACCGTCCAGCCGTCGACCACCGCCCACCGTTGGTTGGAGGGGAAGGTCGTCTCGAACGGGGTGGTGCAGTTGTCGCATTCCCACCCGGAAGTGGCGAGGCCCCCGTTGAGCTGGTTGTCGAGCACCGCGAACGCGGCATCGTCCCCATCCCCGTCGGAAGCGGCGAGGAGCACTTCGGAGGCGCACGTTTCGAGATCCTTGGGGTCCTGATCGTCCAGGTGGATCACGGCCCGCGCCGTGAAGACCGGGTGGTAGGCCCCTCCCGACAGATCGAGGAAGTAAGGGGTGACCTCGTCGTTGAGGCGGGCGGCGACGTCGGTGAGGGCGACGCCACCGTCGGAGCCGGTCCAGGTGCACACGAAGACGCCGAAGTGATCGGTTCCGAGTGAATTGCGATGCGCGTCTCGGGGAAAGGCGACGAGACCGAGCGGGTCACCGTCGAACGTGCCGGCGGGGGCGGCGAGCGGAGCGATTCGCTCCGCGGAGACCGGCGGGACGACGTCGGCGGTTGCCGCCCGATCCAGTCCCGGGTCGACGGCAGCAGCCGGACCGCCGAGGCTGCTCCACACAACCGCGGCGGCGACAAGCACGATGACCGGTCTCCGCATGGTGCCGTCCCCCCAGGGGTTCGTCCGCACGCGACTCTAGGGCCGTCGCGGGATTGCCGGGAGCACTTCCAGGCACCGCCCCCGGGCGTCCGAGCGACCTACTCCGAACCAGCGCTCAAGGTGACGGCGACGTCCGTCCCGCTCTCGGTGACGATCACCATCACGGTCGATCCGTCCGCGATGGAGCCGTAGAGCTGGGTGCTGCTTCCGTCGGCGCTGTCGGAGTGGAAGCTGCCGGTGTCGGAGGCGTTGGCGTTGATCCACGATTCGAACGTGGAGACCAGGTCGTCATAGCTCCCTGCGGGGTATTGCATCACGACGGTGGACCCGCTTCCGCTGTCGCTCGAGCCGGTGAACGAGGAGATGACTTGCCCACCGTCGGGGATGGGGATCGGGAAACCGTCGGGGACATCGCCACCGCCGATGACCATCGAGCCGTCCTCGCCCTCGACCTGGATGGCGACCGAGCCATCGTTGCTGTTGCTGCTGATCGAGACGTCGCCGTCGCCTTCGTCACCTTGGACGTTGATGTCGACGGAGCCGTCGTCGCCGATATCGACGGCAACCGAGCCGTCGCCGGCGTTCTCTATGGCCTGCTCCAGCTGCTTGGCGGCTTCCTCAGCCGGATCGGACCCGCCGCATCCTCCGACGAATAGAACGGCAGCGCCGGCCAGGGCGAGCCAGCGGAATCGTGCACGGTTCACGGTGAACCCCTTTCGTGTGTATCCCTACCGGAAGTGATCGTACCGAGACGGAAGTGATCCTACCGAGAAACCTACTCGCCCGACCTGATCATGTGGCACAATCGTCGGACCAGGGAAAGGAGGTGGTCCACGTTGAGTGAGAGTTCTAGCAGGACCCTGGAGGTGGCCGAGCGCTGAGCGTTCATTCCACCGTGAGATGAATCGGGATGGCCGCTCCCTCGCTCGACGAGGCAGGTGGCGACTCCCACTCGGACCACCGAGACCCGGAGACCGCAAGCTG
>CAZQUB010000056.1:0-11033 GCA_964596225.1 uncultured Acidimicrobiaceae bacterium
CGACGATCGCCAGGATGAACGGGATCATCGCCAGCAGGTTGGCGGGCACCGACACGCCGAGGGTCTGGAACGTGAAGTTGAGGCGTCCGGCGGCGCCGAACAGGTAGGCGGCGAAGAGGGCCCGCCACGGCCGCCAGCTCGCCAGGATCACGAGAGCGATGGCGATCCACCCCGCGGCGCCGATCGGGTCGTCCTGCCACGACGGCACCAGCGCCAGCGAGAAGTAGGCGCCGCCCAATCCCGCCAGGGCGCCGCCCACCATGACGTGGATGTAGCGGACCCGGGTCACCTCGACCCCGGCGGCGTCGGCGGAGGCGGGGTCCTCGCCGACGGCCCGCAGGGTGAGGCCGGCCTTGGTGTGGAACAGGTAGTAGCTGGCGACCGCCACCACCAGCCACGACACATACACCAACGTGTCGTGGCCGAAGATGAGCGGGCCCACGATCGGCCAGTTGGCGATGCCTCCGGTGAGGAGCGGCTCGAAGGTCTCGCGGGACGGCTGGCCCACCAGGGCCGGGGTCCCGGTGCGCCCGATGAAGTTGGCGAGCCCGGTGCCGAAGAGGGCGAGGGCGATGCCGGAGACGATCTGGCTCACCCGCAGCGTGATCGAGGAGAAGGCGTGGATCGCCGAGAGGGCGGCGCCGGCGAGCATCGCCACCACCACCCCGAGGAGGAGGTTGCCGGTCCGGAACGTCGCCCAGAATCCGGTCACCGCGCCGACCAGCATCATGCCCTGCACCCCGAGGTTGAGGACCCCGGCCCGCTCGGTGATGATCTCGCCGAGGGTGGCGAACACGATCGGGGTGCCGAGGCCGATGGCGGCGAAGGCGGTGAGGACGAAGGTGCTGTCGTTCACGCCGCATCCTCCTGCACGGTCGCGGTGGGTATCGCCGGCGGCCGCCTCCGCACCCGGTTGGCGATGAAGAACTCCCCGGCGACGGCGAAGATGAGGATGGCGCCCTGGAGCATGGTCACCGTCGCCGACGGCACCTGGATCGACTGGAGCGCCGGCCCCGAGTTGTTGAGTGCCCCCATCAGCACCCCCACCGGCACCACCGCCAGCGGGTTGAGGCGGGCGAGGGCGGCCACGATGATGCCGGTGAACCCGAGGCCGAGGTCGAGGGAGCGGGGATCCATCTTGCCGAGCACGCCGGCGACGAGGAGGGCTCCCGCCAGCCCGGCGGCGGCACCGGAGAGCAAGAACACGCTCATGATCTTGCGGGGCACCGTGATCCCGGCGTAGCGGGCGGTGTCGGCCGAGTCGCCGACCACCCGCACCTCGAAGCCCCACCGGGTCTTGCCCACCAGGAACCAGGCGACGATGGCGACCGCCACCGCGATGAAGATGCCCCAGTCGAGGCGGTGGAAGAACTCGGGGAGCCGGCCTGCCGCGGGAATCGGACGCCCTTGGGGGAACTGGGTGGCATTCGGGTCGCGCCAAGGGCTGAAGCTGCCCAACACCAGGTAGTTCATGAGGTTGAGGGCGATGAAGTTGAGCATCAGGGTGGTGATGATCTCGTTGGTGCCCAGCAGGACACGCGGCACCGCCGAGATGCTCGCCCACAGGGCCCCGCCAACCGCCCCTGCCAGTACCACCGCCGGGAGGGCGACGATGGCCGGTGTGCCGTCGCCGAGGGCGATGCCGGCCCCGGCGGCGAAGATGGCGCCCATCAGCAATTGGCCCTCGCCGCCGATGTTCCACACCAGCATCTTGAAGGCGATGGCGGCGGCGACGCCGGTGAGGATGAGCGGGGTGGCAGACACCAGGGTCTCGCTGACACTGCGGGACGAGCCGAAGGCGGCGTCGATCATCTTGGTGTAGACGTTCCACGGGTTGTTCCCGGTGAGGGCGAGGAAGAGGGCGCCGACGACGAGTGCGGAGAACACCGAGAGGAGGGGGACCAGCAGGGTGACCCGGGTCGAGGCGAGACCGCGAGGTTCGACATGCCAGCGTCCCACCCTCATGCGCCCACCTCGTCGCGATGGCCCGCCATGAGCAGCCCGAGCCGCTCGGCGGTGGCCTCCTCGGCGGTGACCTCTCCGACGACGGCTCCCTCGTAGAGCACCAGCATCCGGTCGGCCAAGGCCAGCAACTCGTCGAGGTCCTCGGAGATGAGCAGCACACCGGTGCCTGCGGCGCGTTCGGCCAGCAGCAGTTTGCGCACCGCCTGGGTGGCTCCCACGTCGAGGCCTCGGGTCGGGGAGCGGGCGATGAGCACGAGATGGTGCTGGCTCACCTCACGGGCGATGAGCGCCTTCTGTAGGTTGCCGCCCGAGAGGAGCCGGATGGGGAGCCCGGGACGTACGCCGCGAATGTCGTAACGCTCGATGAGCTCGGCTGCCTGCTCCCGGAACGCGCCGACGGACAGCAGCGGGCCACGACAGAACGGGGGGTCGCGGAACGACTTGAGGGCGAGGTTGTCGTCGGTGGTGAGCCCGGGCGCCAGACCCATCCCGAGGCGGCTCTGCGGCACGTAGGCGATGCCGCGGCGGCTCCGTTCCCGCACCCCGGCTCGGGTGAGGTCCTCACCGTCGAGCACCACCGTGCCTCCCGACGGACGGCGCAGGCCGACGATCCCGTAGGCCAGCTCACGCTGCCCGTTGCCGGACACGCCGGCGATGCCGAGGATCTCACCGTGGTGAACGTCGAAGCTGACCCCGCGCACCGCCTCGATGCCGCGGTCTCCGTCGACTCGCAGGTCGCGCACCGTCAGCACCGGTTCGCCGGGAGGTGCCACCTCGCCCCGGCTGGGGAGTTCGAGGTCGCGGCCCACCATCATGCGGGCCAGGTCCCGCAGCTCGGCGTCGGCGGTGACGACGTCCCCGACCCGGCGGCCGTCCCGCAGCACCGTGACCCGGTCGGAGACCTGCTTGACCTCACGCAGCTTGTGGGACACGAAGATGACCGACTTGCCCTCGGACGCCATGAGCCGCATGGTGTCGAACAGGCCGGCGGACTCCTGCGGGGTGAGCACCGCGGTGGGTTCGTCGAGGATGAGGATGCGGGCGTCCCGGTACAGCAGCTTGAGGATCTCGACCCGCTGCTGCTCGCCGACCGACAGCTGCCAGACCCGCGCCAGCGGATCGACCGGCAGCCCGTAGCGCGCCCCCAGCTCGTTGGCGGCCCGGATCAGGACGCGTTGCGAGATGCGCATGCCGACGCCGGGGTGTCCCAGCGCCAGGTTCTCGGCGACGGTGAGGTTGGGGACGAGGCGGAAGTGCTGGTACACCATGCCGATGCCGGCGGCGAGTGCGTCCTTGGGGGACCGGAACGCCACCGGCTCGCCGTCGTAGTTGAAGGTGCCGGCGTCGGGTCGGTAGAGGCCGGCGAGCACCGAGCAGAGGGTCGACTTGCCGGCGCCGTTCTCGCCGAGGAGGGCGTGGACCTCGCCCCAGCGGAGATCGAAGTCGACGGAGTCGTTGGCCTTGACGCCGTAGAAGGCCTTGTCGATGCCCCGCAGGTCGAGGGCGAGCGTGGCCTGGTTGCCGGCGGGAGCCTCGAACATGGCGTCACATTAGTGCGCCCGCATCGACGCTTCTTCTCGGACGAAGCGCGGCGTCGTCCATCCTTTGCCCCCTCTGTCGTCAGGGGGGACCGGCGAACGAAGTGAGCCGAGGGGGGTGTGTCGTGGGTTCGGGTCACGTGACCCTCCCCGAATCAGACGCCACCCGCGGTGGCGCTTCTTCGGGAAAGCCAAGAGGGGGCGCCGCAGGAGCCAACCGAGCCGAGGGGTGTCACGCGGCAGGGCCCCGGCGGGAGCCGGGGCCCTGCTCATCTGTCTCGATCGTCGAACGGATCAGCCGGTCGCGCTGCCGATCACGCCCTCGACGAAGTAATCCATGGAGAAGATGTCACCGAGCGGCTGCTCGACGCCATCCTGGTTGACGATCGGGTCCGGCAGGACCTGGAATGTGCCGTCGATGATCTGCTGCTTGCGCTCCAGGATCTTGTCCTGCATCTCCTGGGTCACGGACGGACCGAACGGGGCGATGTCGACGGTCCCGTCGGCCAGGTTCCCGTAGTACGGCGCGTTGGTCCAGGTTCCGTCCTCGACCTCCTGGGCCGTCCTCAGGTAGTACGGGCCCCAGTCCCAGATGGCGGCGGTGAGCCAGCCCTCCGGGGCGAACTCGATCATGTTGGCGTTGTAGCCGACCCACTTGGCACCGGCCGCCTCGGCTGCCTGACCGGGCGCCGGGGAGTCCTGGTGCTGGGCGATGACGTCGGCGCCGGCATCGAGCAACGACTGGGCGGCGTCACCTTCGACCGCGGGGTCGAACCAGGTGGACGTCCACACCACCTGCACCTGGGCGTCCGGGTTGATCTCACGGACACCGAGGGTGAAGGCGTTGATGCCTCGCAGCACCTCGGGGATCGGGAACGCCGCGACGTAGCCGATCAGGTTGGTCTTGGTCGCGGCCCCGGCGGCCATGCCGCTGAGATAGCGGCCTTCTTCGGCGGCGCCGAAGTAGTTGCTCATGTTCTCCGACGACAGGTAGCCGGTGGCGTGCATGAACACCGTGTCGGGGTAGTTCTCCGCTGCGGCCAGCATCGGTTCCATGTATCCGAACGACGTGCCGAAGATGAGCTTGTTGCCCCCGTTGGCCAGATCCTCGAACACGCGCTGCGAGTCAGGGCCCTCGGCGATGTTCTCGAGTCGAGTGATCTCGACGTTGTCCATGTTCGCTTCGACGTAGTTCATGCCTTCGTTGTGCGCCCAGGACCAGCCCTTGTCGGACGTCGGTCCGACGAAGACGACGGCCATCTTGAACGGTTCTGCGCTCACGGTGGTGCTCGTCGTGCTGCTGCTGCTCGCGCCCTCGTCGTCGCTGCCACATCCGGCTGCGACGATGGCGAGTACGAGGATCAAGCCTGTGATCAGGCGCCATCTGCCTCGAGCCATTGCTCCTCCCGATCTCCTCCGATTGGTTCTTGTTTGATTCCCGGCGTCCGAAACGTTCCGCCCACCCCACCGCCGGGGAGGTCACTCTATGCGCGGAAGCACGCATACGGCGAAACCGCGAAGTCAGTCCTTGCGGATCGCGTTGAGGTAGTTGTAGATCGTGATCCGGCTCACGCCCATCAGATCGGCGATCGAATCGATGGCGCGGCGCAGGTGGAACGCCCCCCGCTCGTCGAGCATGCGCACCGCGGCCTGCTTCTGGACCCGGCCCAGTTCCGCCAGCGGCGTGCCCAACTCCTGTTCGATGTGGGCGACCATGCGCTCCAGAGCCCCCGAGAGCGATTCGAGACGGACTCCGCCGATCACCTCGCCGTCCCATTCGACGGGGACGTCGGTCTCCCCGATGCCGTCGGGTTCGACCACCGTGGCGCCCATCGCCTTCAGCAGCGGCTCGATGGCGGTGAACAGGGGGTGGTCGGCGGCGGCCACGGGTCAGTCACCGGTGAACTGGAGGGACACCCGGGTCGCTCCGTTGGTGAGGGCCGCCTCCAGCATCGCCTGGAGCGCCGCGATCACCTGACTCCGCTCGCCGACCACCGTCGTCCCGAACGGGCCGAACTCGGGAGTCAGGCCGAGCGCCGACACCGCGTCCAGGGCAGCGCGGACGTGCGGGCCCGGCGCCCCCTCCTCGAACGGCTCCACCAGGAACTCGGCACGGCAGCCGGACATCGTCGCAACTCCTCCAGATGATCTCGGAATCCTAGTTGGAGCCCTCGTTCCCCTCCCTGATGGAGCTTGACAAAACGTACAATGATGGAGGTCGCGTCATTCGCGACCTCCAGATACGAGTACCGTTCCGCCGAGACGAGGGGAGCCGAGATGACCCTGACGACACCCGAGGTGGTCGAGTTCCGGCTCAACGGTGCCGCGGTGACCGTGCACGGGGACCACCCCCACCTGCTCTCCGCCCTCCGCGACGAACTCGACGTCACCTCCCCCAAGGACGGCTGCTCCCCCTCGGGGCAGTGCGGCGCCTGCACCGTCCTCCTCGACGGCAAGGCGATCCAGAGCTGCCTGGTGTCGCTGCAGAAGGCGGCAGGCAAGGAGGTCACCACCCTCGAGGGCCTGGATGCCGCCGAGCGCGACCGCCTCGCCACCGCCTTCGCCGTCACCGGAGCGCTCCAGTGCGGGTTCTGCACCCCGGGGATCGTGATGCGCACCAAGGCGCTGCTCGACCAGAAGGGCAAGGACCTCGACCGGGCGACCATGGCCGGGAGGCTCGGCGCCCACCTCTGCCGCTGTACCGGCTACACCAAGATCTTCGACGCCATCGAGATGCTGCGCGACGGCACCATTCCCGAGCCGACCCTCCCGGGCGGCATCGGTTCGACCGGCGTCAAGTACGAGGCGGCGGCGCTCGCCCTCGGTGACCGTGGCTACGTCGCCGATCTCCGCCCTCCCGGACTGCTCCACGCCGCCCTCACGCTCACCGATCATGCCCGGGCCGACATCGTCGCCATCGACACCTCCGCCGCCGAGGCGATGGAGGGCGTGGTGGCCGTCTACACCGCCGCCGACGTGCCCGGCGACCTGCGGGTCGGGATCATCCAGCGCGACTGGCCGGTCATGATCCCGGTGGGGGGCCGCACCTCCTACGTCGGGGACGTGCTCGCGGTCGTCGTCGCCGACACGCCCGTCCAGGCCCGGGCCGCGGCCGATGCGGTCCAGGTCGCCTATGACGTGCTGCCGCCGTTCACCGACCCGGTGGCGGCGCTCGCCTCCGACGAGGACGCGGTGTGGCAACTCGACGGCAACGTGCTCTCGGTCTCCGCCTACCGGCGCGGCGACGTCGACGCCGCCCTCGCCGCGTCGGCCCACACCGTCCACGAGGTGTTCCACACCCAGCGGGTGGAGCACGCCTTCCTCGAGCCCGAATCCACCCTCGCCGTTCCCGGCGACGACGGCCGGCTCATGGTCTTTTCCGGGGGGCAGGGGGTGTGGGACGACCGCGACCAGATCGCCTCGGTGCTCGGGATCGACCCGGACCGGGTCGTCGTCGAGCTGGTGTCGAACGGCGGCGCCTTCGGCGGCAAGGAAGACATGTCGAACCAGGCCCAGACCGCCCTCGCCGCCCACCTACTGCAGCGGCCCGTGATGTGCACCCTGAGCCGGGAGCAGTCCCTCCTCATCCACGCCAAGCGGCACCCCATCACCATCGAGGCGACCGCCGGGTGCGACGCCGACGGCAAGCTGACCGCCCTCAAGGCGCGCCTCATCGGCGACAGCGGCCCCTACGCCTCGGTCGGCATGAAGGTGCTGGAGCGGGCCGCCGGCCACGCCGGTGGGCCGTACGTGTATCCCGCCATCGACGTCGAATCCACCGCGGTGCGCACCAACAACCCGGTGTGCGGCGCCTTCCGTGGGTTCGGAGCCAACCAGGCCCAGTTCGCCACCGAGGGCCTGCTCGACCGGCTCGCCGAGAAGGTCGGCATCACCGGCTGGGAGATGCGCTCCCGCAACGTCGTCGCCCCCGGAGACGAATGGGGGCCGGGCCAGATCATGGACGAGGGATGCCGAGGCGCCCGCAGCTGCCTCGACCGCATCAAGCCCGCCTACGACGAGGCCCGCGCCGCCGGCAAGGCGGTGGGGCTGGGTCTCGCCCTCAAGAACTCGGGTCTCGGCAACGGCTTCCTCGAGATCTCGCGAGCGGTGGTCCGCTTCGAGGAGGACGGCACCGTCGAGGTACGCCACTGCTGGACCGAGATGGGGCAGGGGATCCACACCGTGGCGCTCCAGGTGGCGGTGGAGGAACTCGGCGTCGACCCGGCACGGGTGCGGGTTGTGGTCGACACCACCCGTGAGCTGGGCGCCGGGCAGACGACCGGGTCCCGCGGCACCTTGATGGGGGCCGGGGCGGTCGCGGCCGCCTGCCGGGTCGCCGACGAGGCAGGCCGCGAGGTCGGCGTCGACTACCTGGGCGAGTACCGGGTCGACTGGACCAACTCCATGGAGGAGGGGGTCGAGCATCCCATCATCCACTCCGCTTTCGGGTACGCCGCCCAGCTCGTGGTGGCCGACCCCGAGACGGGGAGCATCGAGAAGGTGGTGGCGGTCCACGACGTGGGGAAGGTCGTCAACCCCACCCTGTGCTCCGGCCAGATCGAAGGGGCGGTCCACATGGGGCTCGGCTACGCCCTCACCGAGGAGTTCCCCACCGACGAGGAGGGGCGACCCACCAACATGACGCTGCGCAGCCTCGGGATCCTGCGGGCCAAGGACATGCCCCCCGTGGACGTGATCATGGTCGAGGAGCCGCAGCCGCGGGCCCCGTACGGGGTCAAGGGCGTCGGCGAGATCGGGTTGGTGCCCACCGCGGGGGCGGTGGCCGCCGCCCTCCACGAGGTGGACGGACGGTGGCGCACCACGCTGCCGATGGGGGTGCACCAGCCGGTCGAGAAGGGGTAGCGCCTCAGACGCCGGCGATCGCGCTGCGCCGCTCCAGCAACACCACGTCCCGCCACCGGCCGTCCATCGATCCCAGCCGTTCACGGATTCCGACGGCGCGGAACCCGCACCTCGCCAGCAGGGCGAGGCTCGCCTTGTTCTCGGGAAACACGCCACCCTGCAGAGTCCAGATCCCGGCCTCCTCGGACAGCCGGATCGTCTCCCCGAGCAGGGCCCGGCCGACGCCGCGTCCCCGGGCGGAGGCGGCGACGTAGACGCTCGCCTCGGCGACACCGCCGTACGCACAGCGATCCGACACCGAGCTGAGGGCGCCCCAGCCGACCACCGTGCCGTCCTCGTCGGCGACGAGACGGGCGGTGGAGAGGTGCCCGGCGTCCCACGCCTCCCAGGAGGGCACGTCGGTCTCGAACGTGGCGTTGCCGGTGGCGATGCCCTCGCGGTACACCTCCGCCACCTGGTGCCAGTCGTCGGGTGTCATCGGGCGCACGAGCATGGTGTGGTCCTCCGGCACAAGATCGTAGACGTGACCCTGACGGCGGTGGACGGTGCCGCGTCGTGGTGCCGGCCGGACGGCTCGGGCGGTCCGTCAAGAAGATGATCGGCGGTGTCGAATGTGCGTTCCCACCTCGTTGCCTACGACAAATGTGGGCCTATCCGCTGTGCATGGCACAGGTGGCTCCGCGCTTGTTCGTTGGATGAGGCCGATAACCTCGTCAACAAACTCTACGCAAGCATCCAAGAATCCAGGACGTGGGCTACGGGTTGGCCTCGCTGAGAGTCACCCTGCGATCGTTCCTTCGCCAAGCTCGGTCACCAGTCCATCGTTTACGTACAGCCACAGCCCACCTTCTCTTCCCGAATCGCCATGAGGAACTGCATCATTCTCGATCCATTCGATGTACGGGAAGGGATTCGGCGGACAGGCCTGCCAGGAGCAGGTCACCAGAGCTACGGGACTCACCGGCACGACGCGAAGCTTGTGGCTGTTGTTTTCAATGACCCATGCATAGTCCTCGGTGGCGGGATCATCGTCGGACTCATCCGCGAAACGGAGACAAGCGAGGTCGAACGTGACCGATGTCGGCGTGAGGTCGGTGAGGTAGCCCCACCAGATCCCGTCCGGCAGTATGTCTCCGCCCGGTGAGCACCCCGAGCCCCACCATCCGCCACTACCGGGCAGCGCATCAGGAGGCAGCCCCTGGGTGGAGATCGAGTAGAAATCGGCAGTTGCCGTTGTCGTGGTTCGCGGAGTTGTCGTCGTTGTGGTTGTCGGGGCAGTGAGAGCAGTTGTCGTCACCACGGTGGTTGTCGAAGGTGATGGCGCTTGTTGAGCGGTGCTGGGAGGCGGAGACGTAGTTGGTGCTGCATCGACCTGGGATGACCCTCTCAACTCCATGAGATGACGGCACACGGCTATGAAGTCCTCGGCATGGTTGGCTGCCCAGACCCGCGCCGCCTGACCCGAATCGATCGTCGCGGCAGGTGGAATGTCAACCCCCAGTTCACGGGCGATAGTGCCGAACTCTGATCCGATGTTCGGGTCGTAGTACTCGGCAGCCCTCTGGAAGCACTCGGAGGCCTCCGTCTCGCTCAAGTCCATGAGGACACGGCGCTCGCCATCAGAGAAGACGTCGCACGTCGCATGGAAGGACTCGGGTTCCGCGGCCTCCCAAGTCTCGACCAGGGCCCGATGCCATGCCTCCTCAGTGTCCGCGACTTGCAGCGCCGCTTCCTGCGCGACTTCAATCTTTGCCCAAGCGTCTTCCGACGGGACGTACTCAGGCAGTGGATCATTGAACTCGTCAACCGCAGCCAGCGGCCACCACCAGAACATGAAGAGATCGCTACACGTCGGGTCACCATCGGTTTCAGATCCGGGCTCGGCACCATTCCCGGAACACCCACTGAGCACAAGACCGACAAGCAAGAACACCCATAAAGCGGCCTTCATAGGATGAGTCTCCGACGCACGCGTCGGGATGTCAATAGGGGAACAAGGCCATGCTCGTCCGATGGTGAGAGTGCGGGAAACCGTTCGAACTCGACCGCCCACATCGGCACATATCGAATGGGTGAAAGGCCGCCTCGATCGAACACGTCTCCCGTACCACTTGGGGACTGCTTTCCGATTCGTCACATTGTCGGGATCGGTCGGGCCGCCCCGTGACCACGGCACGATGTGGTGGGGTTGCAGGCGGTGGCGGGACGAGCAGCCGTCGGCAGTGCAGCATCCGTCCCGATGGAGGACCCAGCGGCGGAGGCGCGGTGGGATGAGACGGCTGCTCCGCCCCATCGCCAGCGGGGTTCCGTCGGCGCTGGTGGCGACGACCTCCACCGCGCCTCCGCACAACAGCTCTTCGAGGGTGGCGGGTCCGACCTATGACAGAGAACGATGCTCAGCGTCCCGATCCAGCACCGCGCCGTCTTCCCAGAATGCGGTGCGCCGGCGACCCGCTCCTCGCGGCGGCGCTAGCTTGAGAGAAGCAGCGGAGAGAGGAGCGAGCATGGCGGCGACGACGCCGGGCCTGGTGTGCGCCCATCACCACCTCTACTCGGCCCTGGCCCGCGGCATGCCGCCTCCCCCGAAGACGCCGACCACGTTCCAGGAGATTCTCGAGCAGATCTGGTGGCGGCTCGACGTCGCCCTCGACCTGGAGATGATCCGCT
>CAZQUB010000057.1:0-11030 GCA_964596225.1 uncultured Acidimicrobiaceae bacterium
CCGTAGGCGATGTTGTCCCGCACCGTGCCGTGGAACAGGAAGACGTCCTGGCTCACCAGGGCGATCGCCTCCCGCAGGTCGTGGAGGTCGAGGGTCCGGATGTCGTGCCCGTCGAGGCGGACCGATCCCCGCTCCACGTCGTAGAAGCGGAGCAGCAGCTTGACCAGTGTCGTCTTGCCGGATCCGGTGGGGCCGACGAAGGCGATCGTCTCCCGCTCCGGCATCGAGAACGTGACGTCGTGGAGCACCGGCGTCCCCGCCACGTAGCTGAAGCCGACCCCCTCGAAATCGATCCGCCCCTCGACATGGGGGAGGTGCACGTCGCCCGGTGTGATGGACGCCTCGGTGTCGAGGACGTCGAGAACCCGTCGGGTGGATGCCATGGCCCGCTGGTAGAGGTCGAAGGTCTCCCCGAGCCGGGTCAGCGGCCACAACAGCCGCTGGGTGAGGAACACCATCACGCTGTAGAAGCCGACCGAGATGCCCCCGTCCAGGGCGAGGAAGCCTCCCCACAGGAGGGTGGCGACGAAGCCGACGAGGATCACCACCCGGATGAGGGGGGAGAAGGCGGAGCTGAGGGCGATGGCACCCCGGTTCGCCACCCGGTAGCGGTCGCTCTCCACCCCGATCCGCCCCACCTCGCGGTCCTCGGCGGTGAACGCCTTGATGGTGGCGATACCGCCCAGGTTGTTGGCGAGCTGGCTGTTGACGGCGGCGGCCTGTTCCCGCACCGCGGCGTAGCGAGGCTCGATGCGGTGCTGGAAGCGGAACGAACCCCACAGGATGAACGGCACCGGGAGGAACGCCAGCCAGGCGATGCGAGGGGCGAGGGCGAAGAACACGGCGCCGATGAGCACCACCGTGGTCAGCACCTGGATCACCTCGTTGGCGCCGCGATCGAGGAACCGTTCCAACTGGTTGACGTCGTCGTTGAGCACCGCTTGCAGGTCGCCGGACGCCCGATCCTCGAAGTAGGCCATCTCGAGGTGCTGCATGTGACCGTAGGCGTCGATCCGCAGCTCGTGCTGGATGGTCTGGGCCAGATTGCGCCACTCGATCCCGAGCAGGTATTCGAACAGGGACTCGAACACCCACACCACGAACGTCACCACGGTGAGGGCCACCAGCTGGCTGCGCGGGGTGGCGAGGCCGAGATGGCTCAACATCGAGGTCTCCCGGTTGACGACGACGTCGACCGCCATCCCGATCAGCACCGGGGGAGCGATGTCGAGGGCCTTGTTGAGCACCGACCAGATCGTGGCCCGCACGATGCGGGCGCGATGACCGTGCGAATAGCGCCAGAGCCGCCGCAGCGGAGAAGTGGTGTCCATGGGGCCGCCAGGCTAGGGCAGGCCGGCTCCGGCCGGGAACGACCCTCTCAGGGTCACCCCAGGGAGGGCATACTTGGTCGGTGAGCGCCACCCGCATGTTTCCGCTCGGAACCGTCCTGTTCCCGCAGGCCGTGCTCTCCCTCCAGGTCTTCGAGCCGCGGTACCTGCGGATGATCGACGAGGCGTTGAGCGACGACGGCAGGTTCGGCGTCGTGCTCATCGAACGGGGCTCGGAGGTGGGGGGTGGGGACACCCGTTGCGACGTCGGCACCCGGGCCCGGATCTCCTGGGTGCAGCGGATCGGTGATGCCCGCCTCCTGGTGGCAGCTCGGGGGGAACGGAGGATCCGGATGACCCGCTGGTGCCCGGACGACCCCTACCCGCGGGCCGAGACGACTCCCCTCGACGACCCGGCACCGTCGGGGCGGCTGGCGCCGCTGATCGACACCGTGGTCGCGGGCCGGCGCCGGCTCCTCGCCCTCGCCTCCGAAGCAGGAGTGGACGTCGGGCCCGTCGACGTCGATCTCCCCTCCGATCCGGTGGAAGCGGCATGGACGATCTGCGCCGCCGCCCCGCTGGGGGAGTTCGACCGGCAGCGGCTCCTCGAGACCGACGGGATCGAGCCGCGTCTCCGGTTGTTGGGTACGCTGCTCGAGGCGGAGGTGAAGACGTACCGGGAGGGCCTCGCCGCCGGCTGAGGCGCCGGGCGGTCAGGGCCCGGGAAGCGTGGTGGTGGTGGTGGTCGGCTCGGGCGGTACCCCGACCCGGACCGTGATCTGCTGGCCGGTCTCCACCAGGGCCCCGGGGGGAGGATCGGTGCCGACGATGCGGTCCCACGAGGTGGGGTCCTCGACCGGGACGTCGACCCGTACCCAGGTGAGGTCGAGGGCGGTCTCCTCGTTGTAGGCGGTGAGGGTGGCATCGAACTCGTCGATCGGCAGGTTGATCCACACCGGCATCTCGGGCGGCACCCCGCTGGAGATGAGGACGGTGACGGTCGAACCCTGCGCGACCTCGGTTCCTCCTTCGGGATCCTGGCTGAGGATGGTGCCCTCCGGCTCGGTCGACGGCACCATCTGGATGTCGGCCTGCAGCCCCGCCTTGTAGATGGCGTCCTTGGCGTCCTCCTCGGTCATCTCCAGCACGTCGGGCACCTCGGTCTTCGGCGTCCGGTAGTAGACCTCGATGCCCTCGGGGCTGGGCGGGAAGTCCTCCTCAGGGAGGTCCTGGGTGACCCACTGCATGAAGTCGACCCACACCGGGGCCGCCACCGTGCCGCCGTAGGCCCGCTGGATGTGCTGCTCGCGACCGGCCTTCTCGTCGTACACGGTGAAGTTGACCATCTCCACCTGGGCGTCGGGATAGCCGACCCACACCGCGGTGGTGTACTGCGGGATGAAGCCCATGAACCAGACGTCGCGGAAGTTCTGGGCGGTCCCGGTCTTGCCCGCCACCGGCCGGCCCAGCTCACCGTGCACGAAGGAGGCGGTTCCCTGGGTGGTCACCTTCTCCAGGGTCCGCACCACCGCGGCGGCGAGCGCCTGGTCGAGCACCTGCTCCCGCTGCGGTGTGTGCTCGTAGAGCACGTTGCCCTGGCCGTCCTCGATCCGTTCGATCAGGTAGCTGTCGACCTTCTCCCCGTAGTTGGCGATCGTCGAGTAGGCCGACGCCATCTCGAGCGGGCTCACCGACTGGGTGCCGAGGGCGATGGAGAGCACCGGGTTGAGCGGCGACTCGATCCCGAGCTGGTGGGCGGTGTCGACGATGTGCTCCGGTCCCACCGCCAGCGACACCTGGGCATACACGGTGTTGGTCGACAGGTAGGTGGCCGCTTCCAGGGTGCGGATGCCCTCGCCGCCGCCCCCGGCGTTGCGCACGGTCCAGGTGGAGCCCTCCGGGCTGCATGGATAGCCGCAGTCGATGATCTGGGGGCTGGTGTAGTCCCAGTAGGTGCCGAGGGTGATGGGCCAGCCGTACTGGCTGCCGTTCTGAAGCGCCGAGATGAGGGCGATCGGCTTGAACGCCGAACCGGCCTGACGCCGCCCCTTGGTGGCGAGGTCGTAGGGGCGCTGCCCGGCGGCGATGTCGTCGCCGAAATCGAGGCCGCTCGCCATCACCCGGATGGCGCCGGTCTCGTTGTCGACCATGGCGATGGCGCCGGTGGGTCCGTCGAGGTCGCGGAACCAGGAGCGCAGGATCCGGTTCGCCTCCTGCTGCTGGGCATAGTTGACCGTGACGGTGACCTCGAGGCCGCCGCCGCCCTCGCATTCGGTGTCGTCCGCCGGGCACCCGAAGAGGGCCTGCTTGCGCTGCTCGTAGGTATCCCCGAGGCCGTACTCCGGGCTGTTGAGCAGGTCTTCCCGGGCGGCGATCATCACCGCCGGGGACAGGTCCTCGAGCGCCTGGTGTTCGATCGTCGCCAGGGGCTGCGCCTTGGCGGTGGCCGCCTGGGAGGCGGTGATGAACCCGAGCTTCTCCATCTGGTCGATCACCGAGTCGCGGCGGGCGGTGACGCGGTCCTCGTGGAGCCGGATGTCGTAGTAGCTCGGGTTGCGGATCGGCACCATCATGGCGGCCGCCTCGGCCACCGACAGCTCGTCGAGGTCCTTGCCGAAGAACTCCTGGGCGGCGGCCTTGACACCATAGGCGTTGTACCCGAAGAACTGGGAGTTCATGTAGAACTCGAGAATCTGGTCCTTGGTGTAGCGCCGCTCCAGCTCGGCGGCCACCACCGCCTCACAGATCTTGCGCTCGATGGTGCGCTCCTCGGTGAGGAAGTTCTTCTTGACGATCTGCTGGGTGATGGTCGAACCACCCTGGATGCCGTCGCCCTCGCTCCGGGCGTTGGCGACGGCGGCGCGGGCGATGGCGCGAAAGTCGATGCCCTCGTGCTCGTAGAAGCCGCCGTCCTCGGCCGCCACCATGGCGTCCCGCACCACCTCGGGGATGTCCTCGAACTTGGCGGGCTGGCTGTTGCGCAGGGTCATCTCCCCCAGCAGCACCCCGTCGGAGGTGTACACCGTCGACAGGCTCCCCAGGTCGGGGAAGCTCAGGTCGTACCCGGAGGCGTTGCAGATGTAGCGCTCCTCGAGGTCCTGGACGGTGCCGAAGGCGGCGTTGGTCTCGAGGAAGGCGAAGATGCCGAGCACCGAGGCGCTGAGCACCGCGATCACGGCGAGCAGCGCCAGGGCAGCGATGCGCTTGCCGCGGCGCTCTCGACGTTCGATGAGGTGAATGCTCGGATCCATCTTCATTCCGGGGTGTAGACGTCCGGAGAGGGCGGAGAGTTCCCCGGGTAGCATCCACCCGGCACCGCGAGCGGATGATAGGGATGTCCGAGGACAACACCACACATCGTGCCGGCCCCGGATTCGAGATCGAACCGGTCTACGACGAAACGCAGCGGGACGGCTGGGACGCGGCCGAGGCGCTCGGGGAACCGGGGCGGTACCCGTTCACCCGAGGGCCGTACCCCTCCATGTACCGGGGCCGGCTCTGGACGATGCGCCAGTACGCCGGGTTCGGGTCGGCCGCCGAGACCAACGCCCGGTTCCGTGCTCTCCTCGCCGCCGGGCAGACCGGCCTGTCGGTCGCCTTCGACCTCCCTACCCAGATGGGGCTCGACTCCGACGACCCGATGGCGGAAGGCGAGGTGGGCCGGGTCGGGGTGGCGATCGACTCGCTCGCCGACATGCGCCGCCTCTTCGACGGCATCCCTCTGGGCGAGGTGACGACGTCGATGACGATCAACGCCACCGCCGCGGTGCTGCTGTTGCTCTACCAGCTCGTCGCCGAGGAGCAGGGGGTGGCGGCATCGCGGATCCGGGGCACCGTCCAGAACGACATCCTGAAGGAGTACATCGCCCGCGGCACCTACGTGTACCCGGTGGCGCCCTCACTGCGGCTCGTCACCGATCTGCTCGGGTACTGCCGGGACGAGCTGCCCGAGTGGAACACGATCTCGATCAGCGGCTACCACATCCGGGAGGCAGGATCCACCGCGGCGCAGGAGGTCGGGTTCACGCTCGCCAACGGTCTCGCCTACCTGGAGGCGGCACGGGAGGCGGGCCTCGACGTCGACGATCTGGCGCCGCGCCTCTCGTTCTTCTGGAACGCCCACAACGACCTGTTCGAGGAGGCCGCCAAGTTCCGGGCGGCGCGCCGGCTCTGGGCGCGTCTCATGAGAGAGCGGGTGGGCGCCGCCTCCCCTGAGTCGTGGCGGATGCGCTTCCACGTCCAGACCGCCGGGTCGACCCTCACCGCCCAGCAGCCCTCCGGCAACATCGTCCGCACCGCCTACCAGGCCCTGGCCGCGGTCCTCGGTGGCACCCAGTCGCTGCACACCAATTCCTACGACGAGGCGTTGGGGCTCCCCACCGCAGAGGCGGCGACCCTCGCCCTCCGCACCCAGCAGATCCTCGCCTACGAGACCGGGGTGACCGCCACCGTCGATCCCCTCGCCGGTTCCTACTACGTCGAAGCGCTCACCGACCAGATCGAGGCGGCGGCGCGGGGCTTCATCGACGAGATCGACCGCCGCGGCGGGGCGGTGGGCGCCATCGAGGCCGGCTACCAGCAGCGCCTCATCGAGGAGGCGGCGTTTCGCCAGGCGCGGGCGATCGACGCCGGCGACGCCGTGGTGGTCGGCGTCAACCGGTTCACCGACGGGGGGTCTCCGCCCTCGAAGCCGCTGGCGGTCGATCCGGAGGTGGAGCGAGCCCAGGTGGTGGCGCTGGCGGAGCGGAAGGCCGCCCGCGACGAGGCGGCGGTGACCGGCGCCCTGGCGGAGGTGGCGGGGGCGGCCCGCGGCGACGGCAACCTGCTGCACCCGATGAAGGAGGCGCTGGCGCGGGAGGCGACGGTGGGTGAGGTGTCCGCCGCACTGGCGTCGGTGTTCGGTCGCTACCGGCCCCGCTGAGGTCGCACCGCTAGCGGATCACCATCAGGACCGCGCCGGACGTCACGGTGTCGCCCGGCTGGACCCGCAGGTCGACGATCTCGCCCGACACCGGCGACTTGACCTCGTTCTCCATCTTCATCGCCTCGAGGACGCACACCGGTTCTCCCGCCGCCACCGACGAGCCGGCCGCCTTGTGGACCTTGACGATGGTGCCCTGCATCGGGGCGGTGACGACGCCGGCGTTCTCCCCGACCGCGGCGGCCCGGCCCAGCTTGGGGGCGCGCCGGCGGGGGGCGGGACGTTGCCCACCGGGTGACGGGACCGCCATCACCGGCGCCCAGTAGCGGACCACGTAGCGCCGCCCGCCCACCTCGACCGTCATCGAGCGCTCGTCGAGTTCCTCGTCCTCGGGGAGCGCAGGCGCAGGAGGGGGGGTGAGGTCGCCGAAGTCGAGGTGATCCTCGACGTAGCGGGTGGAGTAGTCGCCTGCCCGGAAGGCGTCGGAGTCGAGGATGCGGAGGTGGGCCGGGATGGTGGTGGCGATGCCGGTCACCTCGAAGGCGGTGAGGGCCTGCCGGCCCCGGGCGATGGCCTCGTCCCGGTCCCGACCCCACACCACCAGCTTGGCGATCAGGGTGTCGTAGTAGGGGGTGATGACCGACCCGGGCTGCACCCCGCTGTCGACCCGTACCCCGAACCCTCCCGGTTCCCGGTAGGTGACGATCGTGCCCGGGCTGGGGAGGAACCCCGTGGCCGGGTTCTCGGCGTTGATGCGAAACTCGATGGCATGGCCCCGTGGCTCCACCCCCTCCACCGACAGCGCCTCACCGGCGGCGACCCGGAGTTGCTCTTTGACGAGGTCGACACCGGTCACCAACTCGGTGACGGTGTGCTCGACCTGGACCCTGGTGTTCATCTCGAGGAAGTAGTGGCGGCCGTCGGCTGCCAGGAGGAACTCGACGGTTCCGGCATTGACGTAGCCGGTGGCCCGCGCCACCGCGAGGGCGTCGGCCGCGAGCGACTCCCGCTGCGCCTCGGTGAGGCCCGGGGCGGGCGTCTCCTCGACGAGCTTCTGATGGCGGCGCTGCATCGAGCAGTCGCGCTCCCCGAAGAACACGGCGTTGCCGTGGGTGTCGCACATGATCTGCGCTTCGATGTGACGCGGATGGTCGAGGTACCGCTCCACGTACACCTCGGGGTTGGCGAAGTAGGCGTCGGCCTCACGCCGCGCCGCCTGGAAACCCTCCTCCATCTCGGAGAGGTCACGGATGACACGCAGGCCCTTCCCGCCGCCCCCGTGCGCCGCCTTCACCGCGATCGGGTAGCCCTCCCGCTCGGCGAAGGCCTCCGCCTCCGCCACGTCGGTGAGCGGATCGAGGGTGCCGGGCACGGTGGGGACCCCGGCCTCTTCGGCGGCGCGGCGGGACGCGATCTTGTCTCCCATGGCGGCGATCGCCTCCGGCGACGGGCCGACCCAGATCAGCCCGGCCTCGATGACGGCGGCCGCGAACCCGGCGTTCTCGGCGAGGAACCCGTAGCCGGGATGGATCGCGTCGGCCTTGGCGGCGCGGGCGACCTCGATGATGCGGGACCCGTTGAGGTAGGACTCGGCGGCCGGCGCCGGCCCGATGTTCCATGCCTGGTCGGCGAGGGCGACGTGGATCGAGTCCCGATCCAGCTCGGAGTAGACCGCGATCGTCCGCATCCCGAGCTCGCGAGCGGCGCGGATGACACGAACGGCGATCTCGCCGCGGTTGGCGATCAGGAGCGAATCCACGTCGGCATCCTAGGAGGAGGATCGGGGACGGCGGGCCCGGCCGGCGCGGCGCGACGGGCACCCATCAGAGCGGGATGTTCCCGTGCTTCTTCGGAGGAAGCGCCTCCCGCTTGGAGCGAAGCATCTCCAGCACCCGGATGAGGCGGGGCCGTGTCTCCCGTGGCTCGATCACATCGTCGACGAGGCCGCGCTCCGCCGCCAGGTACGGGTTGTTGAAGCGCTCCTCGTACTCGGAGATCAGTTGGGTGCGGGTGGCGTCGGGGTCATCGGCGGCGGCGAGTTCCCTGCGGTGGATGACGTTGACGGCGCCCTGCGCCCCCATGACCGCGATCTGGGCGGTGGGCCAGGCGAACACGGTGTCGGCTCGCAGCGCCCGCGAGTTCATCACGACGTAGGCGCCCCCGTACGCCTTGCGGGTGATGACGGTGACCTTGGGTACCGTCGCCTCGGCGTAGGCGTACAGCAGCTTGGCTCCGTGGCGGATGATGCCGTTGTGCTCCTGATCGACGCCAGGGAGGAACCCGGGGACGTCGACGAAGCTGATGACGGGGATGTTGAAGGCGTCGCAGAAGCGGATGAAGCGCGCCCCCTTCACCGAGGCGGAGATGTCGAGGGTGCCGGCGAGCACCGACGGCTGGTTGGCGACGATCCCGACCGCGTAGCCGTCGAGGCGGGCGAGGCCGACGACGATGTTCTCGGCGAAGTGCTCGTGCACTTGGTAGAACTCGGCGTCGTCCACCACCATCTCGATCAGGTCGACGACGTCGTACGGCTGGGTGGCGGAGGTGGGGACGATCTCGGTGATCGCGTCTTCCATCCGATCGGGGCGATCGAGCGGGATGAAGTAGGGGGGGACCTCCATGTTGTTGGAGGGGAGGTAGGACAGGAGGTAACGGACCTCGTCGAGGGCGGCCCGTCCGGTGGCGCTGACGAAGTGGGTGACTCCCGAGTTGGAGGCATGGGTGTGGGCGCCTCCGAGTTGCTCGAACGTGACTTCCTCGCCGGTGACCGCCTTGATGACGTCGGGGCCGGTGATGAAGAGGTGGGAGGTCTCCTCCACCTGGTAGACGAAGTCGGTGATGGCGGGGGAGTAGACGGCGCCCCCGGCGCAGGGACCCATGATCACCGAGATCTGCGGGATGACGCCGGAGGCCCGCACGTTGCGTTCGAAGATGCGGCCGTAGCCGTCGAGGGCGACGACGCCTTCCTGGATGCGGGCCCCTCCGGAGTCCTTGAGGGCGATGAGGGGGGCGCCGGTGTCGAGGGCGAGGTCGATGATCTTGCAGATCTTGTCGGCGACGATCTCGCCGAGGCTGCCGCCGAAGGCGGTGAAGTCCTCGGCGAAGACGAACACGGTGCGGCCGTCGATGGTGCCCCATCCGGTGATGACGGCGTCGCCGAGGGGTCGGCGCGTCTCCACCCCGAATCCGGTGGCCTGATGGCGGGCGAACATGTCGAGTTCCTGGAAGGAGCCCTTGTCGAGGAGGAGGTCGAGGCGTTCCCGGGCGGTGAGTTTGCCGGCGTCGTGCTGCCGGTCGACGGCGCGCTGGCTGGCGGGCGCCATCGCCTCCTGGCGCAGGCGGCGCAGATGCTCGATCTGTTCGTCGGTGCTCACCGTGGGGTCTCCGGTATGCTCGGGGCGCCTGTGTATCTCTGACTCACGAACCGCCGAGATGGCTACACCCTACGCGACGATCTCCCGTGCCGACGTCGCCTCGACCCAGGATCTGGCGTACGAGGCCTTCGCAGGCGGGACCGGGCCGGTGCTGGTCGTCGCCGAGCGGCAGACGGCGGGACGGGGCCGGTCCGGCAATCCGTGGTGGGAGGCGCCCCGGGCCATGTACGCGTCGCTCGCGGTCGGGTTCGCCGGGAACGCCCCGCCTCCCACTCTCCCCTTGACGATGGGGTTGGCGGTGCGCGACGCCCTGCGTGACGAATTGGCGGTCGACGCCGGTCTCGCCTGGCCCAACGATCTCGTGACCGAGGAGGGGAAGGTCGGGGGCATCCTGGTGGAGGCGCACGGGAACGTGGCGGTCTGTGGGTGCGGGGTGAACCTGTGGTGGCCGGAGCCGCCGGCGGGGGCTGCCGCGGTGCGGGCCACCGATCCGGGGCCGGCCGTCGCCGGGACCCTGGCGGCGGCATGGGCGAGCCGTCTCCTCGATCGCATGGCGGTGCGGGACGGTGCATGGGGTCGGGCCGAGTACCGGGCGGCCTGCGTCACGGTGGGTCAGGAGATCACCTGGGAGCCGGCCGGGGAGGGACGGGCGGTGGACCTCGCCTCCGACGGTGGTCTGGTGATCGAGACCGCCTCCGGCACGGTCACGTTGCGCTCGGGCGCGGTGCGGATGGTGCGTCCCCGCCGCTAGGTGTCCGGGGCCGCGGCGCGATCAGTGGCGGCGACCCTTGATGTTGCGACGGATCTTGCGGGTCGAGGAGCGGGCCCGGAAGGAATCGGCGATCTCCGAGTCGCGGAACCGGTCGAAGAGGCGGATGTTGCGAATCCGCTGCCACAGTGACGGGCCCTTCACCTTGTTGGGGCGGGCCACCTTCTCCTCGATCCCCTGAGCGACCTTGGATTGGCGGACTCGCTGGCCCATCGACGGGCCGCGCACCCGCCCGGGTCGTCGGGCGTAGCGAGACGGCGAGACCGTGTCGCGCAGCCACTGGCCGGGGCCGCGCCGACCGGGGCGACCATCGGGGCGGCGCTTGGCGGCCGCGGCCGGCCCTGCCGCCCGCACCCGGCCTCCGAAGCCGGGGATGTCAGGCCGGAGGACCGCCACCGAGGCGATGAGGGCGATGAGCACCAGGCCGACGATGGTGAGCCACCACCAGTTCTCCGGCAGGAAGTCGCCGCCACCGCCGTCGCCGCCCGGGGCTCCGATGGCGGCCGGGTCGTCGGGGACGGTCGTGACGACGAAGGGCGGCTCGGTGGTGGAGGTGGTGGTGGAGCTGGTGGTCGTGGTGGGGGGTGCCGTGGTGGTGGTCGTCGTGGTGGTCGTCGATGTCGTGGTGGTGGCGGGCA
>CAZQUB010000058.1:0-10990 GCA_964596225.1 uncultured Acidimicrobiaceae bacterium
CGTCCTTCATGCCCGCCCCCACCAGCGACACCTTGGCGATGTTCTCGTCGACGTCCACCCCGGCCGCGTCCAGGTCCTCGACGATGCTCTGGGCAACGGCGCGGGCCTCGGTGAGGTGGCTGCGGGGCACGGTGAAGCTGATGTCGGTGACACCCCTGATCGATACGTTCTGCACGATCATGTCGACGCTGATACCGGAGTCGGCGAGGGGCTCGAAGAGCGCCGCCGCCACGCCGGGCTTGTCGGGCACGCCGTGCACCGTGACCTTGGCCTCCGAAGCGTCGTGAGCGACCCCTCGGATGATTGCCTCTTCCATCGTCTCCTCCTTCACCCACGTGCCGGCGCCGTCGTGAAAGGAGGAACGCACGTGGATTGGTATGTGATACCTGCGGCCGAACTCGACGGACCGGCCCATCAGCACCTTGGCCCCGCAGCTGGCGAACTCGAGCATCTCCTCGAACGAGATCTCCTCGAGCTTGCGGGCGTCGGGGACGAGGCGGGGGTCGGCGGTGAAGACCCCGTCGACGTCCGTGTAGATCTCGCACATGTCGGCGTGCAACGCCGCCCCCAGCGCCACTGCGGTGGCGTCTGACCCGCCCCGTCCCAAGGTGGTGACGTCCCGCGAATCGGGATCGACCCCCTGGAATCCGGCGACGATGACGACCTTGCCCTCGTCGAGACCGGCGCGGACCCGGTCGCCGCGGATGCCGATGATCTCGGCTTGACCGTGGGCGGGGGTGGTGAGGATCCCGGCCTGGGACCCGGTGAGGCTCATGGCGGGAACCCCGTGGTCTTCGATCGCCATGGCGCACAGCGCCATCGAGATCCGCTCCCCGGCGGTGAGCAGCATGTCCATCTCGCGGGGATGGGAGTGTTCGCTGACACCGTGGGCGAGTTCGATCAGCTCGTCGGTGTAGCTACCCATGGCGGAGACCACCACGACGACGTCGTGGCCGAGCCGGCGGGTGGCGACCACGCGCCGAGCGACGTTGCGGATGCGATCGGCATCTGCAACCGAGGTGCCTCCGTATTTCTGCACCACGAGCGCCATGAGACGGCGGAGTGTACAGGCTGCGCGTCGCGTCCCGATCCGGATGCGGCACCGCACGACGGGTCGCCGCGACGGGCCACGCCGGGGACGTCGCGGCGCTCGGCGCCGTGGCACCGAAACGGTCACGTCGTGCCCCTCCCGCCTGGAAGCAGGCAGCGACCGCTCCTCCTATCATCTGCGGCCATGGCCACCGACAAACGCGAGCGACAGCGCCAGAACCGTGAGCTGAAACAGGTCGAGGAGCGCAAGCTGCGGCGCCGCAAGCAGTTCCTGCGCCGCGCCAAGAGGATCGCCTCCTGGACGGTGGTGATCGTGGTCCTGATCCTGGTGTCGTCCTGGTTGTGGGGCGGAGGCTCGTCCGCCGACACCACCACCACGGTCGGCGCCGCGGTGTTCCTGGCGCCCATCTGAGGTCGATGGCAGTCGACCTCCACCTTCACAGCGTCTACTCGGACGGCTCCGAGACGCCCGGCGCCATCGTCGAGCGGGCGCTCCGGGCCCGGCTGCACGCCATCGCCCTCACCGACCACGACACCCTCGCCGGGGTGGACGAGGCGGCCGCGGCCGCCGGCGCCGCCGGGCTCGCGTTCGTCCCCGGCGTCGAGCTGTCCGTGGAATGGGCCACCGGACCGATGCACCTGCTCGTGTACCACCTCGAGCCCGGTCCCGGGCCGCTCCAGGACCGCCTGGTGGAGATCCAGGCGGGCCGGGCCCGGCGCAACGAGCAGATCGCCTCCCGCCTCGTCGCCATCGGCCTCGAGGTGACCCTCGCCGAAGTCGAGGACGAAGCGGGAGGCGGGGGCGTGGGCCGGCCCCATTTCGCCGCGGTGCTACTCCGCAAGGGCTACGTCACCAGCATCCGGGACGCCTTCGATCGCTACCTGGCGGCGGGCAGGCCGGGATACGTGAACCGGGAGCGCCTCGACGCCGTGACCGCCATCCGTCTCGCCCGGGCGTCGGGCGCGGTGCCCGTGATCGCGCATCCTCACACGCTCGGCATCACCGCCGGCGAGTTCCGCGCCGCCTTCGAGCAGCTCACCGAGGTCGGGCTGGGCGGGATCGAGGCGTACTACGCCGAATACCGCCCCGAGATGCGCCGCCATCTCGCCGAGATCTGCCGCGCCCTCGGCATCGCGGCCACCGGAGGCTCCGATTTCCACGGCTCCTACAAGCCCGGCCTCGAGGTGGGAACGGGGTACGGCGACCTCTCGGTCCCCGACGACACCCTCGATTCCCTGCGCTGAGGGCCGGCGGGGACAGGACCTCAAGTCCCCCGGGCACGGGCCGATAACGTCGCTGAGCAGGAAGGCCGCCGTGGAAGACCAGTCGGATCAGCATCCGGGGCGCTTCGAGGCACCCGTCGGCTACCTCGACGTGCGCACCGGCTACAACACGACCCGCGCCATCGGAGGCGTCGCGATCGTGCTGTTCGCCGTGTCGGGACTCGTGGGCGGACTCGACACCGCCCCCTTCATCCTCGCCGCCGGCGCCGTCCTGCTCGGCGACGCGATCGCCCGCCGCCACCACGGCCAAGGCGCCCTTCCCCTCCTCCTCACCGACGTCACCGTCATCGGCGCCATGCTCCTGGTCCGCGGCCACTCCGCCCCGGTGGAAGTGGCCTGCGTGCTCTACGTGCTCACCTCCGGGATGCTGCTGCTCTCGATGACGCGCACCGCCATCGTGCTCGGCTACACCATGGTGTGGATCGCGGCGGTGGCGATCATGGCGCCCCTGATCGACGCCGACGTCTCGACGACGCGGGCCGGGGTGTTCGAAACGATCACGATCGGGGTGCTGACGACGATCGTCGCCCAACTGCTCTACGGCGCGGTGCAAGCCCTCCACGCCGCCACCATCCGTCACCGCACCGCCCTCAACAGCGAGCGAAGGGCGGTCCGCCTCAAGAACGAGTTCGTCTCGATGGTGAGCCACGAACTCCGCACCCCGCTCACCAGCATCGCCGGGTTCACCGACACGCTCCGGGAGAGCTGGCGTGATCTGTCGACCCGGGAGATCGAGGAGTTCCTCGTCATCATGCGCCACGAGGCGACCCACCTCAGCAACCTGGTGGAGGACGTCCTGGTGATTCCCCGCCTCGAAGCCGGCCAGCTCCGCCTCGAGTACGCCGAGTTCGACCTGGCAGGCGTGCTGCAGGACACCTCCCGGCTCGTGTTCTCCGGCGCCGACCAGGAGTACAACGGCGCCATCCCGACCGGGGTCATTCTCAATGCCGACCCGGGGCGGGTCCGCCAGATCATCCGCAACCTGCTCGAGAACGCCCGCAAGTACGGGGGCGACCAGGTGCTCGTCGAGGGGGAAGCCCGCGGCGACCGCTACATGATCGTGATCAGCGACAACGGCCCCGGCGTGAGAGAGGAAGATCGGGAACGCATCTTCGAGCACTTCGAGCAGGCGACCAAGGGCGACGCCCGCTCCAACCAGGGCGTCGGGCTCGGCCTCCCGATCGCCCGCAAGCTGGCACGCGCCATGGGCGGCGACCTGTGGTTCGAGCCGCGCTTCCCGACCGGGTCCCGTTTCTGCTTCACCGTCAACCTGGTCCGCGTCACCCACGACGCCCGGATCGAGCAACCTCCGGTCCCCAGCGACATCACCTGAGCGAGCCCGGCCGCGCCGCTCACCTCTCCTCGGACTCGAACCCCTCGGGGTCGGTCCGGCCCTGGGCCGGGGATCGATAACCGGGTTGGGACGGCAGCGATGGCGCCACCTCACGGGCTCGCCATGCCACCACCCAGGGACTGGGGCGCGGCTGGAGGAGCGGGACGGCACGGACCTCGGCCTGCTCTTGGAGCACGCGGGTGACGACGGCGGCGATCGCCGCCGTCTCTGCCTCTCCGGCCCCTCCCACGATCTCGAACGGTGTCGTCATGAGCCCGACTCTACGAGCTCGACCAGGGTGCCGCCGAACGCGGCGGGGTGCACGAAGGCGATGCGGGAGCCGCCTCCACCGGGGCGGGGCGCCTCGTCCACCAGGCGAGCCCCTTCGTCACGAAGGTGGGCCAGGGCCTGCTCGATGTCGGCGACGGCGAGCGCGATGTGATGCACACCCTCACCGCGGCGTTCCAGGAACCTCCCCACCGGGGTGTCCGGGCCCAGCGGCCGGAGCAGTTGAATGAAGGACCCACCGACCGGGATCATCGCTTCCTCCACTCCCTGACTCTCGACCACCTCACGGGACACCGGCTCCGCCCCGTAGAGCCGCCGGTAGGTCGCAAGGGCGGCGTCGAGGTCGGCGACGGCGATCGCCACGTGGTCGAGGTTGTAGGCGAACATGGCGGCAACGCTAGTGCCGGTCGGCGCCGAGGTCTCGAGAACCGAGGTGGGTAGCATCCGCCGGACCGAGGAGGACTCAGCCCGTGACACCCGTGATCTGCTCCATCGCCCGCACCCCGATCGGCAAGCTCAACGGCGCCTTCGCCGACCTGCCTGCCGTCGCGCTCGGAGGCGCCGCCATCGCCGCCGCACTGGAACGGGCCGGGGCCGACCCGGGGGAGGTGGACGGGGTGATCTTCGGTCACGTCATCCGGGCCGGCCAGGGTCAGAACACGGCGCGCCAGGCCGCCTTCCGCGGGGGGATTCCCCTCACCGTCCCTGCCGCCACCATTGACAAGGTTTGCCTCTCCGGCATGACCGCCATCGCCGACGCCTCCCGGCGCATCCGGCTCGGGGAAAAGTCGCTGCTGGTGGCGGGAGGCATGGAATCGATGACGGGGGCGCCCTACCTGCTGCCCGGGGCGCGTCGCGGCTACCGGTACGGCGACGCAACCGCCGTCGACGCCTTGCTCCACGACGGCCTGTGGTGTGCGTTCGATCACTGCTCCATGGGCGAGGCATCCGACGCCAAAGGGCGTGAGCTGGGCATCACCCGGGCCGAGCAGGACGCGTGGGCGGTGGAGTCTCACCGCAGGGCACGCACCGCGACGGAGGCGGGCGCCTTCGACGACGAGATCGTGCCGGTGGCGGTCCCGGTGCGGCGCGGCGACCCCGTGATGGTGGACCGTGACGAGGGCATCCGCCCCGACACCACGATCGAGGCAATGGCGGCGCTCCCCCCCGCCTTCGGCTCCGGCGGCTCGATCACCGCCGGCAACGCTTCCCAGATCTCCGACGGCGCCGCCGCGGTCGTGGTGGCCTCGGCCGAGGCGGCCGGCGCCGCCCACCTCCCGGTCCTCGCCGAGATCGTCGCCTCCGCCGAGACCGCCGGGCCCGACGCCTCCCTCTACGACCGTCCCGCCGAGGCGCTCCACCTCGCCCTCGACCGGGCCGGGCTCACCCCCGACGACCTGGACCTGGTGGAGATCAACGAGGCGTTCGCCTCCGTGGCGCTGTGGGCCTCCCGCCGCCTCGACCTCCCGCCGGAACGGGTCAACGTCCACGGGGGCGCGGTGGCGCTCGGCCACCCGCTGGGCGCGAGCGGCGCCCGCCTCGTCGTCACCCTGATCAACGCCCTGCGACGCCGCGGCGGGGGCATGGGGGCTGCGACCCTATGCGGGGGCGGCGGCCAGGGGGAGGCGCTGATCGTGCGGGTCCCGGCGCCCGAAGGGTGATCGTTGGCCGCGGACCGGCCCGATCTCACTCCCGGCCGCGAGCGGCGGCGTCCTCGAGCAGCGCGTCGTAGAGCGGCGCCACCACCGACCAGTCGATCAACGACATCACCGGCTTCATGCCGTCGGCGATCGCCTGAGCCGCCTCCCGATGTTGCAGCGCCCAGGTGACGGAATCGACCAACTCCTCCTCCCCGAGGTAGAGGCATTGGTCGTGCACCTCGGCGGGGATGCGCTCCGGGTAGACGAGGCGGTTGGGGAGCACCGGGAACGCCCCGGCGTAGATCGCCTCGGTGATGGCGATGCCGAAGTACTCCTGATTGGCGGTGGAGACCACGATGTCGCTCGACACCAGGAACCGGTCGTAGGCGTCGTCGGAGGCGTACCCGTAGTGCACCAACCGGTCGCCGAGACGCCGCTGCAGTCGCTCGAAGGCGGGAGGGTTCGAGACGAACTGTTCACCGGCGATGACCAGCTCGAAGTCGAGACCCCGATCGACGAGCCTTCCCATGGCACGGGCGAAGCTGGTGGGACCCTTGTCGTACTCCCACCGCTGGTTCCACACGATGCGCGGCACCGCGCCGCGAACCCGCTCCAGCGCGTCGAAACGGTGGAGGTCGACCCCCACCGGAACCACCCGGCTGCGGCGCCGGACCGCCGGGATGAAGTCCTCGTGCTCGTGGTCGGGGAACTGCCGCAGGAAGCGGGACAGCTCCCCGAACCAGTCGTCGCGGTGGAACTCGGAGTTGAACAGCACCAGGTCGGCCGCCAGCATCGAGAGCCAGTTGACCATGGCGTAGGTCTGGTCCGGCTTGTCCTGCGACGACAGCGGATAGGTGAGCTGGTTCTCGTGCATGAAGATGGCCACGGTGGCGTCGCCGAGGTCCCGGTACGCCAGGCCGAGCAGGGCGGGGAGGTTCAACATGCTGGTCCCCAGCAGCACGTCGACCGGCCCGTTGCGGGAGATCTCGTCATGGAGTTCGGCGGCGAGGGTGGCGGCGCCTCCCTGCATGCGCCACTTCCAGAACCGGGCCTCGTGGGTGATGAGGACGACGTCGTGGTTCGAGAACTGCCGGTAGCCCTCCGCCCAGGCCCGATGTGACCCGGCGAAGTAGGGCTCGACGATGGCGATCCTCATGCCGTCTCCGTCCCCACCGCTACAGCTCCTTGCGCCCTGCCAGCGCCCGCCCGAGCGTGATCTCATCGGCGTAGTCGAGGTCGCCGCCGACCGGCAGCCCGCTGGCGAGCCGAGTCACGGTCACCCCGAGCGGCTTGAGGATGCGGGCGAGGTAGAGGGCGGTGGTATCGCCTTCGACGGTCGGGTTGGTGGCGGCGATGACTTCGCTGATGGATTCGGTTTCGACCCTGTGCACCAGCTCCTTCATGCGGAGCTGCTCGGGTCCGATGCCCTCGATCGGCGAGATGGCGCCACCGAGCACGTGGTAGCGACCCGAGAACTCCCGGGTGCGTTCCAGCACCGCGATGTCCTGGGCCCGTTCCACGACGCACAGCAGTCCGGGATCGCGGCGGGGGTCACGGCAGATGGAGCACTCCTCCTCGCCGGTGATGTTGAAACACCGCGAGCAGAGCCGCACCTGGCGGCGCAGTTCGACGATGGCGGTGCCGAGCCTGAGAGCGTCGGCCTCCTCGACGTGGAGGAGGTGGAAGGCGAGGCGCTGGGCGCTCTTGCGCCCGATCCCGGGGAGGCGGGCCAGCTCGTCGATGAGCCGTTGCACCGGCGGCTCGAACATCAGCCGAGCAAGCCCCCGAGCCCGAGGCCGCCCATCGCCTGCCCGGCGTCATCGGAGGCGGCCTTGAGCGCCTGGTTGACGGCGGCGACCACCAGGTCGCCGGCCATCTCGGGATCTTCCGGGTCGAGCACCGCAGGATCGAACTCCACCGACACCAGCTCGCCCGATCCCCGCACCGTGGCCGTCACCGCTTCCCCACCCGCGGTGCCGCGGTAGGTCTTGTCGGCGAGTTCCTGCTGCGCCTGCGAGAGCTGTTGCTGCATCTTCTGCGCCTGCTCCATGAGCTGGCGCATGTCCTTCGGCATGCGTCCCATGACGGCCAGCGTAGCGGGTCGCGGGTGGGATTTTGGAGCGCACCGCTCGGCTAGTCGGAGACGACCTCGCCGCCGAGGATGTCGGCCACCAGGCCGGTCGGATCGGCGATGTCGTCGCCTTCCTCCAGCAGGTCGTCCTTGTCGGGAGCCCGCGACGGTGGCTCCGGTGAGGCGGCCCCTTCAGATGTGGAGGCGGCCCGGAAGGCGATGCGAATCGCGCCCCCCAGCAGCTCGCGACCCAGCCGTTCCATGAGGGCGATGAGCTCCTTGTCGGAGCTGAGCTGCTCGAGGTGGAACTGGGACTGCAGCGCCAGCGCCACCGTGCCATCCGTCACCTCGACCGGCACCGCTTCCTTGAGGAGGGCGTGGCGCCGCGGCCCCGCCTCGTCGCGTACCCGGGCGGTGAGGGCGGGCCAGGCGGCTTCGAACGTCTCGAGGTCGAGGCCGTCCGGTGGGGGGGCAGACTCCTTCGCCTGCGACGTCACCGGCGCCGCGTCGCCGGCGGGAGCGGGGTCCGGAGCGGGCAGAGCATCCGGCTCCTCGGCGGCGGCGAACGGCGCCTCCGCGTCGGCCGGCGATCTCTCTTCTGCGGGTGTCGGTTCCTTCGCGACGACGGGCTTCGCAACAGGCGGCGGCGGGGGCGCGGCGGGGACGGCCGGGGCGCTCGCAGCCGGCGGCTCGGCGGCGAGGTGCCGGAGCTGACGCTCCATCCGATCGACCCGCGCCACCACCGAGGCGGCGTCGAGTGCCGTCTCCGGGCGGGTGAGGCGAATCAGCGTCAACTCCACCACGAGCCGCTCCTCGCGTCCCTGCCGCAGGTGGAGCAGCGCCTCGGAGAGCTGATCGATGGCACGGAGCACGTCACCCGCCTCGAAGGTGGCGGCATGGCGGCGCCACTCCTCGAGGGTGTCGAGCGGTTCGTCGACCACCTCCTCGAGGTTGGGGGCGTATTGGGCGAGGAACACGCCCCGGAAGAACCCGAGCGCCTCACCGACGAAGCGCCGCAGATCTGCGCCCTGGGCGGCGAGGTCGGCGACCAAGGCGAGGGCGCCGGGGGCGTCGTGCTCACGGATGGCGGTGGCGAGAGTGGCGAAGGCCTCGGTGTCGGCCAGGCCGAGCGCCCGTGCCACCAGGTCCGCTTCAACGGTGCCTCCCCCGAGGGCCGCCACCTGCTCTAGCAGGCTGAGGGCGTCACGGACCGACCCGCGGGCATGGGTCGCCACCATCGTCAGGCCACCGGGGCGGATCTCGAAACCCTCCTTGGCGCTGATCGCAGCCAGGTGATCGACCAGCGTCTCCACCGGCACCGGGTGGAAGTCGAAGCGCTGGCTGCGGCTCCTGACCGTGTCGAGCAGCTTGTAGGGCTCGGTGGTCGCCAGCACGAAGATGACGTGCTCAGGCGGCTCCTCGAGCGTCTTGAGGAGCGCATTTCCCGCCGCCCGCGACAGCATGTGCGCCTCGTCGAGGATGTAGACCTTGTGGGCGCCGCCGGCCATGGCGACGGTGCCGACGTTGACCCGGATCTCCCGGATGTCCTCCACTTTGTTGTGGGAGGCGGCGTCGAGTTCGATGACGTCGAGGGAGGTGCCCTCGGTGATCCCGACACACGACAGGCAGGCGTTGCACGGCTCGCCCGAGTCGAGGCGGTCGGTGCAGTTGAGGGCTTTGGCGAGCAGCCGAGCCGTGGTCGTCTTCCCGGTCCCCCGCGGCCCGGCGAACAGGTAGGCGTGGGCGATCTTCCCCTCCACCACCTCCCGGGAGAGGGTGCCGGTGACGTGGTCCTGACCGATCACCTCGTCGAACCGCTGCGGCCGGTACTTGCGGTAGAGCGCCTGGTAGTCCATCTCCGTGCGATGGTAGGCGACCCGACCCACACGGGTGACACGAGGCCTCTCCGGAACGTCCTCGGCGTTCCGTCCTCCGCCGCCACCTTCGCCGTGGCCGAGGACGCCCCATGGCCGGAATACGGGAACTCGTTGCCACGGCGGGATCGTCTCACCGACGACACCATCCACCTCTGTGACCCAAGGAGGAACCATGCGTTCCGCCATCGCCCTGATGGTCCTGCTCTTCGGCATGAGCGCATGTGGCGGCGACGCCGCCGGCCCGCACGCGACCTCGGCAGGCGCCGAGACGACCACCGCCCCGAGCCAGACGTACGTCCTGACCATGAACGACACCGGCATCGACCTCGAGGTGACGGTCGGCGACACCATCGAGATCACCCTGGAAGGCAACCCGAGCACGGGGTACGGATGGGAGGTCGACACCGTCGACGCCGCCGTGCTGGCCCCGGCCGGGGAGCCCGAGTTTCTCTCCGGCGCCGACGCCGACCTGGTCGGAGCGCCCGGTATGTTCACCTTCACGTTCGACGCCGTCGCCGAAGGGAGCACCGGCCTGGCGCTGGTCGAGCGGCGGCCGTGGGAAACCGAGGCGGCGCCGCTCAACGAGTTCGCCGCCACGATCACGGTGGTGGGCTGACCGGCCCTCACCGCCATCCATAGGACGACCCCGCCGACTACGGTGGCCCGCCATGCGACTGGGTATCGATCTCGACGGGGTCGTCGCCGACTTCAACAACGGTTGGATCCAGGTCTACAACGCCGAGTTCGGCACCGACCTCACCGCCGACCAGGTGAAGACGTGGGACGCCGCCCTCGACCTCACCCACTTCGAGGACCTGCCGAGGTTCTGGCGTTGGGCCCGTCGCGGGGACGGTCCGTCGATCTTCCGCTGGTTCCAGCCCTACCCCGGGGCGGTGGAGGCGATCGAGACCCTCGCCGGGGACCACGACATCGTCATCCTCACCGTGAAGCCCGACTGGGCCGTCCATGACACCCTCGCCTGGATCGCCGAGCACCGGATCCCGACCCGCGAGATCCACCTGCGCGACGACAAGTGGCGGGTGCCGTGCGACGTCTACCTCGACGACTCCCCGTTCCAACTCCCCGACCTGGTACGGCACCGGCCCGGGGCCGAGGTGTGCCGCTACGTGCGGCCATGGAACGAACCGGTGCCCGGGGCCCGCGACGTGACCGGATGGGACGGCTTCCTCGCGGTGGTGCGCTCATTGGGGACGTCTCATCGGTCGCACCCCGAAGCGCGGGAGCCAAGCCCTGGATTCTCCGTGCCCCCGACCGGCCTCAGCGACTAGCCTGAACTCGCGCTGAGGAGCGCGCACGTTGCGCCAGTTCCAAGGAGACCATGTGACATGAGTATTCGAAAGCTGATGATCGCGCTCGCGGTCGTCGCTCTCTTCGTCGCCGCCTGTGGCAGCGACACCGAGGACACGACCACGACGACCGCGGCGGC
>CAZQUB010000059.1:0-10777 GCA_964596225.1 uncultured Acidimicrobiaceae bacterium
TTTCGGCGCCGGCCGGAACGGGTCCGCCGCCAGGTCGGCGTCGTAGGGAAACTCGGGACCGCCGTCGCCGCGGCCGTCGCCGCGGCCGTCGTCGCCGTCGAGGGGGAAGCCCGGGTGATCGTGATCGTCGCCGGTCACCGGCCGATCCTTTCCCGCCACCCAGGGCCTATACGCGCTTCTCCTTGATGCGGCCGGCCTTGCCGATCCGATCTCGCAGGTAGTAGAGCTTGGCACGGCGCACCGCGCCCCGCCGCAGTACCTCGATCGACTGCAGGATCGGGGCGTGGATGGGGAAGATGCGCTCCACCCCGACCCCGAAGCTGAGCTTGCGGACGGTCACCGTCTCGCGGGCTCCGCCACCGTTGCGGGCGATCACGATGCCCTCGTAGGCCTGGACCCGTTCCCTGCCGCCCTCGATGACGCGAACGTTGACGCGCACCGTGTCGCCTGGGGCGAAATCGGGCACGTCGTCGCGCAGGTAGGCAGCCTCGATCTGGTCGAGCGTGTTCACGGGATCCTCCGACGAAACGATGGAGAGGCGAGTTGGAAGCCGGGATTCTAACCCTCCTCCTCCGATTGTGCGAGCCCGGCAGCCAGGTCGGGGCGCCGCTCCCGGGTCCGTTCCTGGCGCCGGCGGCGCCGCCACTCGGCGATACGCCCGTGGTCGCCGGAGAGCAGCACCTCGGGGACCTCCCACCCCCGGTAGACGGCGGGACGGGTGTACTGCGGCTCCTCCAGCAAGCCGTCGCGGAAGCTCTCGGTCTGCACCGAATCCGGGTTCCCGACCACACCCGGCAGCAGCCGGGTGACCCCCTCGATCACGAGCGCCGCCGCCACCTCGCCCCCCAGCAGCACGTAATCGCCGATCGAGATCTCCTCGTCGACGAGATGCTCGGCGACCCGCTCGTCGACGCCCTCGTAGCGCCCGCACACGAGGGTCAACTCGTCCAGCTCGGCCCAGCGATCCAGGGTGGCCTGCCGCAGCGGCACACCGGCGGCGCTGAACAGCACCCGGTGGGTGCCGGCCCGCGGCGCCAGTGCCTGCTCCAGCGGCTCGATCATCATCACCATGCCGGCTCCGCCGCCGAAGGGAGCATCGTCCACCTGCCGGTGGACTCCCTTGCCGAAGGGCCGCAGATCCACCACCTCGACGTCGAGGAGGCCGTCGCGGCGGGCTTTGCCCACCAGACTCACCTCGAGTGGGGAGGCGAAGAACTCGGGAAAGATGGTGATCACGGTGATCTTCACGCCCACAGGGTATCCTCGGCATCGGGTACAGGGGGTAGATCGGTGACGATCCGATGACACCGACGAAGGATCAAGAACAGGGCGTGGACGGCGGCGGGGACCTGCGGGAAGAGCGACGTCGAGGCCGCGACCGTTATCCGCCGCGCAGCCGCCTCGACCAGGCGCTCACGGTGGCGAGACGCCCCGTGAACCAGGGCGGCGCCCTCTGGAGCGGAGCCGAACGGATCGGCGATGAAGCCGCGCCGCGCCCGCTGAGCGAGTGGGCGGCGGCCCGTCCCGGCGGCCCGGCCGATCACACCGGACCGGCCGGCACCACCTTCGGGCCTTCCACCGCAACCGCGGCGCCCCCCGACGCCCTCCCCACCGCCGAGCCGGTGCACTTCGTCATCGATCTGCGGCCCGAAGCCGAGCAGGCCCGGGCCCGTCTCCCCGCCTCCGCCGGCGGCGTCGACTTCGGACTCGGCGGCCGCTGGGGCGCCGCCTGGCACCGCTCCGCCCAGGGTTGGATCGTGGGCACCGACGGGCGCGCCGCCTGGCGACCGGTGGTGTCGACCACCGGCGAGCTGTCCTCGTGGGACGTCGACACCTACCTGGGTGTCGTCACCGCCGAAGTGGCGGTCGAAGCCGCCGGCGGGGACTTCCGACAGCTCGGCGCCACCCTGGCGCGGGGCCGCGAGGTCGGGCTCCAGGGACTCGTCGACGAGGCGGTGGAACGGGGCGCCCACGCCGTCGTCGGCGTCGGGATGCAGTACACCCCCATCGGCGGGCGGCTCCTCATCACCCTCACCGGGACCGCCGTCACCCTGCGCGACAAGCGCCGCTGAGCCGTCAGCCGGCCGCCAACCCCTCCAGCAGGAACGCCACCGCCCGGTCCCGGATCGACGCCACCTCCGCCTCCGGATCGCCCGCCTCCATCACCTCACGGCCCGCCGCCATGATCACGGCCAGCATGAGACGGTCGGCGAGGCGGCCGGGAAGCGCCCGGAACCGGCCTTGGGCGACCCCGGTGCGGTACACCTCGGTGAAGGCGGTGGAGAGCTCCTCGTGGGCGATGGCGATGCGGCGCTGGGCGCCGGGGCTGAGGCGAGGCACCTCCGAGTGCAGGATGAGCCCCAAGTGGTCGGTGCCGATGAACTCGATCATGCGGGACACCAATCCGGCGAGCCGCCGTTCCGGGTCGGCCCCCGGCACCTCGGCGACCAGGTCCTCCAGCACCTCGGGAAGGCGCTCCTCGACCAGCTCCACGAGCAGCTCCTCGGTGCTCGAGAAGTACTCGTAGAACGTGGTGCGGGCGATGCCCGCAGCCGCCGCCACGTCGGCGTGGGAGGTGCCCTGGTAGCCGTAGCGGGAGAACAGGTCGAGGGCCGCGTCGCACAAGGCCGTCCTCGTCCGGACCCGGGTGCCGTTCATCCCCGGGAGTGTATCGACCGCGCCGTTGCATCGCCCCCGCCCACCCCCGACTCGCTGTCGGCGCCGCCACGGTCCAGGCTGCCGGATCCCACATTCACGACCTATCCGGAGGATCCCGATGCGACGCATCTTCGCGCTCCTCGTCGTGCTGGCGCTGGCAGCCGCGGCCTGCGGCGACGGCGGCGCCGACACCACCACGACGCAGGCGGCCACCACGACCACGACAACGGCGGCCACCACCACGACGGAGGCTGCCACCACGACCACGACCGAAGCGGCCGGGGTCGCCTTCACCGGCGCCGACGGCGTCGAGTCGGTCATCACCGACACCAGCAGGATCGTCTCCCTCAACGGCGACCTCACCGAGATCATCTGGGACCTGGGGCTGGGCGACCAGGTGGTGGCGATCGATGTCACCACCACCTACCCGGAGGAGGCCGCCGCGCTCCCCCCGGTCGGATTCGGACGCCAACTCGCCGCCGAGGCGGTCCTCGCCTTCAGCCCCACCCTCGTCATCGGTGACCAGCAGATCGCCCCGCCGGAGGCCATCGAGCAGATCCGCGGCACCGGCGTACCCGTGGTGATCCTGGAGACCCGGACCTCGATCGACGATGTCGCCGACAAGGTCCGCCAAGTGGCCGAGATCCTCGGGGTTCCGGACGCCGGCGAGACCCTCGCCACCAGGGTCGACGCCGAGATCGCCGCCGCCGAGCAACGGGCGACCGCGGCCACCGATCATCCCCGGGTCGCCTTCCTGTACGTGCGGGGCCCCGAGACGTTGCTCCTGTTCGGGGCGGGCATGGTGACCCAGGACCTCATCGAGTCGGCCGGAGGCGTCGACGCCGGGGCCGACAGCGGGATCGCCGGCGCGGTGCCGCTCACCCCCGAAGCCCTGGTGGCGGCCGCTCCCGACGTCATCATCTCGCCGGCGGGCGGCGTCGCCGCCCTCGGCGGGGTCGAGGACCTCGCCGCCCTCCCCGGCGTCGCCGAGACGCCTGCCGGGCAGAACGGACGGTTCCTCCTCTACGACGAAGCCGCCTTCCTCGGGCTCGGTCCCCGCACCGGCGAAGCACTCGACCAACTCGTCTCCGACCTCCATCCCGATTTGGCCGGCTGACGATGCCCGACGCCGCCCCACCGGGGACCCGGCGAACGCTTCAGGTGTTCGCCGTGCTCACCGGCGCCCTCGTCGGCGCCGTCGCCCTCGCCCTCGCCATGGGGGCGGTGACGATCACCCCCGGTGAGGTGGTACGGGTCCTCTCCCGCCACCTCGGTCTCCCGCTCGGGTCCGAGCCGCCCTTCCGGGCCGACGCGGTGCTGTGGAACATCCGGTTCCCCCGGATCGTCCTCGGCCTGGTGGTGGGGAGCGGTCTCGGCATCACCGGCGCCGCCCTCCAAGGCGTGTTCCGCAACCCGCTGGCCGACCCGCACCTTCTCGGGATCGGCCCGGGCGCCTCACTCGGCGCCGTGCTCGCCATGGTGGCGTTCGGCAACCCGACCGCAGTGGCGATCGGCGGCGCCGTCGCCGGCGGGGTCGTCGCCGCCGTCGTGCTGCGCCGCTTCTCCGGGGACGCCACCCCCGATCCGTCCCGCTTCGTGCTGAGCGGGGTGGCATTGGGGGCGGTGCTGACCGCATTCGTCGGGTTCGCGGTCTTCGCCGCCGACCAGGCGTCGGTACCCCCGGTCGAGTTCTGGCTGCTCGGCAGCCTCACCGCCGCCACCTGGCGCACCACCGCCGTCGTCACCGTCCTCACCGCGATCGGGGCCGGCGCCATGCTCGCCACCGGCCGCTCCCTCGACCTCATGGCGTTGGGGGAGGCCGAGGCGCGCCATCTCGGCGTCAACGTCGACCTCACCGTCACCCTCGTCCTCGTCGCCACCGGGCTCGTCGCCGGCGCCGGAGTGGGCGCGGTCGGGGTGGTCGGGTTCGTCGGCCTGCTCGCACCTCACCTGCTGCGGCGGCGCCTCGGATCCCGCCACCGTCCCCTCCTCGCCGCCTCGGCGCTGTGCGGCGCGGTGCTGGTGGTGGCCGCCGACCTGGTGGCCCGCACCGTGGCGGCACCGGTGGAGGTCCCGGTCGGTCTGGTGACGGCGGCGCTGGGAGGCCCGTTCTTCCTCTGGCTGCTGCGCCGCCGCCTGACGGGAGGGTCGGCGTGAACCCGCTGATCACCGGTGACCGGATCGGGGTGAGCCGCGGCGACGCCACCATCCTCGCCGCGGTCGACGTGGCGGTCCGCCCCGGCGAGGTGGTGGCCGCCGTCGGCCCCAACGGCGCCGGCAAGACCACCCTGCTCCGGGTCCTCGCCGGGGACCTCTCCCCCACCTCAGGAACGGTCCGGCTCGCCGGGTCGCCGCTCGACGAGGTGTCGCGGCGCGACCGCTCCCGGATGCGGGCCGTGCTCCCCCAGCACCGTCCCGCCGACATCCCGTTTCGCGTCCGGGAGGTGGTGATGATGGGACGTCACCCCCACCGCCGCGACCCCGACAACTCCGCCGCGGCCGACGCCGCCGCGGTGGCGGCGGCCCTCGCCGCCACCGACACCACTGATCTGGCGTCCCGGGACTACCCCTCGCTGTCGGGCGGGGAACAGGCCCGGGTGGCGCTGGCCCGGGTGCTGGCCCAGGAGACGCCGCTGGTGTTGCTCGACGAGCCGACCGCCGGCCTCGACGTCGGACACGAGGAGCTGGTGCTGGGCGGGCTCCGCCGCCTCTCCCGGGAAGGGCGCGGGGTGTTCACGGTGCTGCACGACCTCAACGCCGCCGCCCGCCACGCCGACCGGATCGTGCTCCTGGAGCGGGGTGCGGTGGCCGCCACCGGAACCCCCGGCGAGGTGCTCGACGCCGCCGTGCTGAGCAGGGTCTACGCCCAGCCGATGGAGGTCATCCCCCACCCGTTCCGCCACTGCCCGCTGGTGCTCACCGTGGAGCGCTAGGAACCAGCGTCCTGCATCTCGACGATGTCGTAGAGCGTGGTGCGGCGGGCCGGGACCCGGCCGGTGGAACGCACCAGCCGTTCGAAGTCGGCCGCCTCGACCGAGGTGCCGTGGCTGGCTCCGGCCGAGCGGGAGATCGTCTCGTCCATGAGGGTCCCCCCGAGATCGTTGCAACCGGCCTCCAGCAGCCTTCCCCCCGCCTCGAGGCCGAGCTTCACCCACGACGCCTGCACGTTCGGCACGAGACCGTCGAAGGCGATGCGGGCCACGGCGTGCATCAACACCACCTCGTCCCATGTCGGTCCGGGGCGGCTCAGGCCCCGCACGAAGATGGGGGCGCCCATGTGCACGAACGGGAGGGGCACGATCTCGGTGATGCCCCCGGTGCGGCGCTGGATGCGGCGGAGCACCTCGAAGTGGTTGGCCCAGTTCCGGGGGGCGTCGATGTGACCGAACATGATCGTCGCCGTCGAGCGCAGCCCCAGCTCGTGGGCGGTGATCATCACCTCGGCCCACTGCGAGGTGCGGATCTTGTCGGGGCAGAGGTGGAGGCGGACGCCGTCGTCGAGGATCTCGGCGGCGGTGCCGGGCAAGGTCCCCAGACCGGCGTCCCGGAGCCGGGTCAGGAAGTCCCGTACCGGGACACCCAGCGTCTCGGCGCCCTGCCACACCTCGAGCGGCGTGAAGCCGTGAATGTGCATGTCGGGGAGGTGCTCCTTGATCGCCTCGACCACCGTGACGTAGAAGTCGCCGGTGAACTCGGGATGGATGCCGCCCTGGAGGCAGACTTCGGTGGCGCCCCTCTCCCACGCCTCGACCGCCCGCTCCACCACCTGCGGGATCGTCATCAGGTACGGCTCCTCCCGCAGGTTGAGAGAGCGGGGCCCCTTGGAGAAGGCGCAGAAACCGCAGCGGAAGTAGCACTGGTTGGTGTAGTTGATGTTGCGGTTGACCACGTAGGTGACGACGTCGTGGTTGACCCGTCTCCGCAGCTCGTCGGCGACGGAGGCGACGGCATCGACCTCGTCCCCCCGGGCGCCGAACAGCAGCTCGACGCCGTCGCGGCTCGGCGCCACGCCGTCGAGCGACTCGTGGAGGACGGTGGCCAGCTCGGGCCGGATCCCGGCCAGGTCGCGGGACGGCGCGGCGGTGACGAAGGCTTGATCGGCCCACTCCGCCGAGAAGCGCCGGGCGGGCACGGGGGCCGGCCGATCCACGCCGGGAGCCCACTCGTAGCGGGGCCGGGCCGCCCCGGACCCGTCGATCTGGGAGAGGTAGGCGGTGAACAGTTCCGGGTCGAGGGCGGCGCGGGCCTCGTCGACGGTGACCCCGGGCAGGATGGCGCTGCGCTCGAGGAGCCGGAACCCGCCGAGGGCGTCCCGGAGGCGACCCAACGTCTCGGTGTCCCAGCCGCGCAGCACCAGGTCGCGGGCGCCGGCCCCGACCGCGGCGACGGCATCCTCCACCGTGTCGACGAACACCGAGACCCGAACCGTGAGCCCGGGAAGGGCCGCCAGCGCGGCGGCGTCCGCCACCTTGCTGCGTCCGGTTCGCAGCAGCGGCGCGCGGCTGCGAGCGAGGGCGTCGAGCACGGCGGCCCGGTTCCCGTCGTCGACGACGGTGAGGCGCCACGGGGCCGCCCCTTCCCCGGCGAGCCGGAGCGCGCCGGACGGCGTCACCACCCAGGCGAGCGGAGCGGCGTCCGAGATCCCCGCCGACACCGGGACGAGGCCGCCGGCCAGCACCGCGGATCGCTGCGCCTCGTCGAGACCTTCGATCTCGACCGTGGTGGTTCCCTCCCGGCGGCGGGTGGCGGCCCACAGGTCGCTCAGCTCGCCGTCGGCGGGACGCATCCGGAGGAAGGTGACGGTGTCGGTCATGGAACGCTTCCTTCCCGTTGAGGCGTGCGAGCGTAGCCCTCGGCATCGACCGCGGCCTGCACCTTGGGGAGCAACCCGGGGTCGATCCAGCCGGCGTCGATGAACTCCGGGTAGACCGGGAGACGGGGAACGAGCCGGAAACCGCGCCCTTCGGTGACGGCGCGCAAGGCGTCGAGGTGGGGCCACGGCGCCTCCGGGTTCACCCAGTCGATGGTGAGCGGCGACACCCCTCCCCAGTCGTTGATGCCGGCGTCGAGGTAGACGCCGAAGTCGCCGGTGAGGTTGGGAGGCACCTGGAGGTTCATCTCCGGGCCGAGGATCCAGCGTGCCGCCGCCACCACCCGCACCAGGTACTGCACGGTGGGTTCGGCGTCGCGTCGCATCCGGGTGTCGGCCTTGGCCCGGAAGTTCTGCACGATGACCTCCTGGATGGCGCCACCGCGGCGCTGCAGGTCGGCGAGGGCGAACAGGGAGGCGACGACCTCGGCGGGTGTCTCGCCGATGCCGACCAGGATCCCCGTCGTGAACGGGACCCGCCGGCGGGCGGCGGCCTCGATGGTGGCGATCCGGAGCGCAGGGTCTTTGTCGGGGCAGTCGTGGTGGGGCATCCCCGGTCCCATCAGCCGGGGCGACACGTTCTCCAGCATCAGACCCATCGACGGGTTGGAGGGGCGCAGCGCCGCCTGGGCGGCGTCGTCCATCAGCCCCGGGTTGGCATGGGGAAACAGCGCCGTCTCGGCGTTGACCCGCTCCGTCATCGCCTGGACGTACTCGAGAGTGGTGGTGCAGCCTTGGGAGGCGAGGAAGTCCCGCGCCTGTGGCCACCGCTCCTCGGGACGGTCGCCGAGGGTGAAGAGCGCCTCGGTGCACCCATAGGCCTCGCCGGCCCGGGCGATCGCCATGACGTCGTCGGGGACGAGGTACTGGCCCCCGGCCCCGGGGGGTTTCACGAACGTGCAGTAGGTGCAGGTGTCGCGGCACAAGGTGGTGAGGGGGATGAACACCTTGCGGGAGTAAGTGACGGTGCGACCCTTCCCCTCGTCGCGGAGGCGCCGGGCCTCCGCCAGGAGCGGTGCCGGGTCACGCCGGCCGGTGAGGTAGTCCTCGGCGAGCGCCGGGTCGGGGACCGGGAACATCATCGAGCCAAGCTATCACGGCCCCGGTGCCATCACGGACGGTTTGGCACGGCCGGCGGGTGGGCGTCGGACCCGCCACCCGGATCGTCCGGTATATCCTCGCCCGGATGCGCCGGCTTCGTCTCCTCCTCGCCACCGCCATCCTGCTGGCAGGATGCGCCGCGGCCGGGTCGGGGACGACCACGACCGCGGCGACGACCGTGGCGACCTCGACCACGACCACCGCCCCGGCCGGCGACCTGCCCCCCTGCCTCGCCGGCGACGCCGAGTTCGGACGTTCCGGGGTGGTGGCGGCGTTCGGGGACGAACTCGACGACGCGGTGCAGATCGCCTCGATCCGGCAGGAGGGCTATGACGGCTGCGAACGGGTCGCGGTCGACTTCCTCACCGGCGACGGCGCCCCCGCCGCCACGCTCGGCCCCACCGCCGCCGACTTCCGCCCCGAGGCCGGCATCGTGCGCATCACCCTGCCCGGGGAGGTGACGGCGTCGGCGATCGCCGACCTCACCTTCGACGGAACGTCGATCCGGCGCGCCTTCGTGGTGCGCACCCGCGACGGCGACCTCGCGGTCGACCTCCATCTCGCAGCCGCCGCCGTGGTGGTGGTGCGCTCCATGGGGACCCGCTCACCGGCCCAGGTGTTCGTCGACGTCAAACCCGACGCCGAGGGGATTGCCCGCACCGATCCTCCCGCCATCGGCGACAACGTCGTCGTCCTCTCCCCCGGTGCCGGCCCGATCACCTACCCGATCACCATCACCGGATACGCCCGGACCTTCGAGGGAAACGTGGTCGCCCGCCTCATCGCGGAGGACGGCACGGTGGCGACCGAGGAATCGACGACGGCGGCCGACTGGCTCGACGCGTGGGGCGAGTTCGCCCTCACCTTGACGGATGGCCCGACCGGACCGGTCGTCCTGTTCGTCGGAGAGGACTCCCCCGAGGACGGCCACGAGGTGGGTGTCCGGCTCGACCTCGAGGTGCCCTAGAAGAGCCCTTCGGGCGGATCGATCACGACGTGTCCCTGTGAGGGGTGGACCTCGCCGACGATGGCAGCGACGAACGGCACCTCGACTTCGACGCCCTCGTCGGTGGTGACCACGAGCCGGTCCTGGGCGGCCCCGAGCACCACGCCGGTCACCCTCCCGAGTTGATGGCCTTCGTGGTCGACCACGGCGAGGCCTTCGAGGGCGTCGGGCCAGTATTCGTCCTCACCGAGTGCGCGGCGGTCGGCGACGGCGATCGTGAGGGTCACGCCGGGGAGCCGCTCGGCGGTGGTGCGGTCCGACACCTCATCGAAGGTGACGAGCACCCCGTCGGAGTGGGGGCGGGAGGTGACGACGGTGAGCGACCGGGGCGGTTCCTCGTCGGTGACGAGGGTCTCACCAGGGGCGAAACGGTCGGGATTGTCGGTGAGGGGGCGCACCAGCACCGCTCCGTGGATGCCGTGGGCCCGGCGCACGTATCCGACCGGGACCCGCTCTTCGGTGGTGGCCGCCACCGTGCCCTGTCAGTCGAGGAACTCGACCTGGACGTCGAGCCCCTCCTCGTCCCCGGCAGCCTTGGCGACGGTGCGGATGGCGCGAGCGACACGACCGCGGCGCCCGATGACACGGCCCATGTCGGACTTGGCGGTGCGGACTTCGGCGAGCACCGCATCCTGGCCGTCGTCGACGACCTCGACGCTCACCGACTCCTCGTCGTCGACGATGTTCTTGGTGACGTAGCGAACGACCCGGTCGACGATCTCACCCTTCATCGTCTTCACCTTCCTCTGCCGCTTCCACGACGGGTGCGGCTTCCTCGACGGCGTCTGCTGCGGCCTCCGGTTCGGCCTCGGCCTCTGCGGCCTCCGGTTCGGCGACCGGCTCCTCGACGGCCGGCTCTTCGACGGCCTTCTTCGCCGGTGCGGGCGGGGCATCCTCACCCACGGTGTGGATATCGCCCTTGACGACCCGGAACCGGGTCCAGGCGCCTGAGATCTCGAGCAGCTTGCGGACCCGGTCGGTGGGCTGGGCGCCCTTGCCGAGCCAGTCGAGGGCCTTCTCGTTGTCGATCTCGATCAGGGATGGGTCCTGGCGGGGGTCGTAGCGACCGATCTGCTCGATGTAGGCGCCATCGCGCGGCTTGCGCGAGTCCACCACGACGACGCGGTACGACGGCTGCTTCT
>CAZQUB010000060.1:0-10713 GCA_964596225.1 uncultured Acidimicrobiaceae bacterium
TCGGCATGCTCGGCGCCTACTGGGGTGGCGAGATCGCCTTCGACGCCAACCTGGCCGGGATCTACGGCATCGCCATCGCCGCCATCGGGGTGCTGTCCACCCTCGGGATCACGGTTTCGGTCGACGCCTACGGACCGATCGCCGACAACGCCGGCGGTATCGCCGAGATGGCGCACCTCCCGCCGGAGGTGCGTGAAACCACCGACGCCCTCGACTCGCTCGGGAACACCACGGCAGCGGTCGCCAAGGGATTCGCCATCGCTTCCGCCGCGGTCACCGCCCTGGCGCTGTTCTTCACGTTCCAGCAGGCGATCGTCGACGCCGGGGGTGAGCTGAACACGCTCGACATCCTCGACATCCCGGTCACGGTCGGGCTCTTCCTCGGCGGCATGTTCCCGTTCCTGTTCGCGGCCCTCACCATCAAGGCGGTGGGTCGGGCCGCCAACGAGATGATCGAGGAGGTGCGGCGCCAGTTCCGCGAGATCATCGGGTTGCGGGAGGGACGTCCCGAGGCCCGGGCCGACTACGCCAAGTGTGTCGACATCTCGACCCGCTCGGCGCTGCGCGAGATGATCGTGCCGGGATCGCTGGCGGTGGCGCTGCCGCTCGTCGTCGGCTTCATCTCGGTGCGGGCGCTCGGCGGCCTGCTGGCCGGAGCCCTCATCACCGGGTTCCTGCTCGCCATCTTCATGGCGAACGCCGGCGGCGCCTGGGACAACGCCAAGAAGTTCATCGAAGCCGGCGCCTACGGTGGCAAGGGCTCCGATCCGCACAAGGCGGCGGTGGTGGGCGACACCATCGGCGATCCGTTCAAGGACACGTCCGGCCCGGCCATGAACATCGTCATCAAGGTCATGACGATCGTCAGCCTGATCTTCGCCTCCGCCTTCGTCTGAGCCACCAAGTCACGAAGATGCCCTCAACCCAGGGTTGAGAGGCCGCGTTTTCGTGGTTCCTGGCCCACAGTTCGGAGCCACCGGTGAACCGTGGGCCACGAGGCCGCATTTCCGTGGCGTGGAGCCCAGGGTTGAGAGGCCGCGTTTTCGTGACGTGGAGCCCTGGGTTGGATGCAGATGGCAGGAGGGGAGCGCGGTAGCCTCCGGGATCGTCGATCGGGGAGACAGGTGGCCGCTGAGATCACGCTGGTGCGACACGCCGAGACCGACGGCAACGTCGCCGGGCGCTGGTACGGGCAGACCGACTCGCCGCTGAGTCCCGCCGGGGAGCAGCAGGCCGCCCGCCTCGCCCGCCGCCTCGCCGACCGGCACTTCGACGTCGTCGTCGCCTCCGACCTCGGCCGGACCCGGGCCACCGCCGCCGCGCTGGGCCGGGAGTTCGAGGTGGATGCCCGCTGGCGCGAACCGTTCGTCGGCGACTGGGAGACCCTCTCGAACGAAGAGATCCAGCAGCGCTGGCCCGACGACCTGCAGGCTCTCTTCGCCGGCGAGGACGTCCCCCTCGGTGGTGGGGAACGCCTCTCCGAAGTCGCCGTCCGCCAACTCGCCGCCTACGACGAACTGGTGGAGAGGGTCGGCGACGGCACCGCGCTCGTCGTCGGTCACGGCCTGGCGCTGCTCACCCTCGCCACCGTGCTCCTCGAGACTCGGCTCCCCAGCCCACTCGGGCTGATGCGCAACACCGCCCTCACCACGTTCCGCACGGCAGGCGACCGGCGCCGCCTTCCCCATTACAACGACGCCACCCACCTCCCCGACCTGCCCCGGCCACGACCCACCGCCGTCACGGAGGTCGTCCTCATCCGCCACGGGCGCACCGCGGCGAACGAGCAGGGACGCTGGCAGGGGCAGACCGACGGGGGCCTCACCGACGCCGGGCGCGACCAGGCACGCCGTCTCGCCGCCCACCTCGCCCCGCTCGACGCCGTCTACACCTCGCCGCTGGGACGGGCCCGGGAGACCGCCGAGATCCTCGCGGCGCCCCACGACACCCCGCTGGTGATCGCCGACGACCTGGTCGAGATCGGTTTCGGGGCCTGGGAGGGACACACCAAAGAGGAGATCGCCGCCGCCGATCCCGACCTCATGGCCCGACTCGCCGGAGGGGAGGACGTGGTGCGGGGAGGCAGCGGTGAGACGTTCTCGTCGGTGAGCGTCCGGATGCGGGAGGCGATCGAGCGGATCGCCGCGGCGCATCCCGGGGGCCGGGTCGGGGTCGTCTCTCACGGGGGCGCCTCCCGCGCCTACGCCGCCGGGGTGCTCGGTATCGGGTTCCCACTCCGGGGCAGACTCACCCTCCTCGCCAACACCGGATACGCCGGGGTGGCGGTCGGCGGTCCCTGGCCGTCGCTGCTGAGCTGGAACCTGGCACCCCACCTGGAGGAGTGAACCGATGCGGCTTCTCGTCGTCACCAACGACTACCCGCCGAAGCCGGGAGGGATCCAGCAATACCTCGGCAACCTCGTCGATGCCTACCCCCACCCGGTACGGGTGATCGGACCCGCCGACGGGCCTGCCACCGGGACCGCCAAAGGCGAGGACGTGGTGCGCCGCCACCGGCGCCGGTTCATGTGGCCCACCCGCGGCGTCGCCGCGTTCATCCGGCGCGAGGCCGCCGACTTCCAGCCCGACGCGGTCCTGTTCGGCGCCCCCTACCCCCTCACCCTGCTGGGTCCCCGCCTCGGCGCCGCGCTCGACGTTCCCGTCGGCGTGCTCTGCCACGGCGCCGAGGTCGTCTTCCCGGCCGCCCTCCCCGGGACCCGTCAGCTCCTCGGGCGCACCCTGCGGCGCTTCGACGCCCGTTTCGCGGTGAGCCGGTTCACCCGCGACCGGGTCGCCCGTCTCACCGGTCGCCCCGTCCACTACGTGGGGGCCGGGGTCGACCTCGCCGCCTACGCCCCCGCGCCCGCCCCGCACCCCCACGAGCCGCCGGTGGTGGGCTGCGTCAGCCGCTTCGTGCCCCGCAAGGGCCAGCACCGTCTCATCGCCGCCGCCACCGAGCTGCGACGCCGCGGCCTCGCCGTCACACTGCTCATGGTGGGCAAGGGGCGGACCGAGCCGCGCCTGCGGCGGCTGGCGGACCGCAGCGGGGTCCCGGTGCGCTTCGAGGTCGACGTGCCGTGGGAGCGGCTCGGCGACCTCTACCGGGAGATGGACGCCTTCTGCATGCCGTGCCGCTCCCGCTGGGGCGGCCTCGAAGTCGAAGGCCTCGGCCTCGTGTTCCTGGAAGCGGCCGCCTCCGGTCTCCCGGTGCTCGCAGGCGATTCGGGCGGTGCTCCCGAGACCGTCGCGCCCGGCGAAACCGGGTTCGTGGTTCGCTCGGTGGCCGACATCGCCGACGGTCTCGAATACCTTCTCGATGACCCGGGACGGGCCGCCGCGATGGGGCACGCCGGCCGGGAACGCGTCGAGCACGAGTTCGCCTGGGCACGTGTCGTGGAGCGCCTCCTGGCCGGACTCAGCGCCACCTGACGTCACGGCCCTGCCTTGACATCGAGTGGTTTGTGCCGTACATATCAGCATCGCCTGCCCAGCGAGCCCGCCGGGACCGATCCACTCTTCAGGGTTATGTCGAAGAAGCTCGTCATCGTCGAATCGCCTGCCAAGGCGCGCACCATCGCCCGATTCCTGGGCGACGACTTCATCGTGGAATCCTCCATCGGGCACATCCGCGACATCCCGAGCAAGGTGGGGGAGGTGCCGGAGCGCCTCAGAGATCGGTGGCGCAGCTCCCGTTTCGGGATCGACATCGACGGCGGGTTCACCCCCCTCTACATCGTCACCCCCGACAGCCGCAAGCAGGTCACCAAGTTGAAGGCGGCCCTGAAGCAGGCCGACGAGCTGTACCTCGCCACCGATGAAGATCGGGAAGGGGAGGCGATCGCATGGCACCTGCTCGAAGAGCTCCGTCCCAAGGTGCCGGTGCGGCGCATGGTGTTCCACGAGATCACCGCCCCCGCCATCCGAGAAGCGGTGGCTCACCCCCGCGACCTCGATCGTGGTCTGGTGGCCGCCCAAGAGGCTCGCCGGGTCCTCGACCGGCTCTTCGGCTACGAGGTGTCCCCGGTGCTGTGGCGAAAAGTGCAGCGCGGGCTCTCCGCCGGCCGCGTCCAGTCCCCGGCGATCCGGATCCTGGTGGAACGGGAACGCGAACGCATCGCCTTCGTTCCGGCCGGCTACGCCGGGGTGAAGGGAACGTTCCGGGCCGCCGCCGGCGACGGGCCGGCCTTCGATGCCGTCCTGCAGGAGATCGACGGGCGCCGCATCGCCACCGGGAAGGACTTCGACGCCACCGGCACCCTCACCGGTGACCGGCTCCGTCTCGATGCCGCGACCGCCGAAACGCTCGCCACCGAACTGGCCCCGGCCGACTTCGCGGTGCGTTCGGTGGAACGGAAGCCCTTCACCCGCAAGCCGGCCGCACCGTTCCGCACCGCCACCCTGCAGCAGGAGGCGGGCCGCAAGCTGCGCTTCGGGTCGCGGCGCACGATGGCGGCGGCGCAGCGCCTCTACGAAGCCGGATGCATCACCTACATGCGCACCGACTCGACCACCCTCTCCGCCACCGCGGTGGCAGCGGCCCGCTCCCTCGTCGCCGCCCGCTACGGCGCCGAGTACCTGCCCTCGCAACCCCGCACCTTCGGCAAGGCGGCGCCCGGCGCCCAGGAGGCGCACGAGGCGATCCGGCCCGCCGGCGAAGAGTTCCGCGAGATGAGCGACATCGCCGCCACCTTCGGTCCCTCCTCCGACGAGGCTCGCGTCTACGAGTTGGTGTGGACCCGCACCGTGGCATCGCAGATGAAGGACGCCAAGGGAGAGAGCCTCCAGATCCGGTTCGGCGCCACCGCACCGCAGACGGGACGCGACTGCGAGTTCTCCGCCTCGGGCCGCACCATCACCTTTCCCGGCTTCATGCGCGCCTACGTGGAAGGCAGCGACGATCCCGACGCCGCCCTCGAGGACGGCGACACCCGTCTCCCCGATGTCGCAACAGGGGACGCCCTCACCGCCGACGAGGTCGTCGCCACCAGTCACGAGACGAAACCGCCGGCCCGCTACACCGAGGCCTCGCTCATCAAACGACTCGAGGATCTCGGCATCGGGCGGCCCTCCACCTACGCCACCATCATCTCGACCATCCTCGACCGCGAGTACGCCCGCAAACACGGCACCGCCCTCATCCCGACGCTGCGGGCCTTCGCGGTGGTGGGGCTGCTGGAGGGCGCATTCGCCGACTACGTCGACTACGACTTCACCGCCAGGATGGAACACGACCTCGACGCCATCGCCGCCGGCGACACCGAGATGGCCCCCTGGCTGGCGGAGTTCTACTTCGGAGACGGCCAGCCCGGATTGCGCCAGCTCGTCTCCGACGAGGCGCTGGAGAAGATCGACCCGCGGCACGTGAACTCGTTCCCGGTCGGCAGCGACCCCGACGGGGTCGCCATCGTGGCCCGCTGCGGCCAGTACGGTCCCTATCTGGTGCGGGGAGAGGACCGGGCCTCCATCCCCGACGACCTGGCCCTCGACGAACTCGACCCCGACAAGGCACTCGAGCTGCTCGCTACCGGCAGCGACGAGAAGATCCTCGGCACCGACCCCGACTCCGGGTACGAGGTGCTGGTTCGCAGCGGCCGGTACGGTCCCTACGTCCAGCTCGGTGAGCGCGACGAGGACGCCAACCCCAAGCCGCGCACCGCCTCCCTGTTCCGCGGCATGTCGCCGGATTCGGTCGGTCTCGACGATGCCCTCCGTCTCCTCACACTGCCGCGCCTCGTCGGGGTCCATCCCGACGACGGCGAGGAGATCACCGCCCAGAACGGGCGATACGGTCCCTACCTCAAATGGGGAAAGGAATCCCGCAGCCTCGAAACGGAGGAGCAACTCTTCACCGTCACCCTCGACGAAGCAGTGACGATCCTGGCCCAACCGCGGCGGCCAAGGGGGAGGACTGTGGCGCCGCTGCGTGAACTGGGGGACGATCCCTCCAGCGGCAAGCCGGTCGTGATCAAAGATGGCCGGTGGGGGCCGTACGTCACCGACGGTGAGACCAACGCCTCCCTCAAGCGCACCGATCAGGTCGAAACCCTCACCCTGGGGCGGGCCGCCGATCTGCTCCAGGAACGGAGAGACCGCGGACCGGCGAAACGGCGGCGCAAGGGCAGCGAGTAGGAGCCGGGTTTTCCGGCGATCGGGACGCGGCTCCGCAGAGAGCCAGGCAGGGGCCCCGTTCATCTAGGGTTCGCCCGAATGACCGGTCCTGTGACCCAACCGCTCACTGCCGGCGCCATGACGCGCCGGGGCCCGTTCGCGCGATTCTTTTGGGCAGCGGCCATCTCCAGCACCGGCGACTGGATCACCGTCTTCGCCATGCTGGCGCTGGCGGACTCGATCGGCGGCGAAGGTGGGATCCTGGTGACGCTGATGGCGCGGATCGTCCCCGGCCTGGCGCTCGGGGCGGTCGCCGGCGTCATCACCGACCGGATGGACCGGCGCAAGCTGGTCGTCATCGCCGACGTGGGGCGGGGCCTCGTCATCCCCTCCCTCGCCCTCGTCCGGACCCTCCCGACCCTGGTGGCGATCACGATCCTGCTCGAACTGCTCAGCCTGCTCGGCCAACCGCCCCGCACCGCGATGGTGCCGCGGCTGGTGGCGGCCGAGAACCTCGTCACCGCCAACAGCCTCATGCTCGGCGCCGCCTACGGCACGGTGCCGTTCGGGGCCGGCTTCAACTTCTTGCTCGCCTCGCTCCCCGCCGTCACCCTCGGTGGCCTGCTCCCCACCGTCACCCAGGGCCTGGCGCTGGCGTTCTTCGTCGACTCGGCGACCTTCTTCATCTCCGGGCTGCTAGTGGCGACCTTGCCCCGGATCGAATCGCCGCTCGCGGTCCAGCCCTCCAACGGTGTCGACCTCCGTGCCAGCTGGCGCGACTTCGTCGACGGCACCCGCTTCCTGATGCAGGAGGCCAGGGTGCGGCGGGTGATCATCGGCATGGCGACGGCGTTGTTCGGGGGCGGGACGGTGATCGTGCTCGGGAAGGCCTTCGCCGAGGACGTGCTCGGCGCCGGCCAGGCCGCCTTCTTCGGCCTCATCACCGCCCTCGGGGTGGGCGCCGGCGCCGGGATCGTGCTCGTCTCCTTCTACGAGCACCGCATCATCCACCGCGATCTCGTGTTCGGGCTAGCCCTCCTCGGCACCGGCACCGGATTGGCGGCGGCCGCCGTCGTCAACACCGTCGCTGCCGCCTTCGCCTGGATGCTGCTGTTCGGATTCGGCGCCGGGGCCGGGTACGTGATGGCGATGACCCACCTCCACGAGGGGGTCGGAGACGAGATGAGGGGCCGGGTGTTCGCCACCCTTTTCGCCTTGATGCGCATCGGCCTGTTCGTCTCGATGGCGATCGCGGTGCCGCTGGGCGGGGCCTTCCGCAACGTGCACCTGGGCCGCCTCAACGGGCCGAGCCGTTGGGTGCTGTTCCTCGGCGGGCTCACCATCGTGGCCTCCGGGGCGATCATCGTGTGGACCCTGCGCCACCTGCTGCACATCCCGGAGCTGGGCCGGGAGGCCCGCGAGATCATGGCCGAAGCCGACCGGGCCCGCCGGGGGCAGATCGGGCGCCAGGGCGAGGGGGCGCGCCCCCAGGACGGCGAAGGGGACGACGGGGGATGAGCGGTCACTACGTCGCCTTCGAGGGCATCGAGGGAACCGGCAAGTCGACGCTCGCCGCCCGCTGCGCCGCCGACCTGCGCCGCCGCGGCCTCGACGTCGTCGAGGTGCGGGAGCCGGGCGGCACCCCGACCGGGGAGCGGATCCGCCGGGTGTTGCTCGACGCCGGGGGCACGGTCGCCCCCTGGGTCGAGGCGCTCCTGTTCGCCGCGGCCCGGGCGCAACTCGCCCGCGACATCATCGGTCCGGCCCTGGCCGCCGGGAGGTGGGTGGTGAGCGATCGGTCCGTCTACTCCTCCCTCGCCTACCAGGGCGGTGGGAGAGGCCTCGGCGTGGAGGAGGTGCGGGCGCTCAACGTTCCGGGCCTCGGCGAGGTGTGGCCGGAACTGGTGGTGCTGTTACGCCTCGCCCCCGAGATCGGGCTGGCACGGCAACAGGATCCCGATCGCATCGGCTCGGAGGGTCTCCGCTTCCAAGGAACGGTGGCGGCGACCTTCGACGCGCTGGCGGCCGCCGAGGCGGATCGGTTCTTCGTCGCCGACGCCGGACCGCCGGTCGACGACGTGTGGGACGTGGTGCGGCGAGCAATGGAGGAACGGTGGCGGATCTCTTCGATGACGTGATCGGGCACCGCCACGTCGTCGCCCTGCTGCGCGACGAGATCCGGGCCCCCGCACAGGCGTACCTCTTCACCGGGCCGACCGGCGCCGGCAAGTCGATGGTGGCGCGCCGCTTCGCCGCCGCCCTCCTCTGCGGCGACGACGACGCCTGCCGGCGGCGGGTGGTGCGCGGCATCCATCCCGACGTGGTGGTGGTCGAGCCGGAAGGGCGCACCGCCATCACCGTCGAGCAGGCGCGATCCACCGTGGCGCTCGCCTCGCTGGCGCCACTCGAAGCCGATCGGCGGGTGTTCGTCTTCGAGGAGGGCGGGGCGATGAACGACGAGGCGGCCAACGCCCTCCTCAAGACCCTGGAGGAGCCGACTCCCTCCACCGTGTTTCTCATCATCACCGAGTCGGAGGACGACCTGCCCGAGACGGTGGCGAGCCGGTGCCGGACCGTGGTGTTCGGGCGGGTGGGGGAGGCCGAGGTCGCCGACGGGCTCGCCAGGCTCGGTGTCGACCCGGTCCAGGCCGAACACGCCGCCCGCATCTCCGGAGGCCGGCCGGGTCTGGCGCTGGCCCTGGCGACCCAGCCCGAGGTTGCCGAGTTCCGCCGTGTCTGGCTCAGCCTGCCGCTCCGCCTCTCGGAGCATCCCGGAGACGCCTTCCTTCTGGCCGACGAAGTGATGGCGGCCGCCGAACCGTTGCTGGCGGCGTTGCGAGATCGCCAGCAGGAAGAGGAGGCGGCCGCCCCGGAAGGGGCCGGACGTGCGCTCAAGGATCGCCACGAACGCGAGCTGCGCCGCGCCACCGCCGCCCTCTCCGTGTCCGGGCTGGAGATCCTCGCCGGCTTCTACCGTGATGCGGCAGCCGCCCAGCTGGGCGCGGCCGTCCGCAACCCCGACATCCCCGCCCCGGCGCTCACCCGGATCGCGCCGGCCCGGGCGGTCCGCAACGCAGGGAGAGTCCTCGATGCCATCGATTCCCTCCAGGCGAACCAGCGACCCCAGCTCGCGTTCGCCGCGCTCTTCGCCGATCTCGGTGCCGGAGCCTGACTTCCCCACCGCGTTGGCGGCACGCCGTTTCGTGGCGGCGATGCACCGGCCCCTTGGCTGGGTGGGGCGCCGCCTGCTCGATCTCGAGATATCCGGGCGCGACCACGTGCCGGAGGAGGGACCGGCCGTGGTCACCCCCAACCACCTGTCCCTGATCGATCCGGTGCTGGTGACCTTGGCGGCGGGGCGCAACATCCGGTACCTGGCGCTCGACGAGCTGTTCGGCAAATCGCGTCTCTTCGACCGGGTGACGCTCTTCTTCGGGGCCATCGCGATGTCGCGTACCCGTCCCCCGCTCGGGGCGCTACGGGAGGGCCTGTCGCATCTCTCCGGCGGCGGTCTCCTCGGCGTGTTCCCGGAGGGGCGCCGGGTCTCGGCGTGGGGTGAACTCGGTCCGAAGCGGGGAGCGGCCTGGCTGGCGATCGCCACCAACTCCCCCCTGATCCCGGTGGCGATCCACGGCAGCGAGATGATCATGGGCATGGAGCACAAGGGGCTGCATCCCACCCCGATACGGATCTGGATCGAACCGCCGCTCCGCCCCGACGCGTACCTCGATCGGGAGGATCCGCTGGGGGCGATGATGGCCGACTGGGAGCGGGCGGTCGATGCCCGATTGCGGCCCTGGCAGGGGCCTACCACCAGCGATCCGGACTCGCCGCATGACCCCCGGAGCCATTCGTAGCAAGATTTGGTCACGCTCTCACCGACCGCGCGCTAGTGGCTTCTGTCGGCTCGGCTCGGTAGTGTTGAGCCATGGGCCTGACGGCCCCCTGAGGAGGACTCCCTATTCCGGAGGGTATGTATGAGAAGAGTGAAGTGGTTATTGCTGGCGGTGGTCTTCGCCATGCTCGTTGCCGCGTGCGGCAGCGACAGTGGCGACACGACCAAGGTCGGCGCTGAGTTCACGGTTTCGGGCGCCCCGACGGGCGTCGAGCTTGAGGCGCTTCAGGGTTTCATGAAGGTCTACAACACCGAGACCGGTTCGAACATCACGGTGACGGGATCCGACAGCTTCGAGACGGAGCTGCGCATCCAGGTCGAAGGTGGCAACCCACCGGAGGTGGCGTTCACGCCGCAGCCGGGGTCGATCTGCGAGTTCGCCAATGACGGCAAACTCGTGTCGCTGGAAGACATGGGATTCGACATTGCAGAGATGGAGGCCGACCACTCGAAGTTCTGGATGGACCTCGGCGTGTGCGACGATGGCAACCATTACGGGATCCCGTGGTTCCCGAACTTCAAGTCGATCATCTTCTACCACCAGCCCACCTTCGAAGCCGAGGGCTACACGATTCCCGAGACCTGGGATGACCTGATCGCCCTTTCGGAGCGGATGGTGGCCGACGGCTACACGCCGTGGTGCATGGGCTTCGGTAGCGGCGACGCCACCGGCTGGCCGGGCACCGACTGGATCGAGGACATCTACGTCC
>CAZQUB010000061.1:0-10631 GCA_964596225.1 uncultured Acidimicrobiaceae bacterium
TGCCAATCCCGTTCGTTCCGGCCCCCGGCGCCCCTCTCGTCCCCTCGCCTTCTCTCTCGTCCCCCCTTGCCAAAAGGGGGGACCGGCGAGGCGCCGGCGCAGCCGGCAAGCGAGCCGAGGGGGGTGTGCCCTGATCCCAGGGAGGGTGACCTACTCGTCTCCGAGAAGGACGCGGGCGGTCGCCACGTCGGCCGCGATCTGCGTCGCCAGGGCGTCCGGGTCGGGGAACGTCCGCTCCTCGCGGATCCAGGCCCGGAAATCCACCCGCAGCTCCAGCCCGTAGAGGTCGCCCTCGTAGTCGAACAGGTACACCTCCACCACCCGTTCGGTGCCGCCGAACGTGGGCCGCACCCCGATGTTGGCCACGCCCGGGAGCCGGAGGTCACCCGGACCGCACTTCACCGCGTACACGCCGGACGCCGGCACGAACATGCGGGCATCGACATCGAGGTTGGCGGTGGGGAACCCGAGGCCGTGGCCCCGCCCCTCCCCCTCCACCACGACACCCCGGAGCTGATAGGGACGGCCCAGGAGACGCCACGCGGTGGCGACGTCGCCCTCGGCGAGCACCCGCCGGATGGCGGTCGACCGCACCGGTCCCCCGTCCTCGAAGATGCCGACCCGCCGTACCACGTATCCGTGGGCCCGACCGAGGGCCTCCAGCAGAGCGACATCGCCGCCGAGGCGGTAGCCAAACCGGAAGTCGGCGCCGACCGCCACCACCTTCGCCCGGAGGGCACGCACCAGCACCTGCTCGACGAAATCGATCGCCTCGGTGTGCCGGAACCGGTCGTTGAAATCGATCACCGCCACCACCGCGGCACCGTTGGCCTCGAGCAGCTCGAGGCGTTGTTCCAGGCTGGTGAGCAGCAGCGGAGACTCCTCGGGATTGAGGACGATCGCCGGATGGTCCCGGAACGTCACCACCGCCAGCGGCAGCTCCGGATCGGCGGCCCGCAACTCGGCGAGCACCCGCTGGTGCCCACGGTGCACCCCGTCGTACATGCCGATGGTCACGGCGTGCGGATCGGGCACCGGTTTCCAGCCGCTCGGATCACCCGAGAGCACGATCACGACAGCACCACCTCCGCCTTGGCACGGCCGGCGCCGACGCGGTACACCGCCAGCAGCGCCCCGGTGCCGTCGACGAGACCCACCGGACCGTCGGGCATGCCGTCGACCAGCGCCGCGGCCGGGAACACGACGCCGTTGCGGATCGCCACCGCGGTGTCGTCGCCGACCGTCACCTGAGGCAGGTCCGGCAGCCCCGCCACCGCCGGGAGGGCGAGGTCCCTCCAGCCGGGACCGGCGGCGGCGACCTCGCCGACGGAATGGGCGTCGTCGACCCGCAGCGACCCGTTGCGGAGGCGCCGCAGCGACGTCAGGTGGGCCCGGCCGCCGAGGGCGCGGGCCATGTCGTCGGCGAGGGTCCGCACGTAGGTGCCCTTGCTGCACACCACCCGGAACGACACCTCCGGGTAGTCGCACGGGGCGAAGTCGAGCAGTTCGAGGGACGAGATCTCCACGGTGCGGGCTTCCCGCTCCACCTCGATGCCCTCCCGGGCCAGTTCGTAGAGACGGCGGCCCTCCACCTTGCGGGCCGACACCATCGGAGGGATCTGGGCGACCCGGCCGACGAAACGGGACATGACGTCCCGCACCTCCGCCTCCGACACCGGCATCGGCTCCCGGAACAGCACCGCCCCGTCGGCGTCGAGGGAGTCGGTGGCGACCCCGAAGCAGGCCCGTGCCACGTACTCCTTCGGGGCGTCCTGGACGAAGCGGAGCAGGCGGGTCGCCTTGCCGAGGCCGAGAACCACCAGGCCTGTCGCCATCGGGTCGAGCGTGCCGGCGTGGCCGATCTTGCGTTTGCCGGTGATCCCGCGCACCTTGGCGACCACGTCGTGTGACGTCCAGCCCGCGTCCTTGTCGATCAGGAGGAACCCGGTGAACCGCTCCTTGGTGCTCACCGCAGACCGGCCCTGACCAGGGCGACGACGTCCTCGGGGGTGCCTTTGCGGGTGAACCCGGCGGCGTTGTGGTGGCCGCCGCCGCCGAGGGAGGAGGCGACCGCTCCGACGTCGACGGCGCCGCGGGACCGCAGGCTGGCTTTCACCGTGGTGTCGTCGAGTTGGCGTACCAGGCAGGCCACCTCCGCCTCACGGGCCACCCGGATCAGGTCGATGAGGCCGTCGGCGTCCTCGTAGCCGATCCCGGACTGCTCCAGGTCCTCGCGGTGTAGCACCGACCACACCAGCGAGGTCTCCGGGTCGAGGCGGGCCCGGCTCAGCACCGCCCCGGCCACCCCCAGGTAGCCGAACGGCGCTTCCTCGAACAGGTGGCGACCCACCTCGTCGGGCTCGACGCCGGCGGCGAGGAGGCGGGCGGTGATCTCGTGCACCTCGGGGCTGGTCGCCGAGTACTGGAACCGGCCGGTGTCGGTCACCAGCCCGGTGTAGAGGGCGGTGGCGATCGACGGCGTCAGCTCCCACCCGAGTTCGACCAGCAGGTGGTAGACGAGCTGGGCGGTGGCGGCAGCTGTGGGGTCGACGACGGTGACATCACCGAAGTCGCCGTCGTTGGAGGCGTGATGGTCGATGACGAGGATCCGGGTCGCAGCCTGCGCCGCGGTCAGGGCGGAGCCGAGGCGCTCGGGAGCCCCGGTGTCGACTGCCACCGCCAGGTCCAGGCCCGACGGCACCTCACCGGGAGCGACCAGCAGGTCTTGGACGAGGAACCGGAACTGGTCTCCGAGCACGAACGGCTCCCCGAACGTGACGGAGGCCTGCTTGCCGGCGTTGCGGGCGGCTTCCGCCAGCGCCAGCGCCGATCCGAGGGCGTCGCCGTCGGGGCCGACGTGGCCGATCACGACGAGCGACCGGGCGGCACGCAGCAGGTTCGCGGCCTCTTCGATGCCCGATCGGATCTCCGGTGTCATTCCTCCTCCCCTTCCCCGAGGCCGTGGAGGATGCGGTCGATGCGGAGCCCCTGCTCGATGGCGGGATCGACCCGGAACTCCAGCACCGGGGTGTACTTGATGCGGGTCTGGCGCCCCACCGCCGCCTGCAGCCGGGGCCCCGCCCGGTGCAGGGCCGCGGCGGTGGCGGTCGCCTCCTCCTCGGTGCCGAGCACCGAGTAGTACACGATGGCATGCCGCAGGTCGGGGGCGGTCTCGACGCCGGTGATGGTGAGAAAACCGATGCCGGGATCCTTCAACTCGGTGACCTCGTCGGCGATGACCTCACGCAGCAACTCGTTCACCTTGCGCATCCTCGGGGTCGGTGGATGGCTCATTCCGGCTCCTCCAGGTGGGAGACACCCACCTCCAGCACCTCCACGTCGGCCAGTGAACGCAGGTGCCGCTCGACACGATGCAGGATACGGTCGAGCTGACCCATCTGGGGCGCCACCGCCGCCACCCCCAGCGTCGCCCGGTTCCACAGTTCCTGATGATCGACTTCGGCGACGGAGACGCCGAAGCTGCGGGACACGGAGGCGGTGACGGATTTCACGACCTGCCGTTTCTCCTTCAGCGAGTGGGCGTCCCGGATCCTCAGCTCGATGCGGAGGGCGCCGGCGTACACGACGACCGTCAGGTCCGGGCGACTTCCCGAATCTCGAAGGACTCGATGGTGTCGCCCTCTTTGATGTCCCGGAAGTTCTCGAGCCCGATCCCGCATTCGAAGCCGGCCGCCACCGAGGCGACGTCGTCCTTGAAGCGCCGCAGCGACACGATACGCCCGTCGTAGACCACCACCCCGTCGCGCACCAGGCGGGCCCGGGCGTTGCGGTTGATCTCGCCTTCGGTGACGTAGCACCCGGCGACCATCCCGAGCCGGGGGGCCCGGAAGGTGGCCCGCACCTCGGCCACTCCGAGGAAGGTCTCGACCTCCTCGGGCGCCAGCTCCCCGACGAGGAGGCCTTCGACGTCCTCCAGCAGCTCGTAGATGATCGAGAAGGTGCGGATGTCGATGCCCTGTTCCTTGGCGGCCTTGCGGGCGCCGCTGTCGGGGCGGACGTTGAACCCGTAGATGATCGCCTCGGACGTCTCGGCCAGCATCACGTCGTTGGCGGTGATGCCGCCGACCCCGCCGTGGATGATGCTCACCTGGGCATCGTCTCGCTTGATCTTGTCGATGGCGTCCCGGATCGCCTCCAGCGAGCCGGTGGCGTCGGCCTTGACGACGACCCGCAGCTCGGTCTGGTCGGCGGAGCGGAGCTGCTCGAGGAGCTGTTCGAGCCTCTCGGTGGCGGTGGGGACGGTGAGGTTGGCGGCACGGAGCCGGGTCGCCTCCTCCTGGGCGAGCTTGCGGGCCTCCCGTTCGTTGGCGACGACCTGGAACATGTCGCCGGCGGAGGCGACGTCGTCCCATCCCATGATGAGCGCGGGGCTGCTGGGCCCGGCGGTCTTCATCTGCCGGCCGTTCTCGTCGAACATGGCCCGCACCCGTCCCGCCACGCCCCCCGCGACGAGGGCGTCGCCGCGCCGCAGGGTGCCGCGCTGGACGATGACGGTGGCGACCGGACCGCGACCGACTTCGAGCTGGCTCTCGATGACGGTGCCGACGGCAGGCGCCTTCGGGTTGGCCTTGAACTCCTCCACCTCGGCGACGAGGGCGATCATCTCGAGCAGCTCGTCGACGCCCTCGCCGGTGAGGGCCGAGATCTCGGCGCTGACCACGTCGCCACCCAATTCCTCGACGAGGATGCCGTGCTGGGTGAGGGCAGCCCGTACCGCGGTGGGGTCGGCCGACTCGAGGTCCATCTTGTTGATGGCGATGATGATCGGCACCCCGGCCGCCTTGGCGTGGTCGATGGCCTCCACCGTCTGCGGCATGACGCCGTCGTTGGCGGCCACGACGATGATGGCGATGTCGGTGACGTGGGCGCCGCGGGCCCGCAGCGCGGTGAACGCCTCGTGACCGGGGGTGTCGATGAACGTGATGGTGGAACCGTCACGGGTGATCTGGTAGGCGCCGATGTGCTGGGTGATACCGCCCGCCTCGCCGGCGATGACGTTGGCCTTGCGGATGGTGTCGAGCAGCTGGGTCTTGCCGTGGTCGACGTGTCCCATCACCGTCACCACCGGTGGCCGGGGCTGCAGCGTGGAAGGGTCGTCCTCGTACTCGACCACGGAGTGCTCCGCCACCGGTTCCGGTTCGGGAGCCTCGGGAGCGGCTTCGACGAGCACGTCGTAGCCGAAGAAGTCGCCGAGGGATTCGATGGCGTCGGTGGGGATGGTGCCGCCGCCGGGGACCATCTCCCCCATCGACATGAGCTGGCGTACCACGTCACCGGTACGCATCCCCACCATCCGGGCGAATTCGGCGGCGGTGATACCCTCGTCGACGGCGAGGATCGGCCGCTCCTCGGATGTCGCCGGGGCGGGCGCGGACGGCGCGGCATCGGCCTTGCCCTTGCCCTTCTTCCCGGCGGTTGGTTCAGGCTCGGGCTCCGCCGCCGGTTCCGGGGCCGGCTCGGGCTCCGGAGCGGGCGCGGTCTCGGCGGCCGGGGTTTCCTTCGCCTCGTCCTCGAAGGACATGGTGACGAGCGCCACGGCATCGTCGTCGAGACCGGAGGAGGCGGTCTTGACGTCGAGGTCCAGCTCCTGGGCGCGCTCGAGCACCTCCTTGGACTCCCGCCCAAGCTCTCGTGCCAGCTCGTATACGCGCGTCTTCGCCAAGTGTCACCTCCGGGGGCCCTATTGTGCCAGACCGCCTAGGCGGTCGAGTCGGCGCCCCGCTCCTCGTCTTCCGCTTCCGGCTCGCCGGCGTCGTCGGCGTCGTCGGAAGTGGTCGCCTCGTCTTCGATCTCTTCTTCCTCAACGGCCTCAGGCGCCTCGGTTTCCTCCGCGGCCGCCTCAGGCTCTGCCGCTGCTTCGGTGACGGCGTCGGGTTCGTCCCCCGCCGCTTCGTCCGTGACGGCGGCTTCCTCACCGTCTTCGGAGGCGGCTCCCTCGGCTGCGTCTGGGGCCGCGTCGGGGGTCGGCGCAGCCTCGCCCTCGGTCCCGAGCCCTTCCTCGTCCTCGACGTCGAGACCGAGATCCTGGCTCTCGGAACGGATGTCGACCTTGTAGCCGGTGAGTTTGGCGGCGAGGCGGGCGTTCTGGCCTTCCCGGCCGATCGCAAGGGAGAGCTGGTGATCGGGCACCACCACGGTGGCGATCTTCTCGTCGTCGTCGAGCCGTACTTCTTTGACCCGCGCCGGGCTCAGCGCCTCGGCGATGAACGAGCGGGTGTCGTCACGCCACTCGACGATGTCGACCTTCTCACCCCGCAGCTCGTTGACGACCTGGCGCACCCGGGAACCGCGGGCGCCGACACAGGCCCCCACCGGGTCGACGTTGGGGTCGTTGGACGCCACCGCGATCTTGGTGCGGTGACCCGGCTCACGAGCGATGGCCCGGATCTCGACGTCGCCGTCGACCAGTTCGGGGACCTCCAACTCGAACAGTGAGCGGATGAACTCGGGATGGCTGCGGGACACCACGATCTGCGGACCCTTGCCCTCACCCCGTACCTCGAGGATGTAGGCCTTGACCCGGTTGCCGCGCTCCAGGCGCTCGTAGGGGATCCGCTCCGACGACGGCATGATCGCCTCGGCGTTGCCGAGGTCGAGCAGGGCGTAGCGGTGATCGGAGCTCTGGACGATTCCGGTGACCAGATCACCCTCCCGACCCTCGTAGAGGTCGAAGACCTGCTCCCGCTTGGCGTCGCGCAGGCGCTGCATGATGACCTGCTTGGCGGTCTGGGCGGCGATACGGCCGAAGTCCTCGGGGGTGTCCTCCCACTCCCGCACCACGTTGCCGTCCTCGTCCAGCTCCTGGCCGTACACGACGATCTCGCCGGTGTCGGCGTCGATGGTGACGCGGGCCTCCTCCGCCGCTCCCGGGGTGCGCTTGTACGCCGAGACGAGCGCGTTGGCGAGGGCGTCGAGGATGGTGTCGGCCGGCACTCCCTTCTCACGCTCCAGCAATTCGAGAGCGTCAAGCAAGTTGTAGTCCATCTCCGTCCCTCTCTATCGCCGCGAGCCCGGCTTGGCGGCCTTCTCCCACACGAACACCGTCCTGGCGGACGCCACCTCGTCGAAGGCGATGCGGCGCTCCTCACCGTCGACATCGACGAGGAACCCGTCCTCGTCGACCTGTGACAGCACTCCACGGTGTTGGGAGGCGTCTCCCACCGGGTGGCGAGTCTTCACTTTGATCTCTCTTCCCAACGACTTCTCGAAGTGACGGGGCCGGCGGAGCTTGCGCTCCAGCCCCGGCGAGGTGACCTCGAGCGTGTACGACCCCGACACCGGGTCCTCGGCGTCGAGGAGCCGGCTGACACCGCGCGACAGGGCGGCGATGTGGTCGACGTCGACCGGTTCGGGGCCGTCGACCGTGACACGCACCACGGTGCCCGGCCCGCTCCCGACGACCTCGAGGTCGTCGAGTTCGACCCCTTCCGCCGCGACATACGGCTCGACGACGCCCCACAGGCGCTCCTCGGTGCCGGTCACGGCCGCTCCTCCTCCGGGTCCCTTCACAGAACGAGGCGGGCCCAGGCCCACCTCGAGCACGTTCTCCTTTCGAAGGAATGAGTATAGCAGCCGGGCCTTTTCCCCGGACCCTCCCAGGAGCAGGCGCGACGGGCGGTGGCGACCGGCTCCTCCCGCGCGACTGGAAGCGTGCGCCAGGCTCAGGTGCGGGCGGCGCCCACCTCGGCCGCGACGGTGGCGACCACCTCGGCGACGGGGACGTCCCGGGTTTCGCCGCCGGCCCGTTCGGTCAGCTCCACGGTCCCGGCGGCGAGGCCGCGGGGACCGACCGTGACCCGGTACGGGATCCCGATCAGTTCGGCGTCGTTGAACTTCACACCGGGACGCTCGTCCCGGTCGTCGATGACGACGTCGATGCCGGCATCCCGTAGCTCCCGGTAGAGCGACTCCCCCGCCTCCATCGAGGCGGCGTCGTCGACCTTGACGACGGTGACGACCACCTCGAACGGCGCCACCGCCACCGGCCACACCATGCCCTTCTCGTCGTAGTGGGTCTCGACGACGGCCGCCAGATTGCGTTCGAGGCCGAAGCCGTAGGAGCCCATGACGATCGGCCGGCTCGCCCCATGCTCGTCGAGGACGGTGGCCCCGAGCGGCTCGGAGTACTTGGTGCCGAGCTTGAAGATGTGCCCCGCCTCGATGGCGCGGAACATCTCGAGTGGCTCACCGCAGGTGACGCACGGCTCGCCTTCCCCGACTTCCCGCAGGTCGAGCCAGCGGTCGACCCGCAGGTCACGCGCCACGTCGACGCCGCGCAGGTGGAAGTCGTCCTCGTTGGCTCCGGTGGTCATGTTGGAGCGGCCCTCCAACCCCCGGTCGGCCAGAATCGGCACTCCCTCCACCCCGACCGCTCCGAGGCTTCCCGGGTCGGCGCCCAGGAGCCGGCGCACCTCGTCGGGATGGGCGGGACGGACCTCGACCGCCCCGGTGCCGTCCTGCAGCTTCTGCTCCTGGAGAGCGTGATCGCCCCGCAGCAGCACCAGGGTCGGGGCACCGTCGAGGACGTACACCAGCGTCTTGATCTGGCGGTCGGCGGCGGCGCCCCCTTCGAAATGCACCAGGTCCTCGATGGTGCGTACCCCCGGGGTGGGGAACCTCTCGGGAGCGGCGGGTCCGGGCTCGTCGTCGACCGGCGCCAGCGCCGAGATGGCGCGTTCCACGTTGGCGGCGTAACCGCACTGCGGCGAGAAGACCACCAGGTCCTCCCCGGCCGCGGCGGCGACCATGAACTCGACCGAGCCGCTCCCCCCCATCGATCCGGAGGAGGCCTGCACCGGTACCGCATCCAACCCGAGGCGGCGGAAGATCGCCTGGTAGGCCCCGCGGTGCAGGTCGAAGGCGCGGTCGAGGCCGGCCTGGTCGATGTCGAAGCTGTAGGAGTCCTTCATCGTGAACTCCCGTACCCGCAGCAGGCCGGACTTGGGACGGGGCTCGTCCCGGAACTTGGTCTGGATCTGGTACCAGATCTGGGGGAGCTGCCGGTACGAGGTCAGCTCGAGCGCCAGGGTGGTGAAGATCTCCTCATGGGTCATCCCGAGCCCCAACTCGGCACCCTTGCGGTCGGTGATGCGGAACATCTCGTCGCCCATCACCTCCCACCTGCCGCTCTTCTTCCATATCTCGCTGGGATGGATCGCCGGCAGCAGGAACTCCTGGGCGCCGATGGCGTCCATCTCCTCACGGACGATGCGGCCGATCTTGTCCCGCACCCGGAACGCCGCCGGCAGCAGCGAGTAGACGCCGGCCATGAGCTGGCGGATGAACCCGGCCCGGATCAGCAGCCGGTGGCTGACGGCCTCGGCGTCGGCCGGGTCGTCGCGCAGGGTGGGGATGAAGGCTTGGGACCAGCGCACGGTCGCTCCAGGGTCGGGTCGTGGCGGCGGAGTCTATCGCCCCGGCACGACCTCCCCGGTTCAGGCCCGGTCGGAGCCCTCTCCGACGGCGATCTCGGCCACCGCGGCCCGGCGATCGGCGGCCCGGTTGGCGTCGCCCTGGACGCCGAGCAGCTCGATGCGCTGCGCCTCGGCGAGGTCGGCGGCGGTGACGTCGGCGGCGGCGAGGCGGGCCTCGACCCCTTCGGCCACGAGGCGGCGCGCCTCGTCGACGAGGGCCTCGACCATGTCCTCCTCCGCCACCACCCGCACCACCTGGCCCTTGACGAACAGGTGGCCACGGCCCCGCCCGGCGGCGATCCCGAGGTCGGCCTCACGGGCCTCGCCGGGCCCGTTGACGACGCACCCCATCACCGCCACCTGCACCGGCAGATTCTCGGCTTCGAGGGCGGCCCCCGCCTTGGCGGCCACCTCGATGACGTCGACCTCGGCCCGCCCGCAGGAGGGGCAGGCGATGAGGTCGAGGCCCTTGCGCTCCCGCAGGCCGAGGTACTCGAGCAGCTTGCGGCCCGCCTTCGCCTCCTCCACCGGATCGGCGGTGAGCGAGAAGCGGATGGTGTCGCCGATGCCCTCCAGCAGCAGGGTCGAGATGCCGGCCACCGACTTGATGAGGCCACCGGGAGGCGGCCCGGCTTCGGTGACGCCGAGGTGGAGCGGGTAGTCGATCCGTTCCGCCAGGAGCCGGTACGCCTCCACCATCGACGGCACGTGGGAGTGTTTGACGGAGATCTTGATGTCCTCGAAGCCGGCCTCCTCGAGGAGGTGGATCTCCGCCAGCCCGGAGGCGACCAGCGCCTCGGGGACGGGGGCGCCGTAGCGGGCGAGCAGGTCCTTGTCGAGGGACCCGGCGTTGACGCCGACCCGGATCGGCACCCCGGCGTCGGCCGCGGCCCGTGCCACGGTCTTGATGTGCTCCGGCTTGCGGATGTTGCCGGGGTTGAGGCGCAGCCCGGCGACGCCGGCTTCGAGGGCGGCGAGGGCGAGCCGGTACTGGAAGTGGATGTCGGCGATGATCGGAACCGGCGCCCGCGGCACGATCTCGGCGAGCCCTTGGGCGGCCTCGACGTCGTTGCACGTGATGCGGACGATGTCGGCGCCGCCACCCTTGAGGGCGTAGACCTGGGCCAGGGTGGCGTCGACGTCGGCGGTCTTGGTGGTCGTCATCGACTGCACCGAGATCGGGGCGTCGCCGCCGAC
>CAZQUB010000062.1:0-5257 GCA_964596225.1 uncultured Acidimicrobiaceae bacterium
GCAGCTCGGAGGGCTGCAACCTGCTGATCCGGGACGGCGCCCACCCGGTGCTCGGACCGGAAGACCTGGTCGAGGCGTTGAGCCTGGTGCTGGGCCCCCCGCCGGGTCGGCCGGAGGTCCCGGAGTCGCCGGAGGAGGCATCACCGGCCACCGGCGCCGACGCCGAATTGCTGCGCCTCGTCGACGACGGGATCGGCTCCCTCGATCGCCTCGTCGAGCTGCTGGGGTGGGACCCGCCCGCGGTGCTGGCCGGGGTGGGGCGCCTCGAGGCCGGGGGTGCGCTGCGGCGAGAGGGCGACACCGTGGTGCGGGCGGGCTGAAGCGGCCGCCAGCCTGGGGTGATCGTTGACTCTCAGCCGATCCGCCGCAACGATGCGGACTAGTGACGCTTCCCACCCCCGCACCCAGCGACCTCCGGCACGCCATCGACGACTACCTGGCGCGCCTCGAACACGAGCGCGGCCTGTCACCCCACACCATCGCCGCCTATCGCGGTGATCTGCGCCAATTCGCCGAGTTCTGTGCCCGCCAAGGTCTCGACGATCCCCGTGCCGTTCCCCGCCGCGTCATCCGCCGCTTCATGGCCAACCTCTCCACCCGCGGTTACGCCCGCCGCTCGGTGGCCCGCAAGACCTCGGCGGTGCGTGCCTTCTACGCCGACGCCGCCCGCCGCGGCCTCGTCGCCGCCAGCCCCGCCGAGGGCATCCGCCAGCCGAAACGGCCCCGCACCCTCCCCAAGGCGATCCCGGCCCGGACCCTCGGCGCCATGCTCGACGCCGTGGTCGGCTCCGAACCGCTCGACCTGCGCGACAAGGCACTGCTCGAGATGCTGTACGCCACCGGGATGCGCGTCTCGGAACTGGCCGGCCTCCGGGTCGGTGACGTCACCCGCGCCGAGCACGTCCGCGTCGTCGGCAAGGGCGGGTACGAGCGGATCGTGCTCCTCAACCCCCGGGCCCGGGCCGCCATCGACGCCTACCTCGCCGAGGCACGTCCCCACCTCGCCAAACCCGACGCAAAGGACCTCCTCTGGGTCGGGGCCAAAGGCGGCCCCCTCGACACCCGCGGGGTGCGCCGGGTGGTGCGGCGCCGCCTCGGCACCTTCCCTCACGCCCTCCGCCACTCCTTCGCCACCCACCTGCTGGAAGGCGGCGCCGATCTGCGGGCCGTACAGGAGCTGCTGGGGCACGTTGAACTGGCCACTACCCAGATTTACACTTCCGTGACCCGTCAACACCTCAGGGCCACCTATGAACGAAGCCACCCGCGTGCCTGATCCCGGCGAACAAGAGCTCGACGCGCTCTGGACGCGTTTCAAGGACAACGGGGATCCGCAGGCGCGCGAGGGCCTCATCCTGCATTACTCGGCGCTGGTCAAGTTCGTGGCAGGCCGCCTCCGTGCCGGGCTGCCCCGCAACGTCGACCCGCAGGACCTGGTCTCGTACGGCACGTTCGGGCTCATCGACGCCATCGACAAGTTCGACCTGGGCCGTGGCTACAAGTTCGAGACCTACGCGGTGAACCGCATCAAAGGCGCCATCCTCGACGAGCTGCGGGCCCTCGACTGGGTTCCCCGCTCGGTGCGGGCCCGGGCCCGCGAGATCCAGCGGAGCCTCGCCGAGCTGGAACACGGCTTGAAGCGCTCCGCCACCGACCAGGAGCTGGCCGATCACATGGACGTCCCGGTCGACACCCTGCGGGACCATCTCGGGGAGATCTCGACCCTCGGGTTCGTCGCCCTCGACGAGCTCCTCAACCCCAACGAACGCGATTCGGCCGCGGTCGGCGACCTGATGGCCGACCCGCGGGCGGCGGAGGGGGCCGGCGCCTTCGAGCAGGAGGAGACCCGCTACCTGCTGGTCGACTCCGTCAACCGCCTTCCCGACCGGGAACGACTCGTCGTCACCCTCTACTACTACGAGGGCCTCACCCTCGCCGAGATCGGCAAGGTCCTCAGCGTCACCGAGTCCCGGGTGTGCCAGATCCACACCAAGGCGGTGATGAGTCTCCGCAACCGTCTGATGGAGCCGCCGTACACCCGCAGCTGACGCCGGGCTGGTCTCCACCCCACACCCGCAGTACACTCCCGCTCCGAAAACCGCACGTCCACCGCAATCTCCGTGGGTCGGGGCCCTGCCCCGAGGAGGCTCGAAGGGTGGGCGGAGGAACAACCCACAACCAGGAGGAACCACGTGGCAGTCGTCACCATGCGGCAGCTGCTGGAGGCCGGAGTCCACTTCGGTCACCAGACGCGCCGGTGGAATCCCAAAATGCGCCCCTACATCTTCGGTGAGCGCAACGGGATCCACATCATCGATCTCCGGCAAACCCTCGAGCAGCTCGAGCGCGCCGCCAAACTCGCCCGCGACACCGCCGCCGCCGGCGGCTCGGTGCTGTTCGTCGGCACCAAGAAGCAGGCCCAAGCCGCCGTCAAGGAGGCCGCCGACCGGGCCGGCATGCCCTACGTCAACCACCGCTGGCTCGGCGGCATGCTCACCAACTTCCAGACCATCCACAAGCGCATCCGCTACATGCTCGAGCTGGAGCGCATGGAGAGTTCGGGCGAGATGGAGGCCCTGCCCAAGAAGGAACGCCTCAAGCTGCGCCGCGAGCTGACCAAGCTCCAGGCGGTGCTGGGCGGCGTCCGCAGCCTGCACCGGCCCCCCGAAGCGGTGTTCATCGTCGACGTCAAGAGCGAGCACATCGCGGTCACCGAGGCCTCCCGCCTCGGGATCCCGGTGATGGCCGTGGTCGACACCAACTGCGACCCCGACATGATCGACCTCGTCATCCCCGGCAACGACGACGCCATCCGCGCCTCACAACTCGTCACCTTCCTCATCGCCGACGCGGCCCGGGAAGGGCGGCTCCTCAACGAGGCGGGACGCAGCGACCGGGCTCCACAAGCCACGCCGGAAGAGGGTGACGCCACCGCGTCGCAGCCGGACTCCGACACCGCCGAGGAGGCATCATGAGCATCACCGTCGAGGACATCCAGACGCTCCGCAAAGAGAGCGGCGCCGGGATGATGGACGCCAAGCGCGCCCTGCAGGATGCCGGCGGCGACATGGACAAGGCGAAGGAACTGCTGCGGGAACGCGGCTTGGCGGAGGCTGCCCGCCGCACCGAGCGGGTCCAGAGCGAGGGCACCATCGGCAGCTACCTCCACTACCAGTCGGGCCGTCCCGTCATCGGCGTCCTCGTCGAACTGGCGGCCGAGACCGACTTCGTCGCCAAGAGCGAGGACTTCCAGACCGCCGCCAACGACATCGCCCTCCACATCGCCGCCGCCCGCCCCGAATGGGTCCGGCGGGAGGACGTCCCGGAGGACATCGTCGCCGAGGAATCGAGGTTGATCGAGGCTCAGGCCCGCAACGAGGGCAAGCCGGATCACATCATCGACCGCATCGTCGAAGGCCGGTTGCGCTCCTTCTACGAGGAGCGGGTGCTCTACGACCAGACCTACGTGCGGGCCGAGCAGTTCGAAGGCACCGTGGGCGACATGGTCAAGAACCTGGCCGCCACCATGGGTGAGAACATCTCGGTGGCGCGCTTCAGCCGGCTCCAAGTCGGCCAGGACTCCGAGTAGCCGTGGGCAACCGGGTCGTCCTCAAGCTCTCGGGGGAGGCCTTCGCCGATCCCCAACTCGAATACGGCATCGATCCCAAGATGGTGAACCGGGTCGCCGAGGAGATCTCCGAGGTGGCCGCCGAGGGGCACCAGATCGCCATCGTGGTCGGCGGCGGCAACATCTTCCGCGGGCTCAGCACCGCGGCGGCCGGGATGGAACGGGCCAACGCCGACTACATGGGCATGCTCGCCACCGTCATCAACGCCTTGGCGTTGCGGGACGGGCTGGAGAGGGCCGGGGCTGCGGCCCGGGTGCTGACCGCCATCACCATCCAGGAGGTGGCCGAGCCGTACATCCGGCTGCGGGCGATCCGTCACCTCGAGAAGGGGCGGGTCGTGATCTTCGCCGGGGGCACCGGCAACCCGTTCTTCACCACCGACACCACCGCCGCGTTGCGGGGGGCCGAGATCGGGGCCAACCTCGTCCTCAAGGCCACCAAGGTCGACGCGGTCTACACCTCCGACCCGGTCACCGATCCCACCGCCGAGGCCCTCCACGATCTCACCTACATGGAGGTGATATCGCGGCGCCTCGAGGTGATGGATACCACCGCCATTACGATGTGCATGGACAACGACCTCCCCATCAGGGTGTTCAGCATGGTCGAGCCGGGCAACATCGCCGCAGCCGTGCGGGGGGAGGCGATCGGAACGCTAGTGCACTGAGGTGGCGCCGTGATCAATGACCTAATGGACGAAGCGACCGCCAAGATGGACCAGGCGGTGACGCATACCGCCCAGGAGTTCTCGATGGTCCGCACCGGGCGCGCCAACCCGGGGCTGTTGCATCGGGTCATGGTCGACTACTACGGCGCGCCGACGCCGCTCCAGCAGATCGCCGGGTTCAGCGTTCCCGATGCCCGCCTCCTCGTTGTCCAGCCGTACGACAAGTCGTCGATGCATGCCATCGAACGGGCGATCCAGGAAGCCGATCTCGGGCTCAACCCCTCCAACGACGGCACGGTGATCCGCCTCGCTTTCCCCACCCTCACCGAGGATCGGCGCAAGGAGCTGATCCGGCTGGTGCGCCACGTCGCCGAGGAGGGACGGGTCGCCATCCGCAACGTGCGCCGTCACATCAAGGACAGCATCGAGGCGCTGGAAGGCGACGTGTCGGAGGACGACGTGCGCCGCGCCGAGAAGGAACTCCAGGATCTCACCGACCTCCACACCAGCAAGATCGATGAGCTCCTGGTCCACAAGGAGGAGGAGCTGCTCGAGGTCTGACCTGGGCAGCATGCGCGAGGAGGTGGCGTGAGCCGTCGTCGCGGAGACGCCGGGGGGTTCGAACCGCAGCCCGGCGACCCCTGGCACCCCGACTGGTCGCTGCAGGGCGACGAGCCCGACGCCGCCCCGGACACGACACCCGAACCCGAAGAGGAGTCCGGCGGTTGGCTGGCGCGGTTGCGACGGAGCCGGAGCCGCGACGAGATCGACCCCGAGGACGACCTCACCTCCTCGGTCGAGCAGGTCTACGCGGTGCTGCGCGCTCCGGAGGAGGGTGGCGCCGGCCGGGGAGAGGACCCGTCACCGGTCACGGCGTCGGAAGACGCGGAGGAGGACGCGGCGGCGCCGGAGACCGGGGGAGAGCCGGCCGACGCCGAGGTTGCCCGGCTCGCTGAGGAGG
>CAZQUB010000062.1:5357-10547 GCA_964596225.1 uncultured Acidimicrobiaceae bacterium
CTCGGTTGGCTGAGGAGGCTCGGTTGGCTGAGGAGGCTCGGTTGGCTGAGGAGGCTCGGTTGGCTGAGGAGGCCGCCGTTGCCGGCCGGGGCCACCTCGCCTCGCTCACCGCCGCGGCCGAAGCCGTCGAGGCGGAGGATCTGGGCGCCGAGATCCGCTGGGTCGGTGCCTCGGTCGAAGAGGCCCGCCGTGATCTGCTCGCCACCGCATCGGCGGCGGCGGCCCTCGCCGGTCGCCACCACCACACCGCCCTTTCGCAGGACGCAGGCGCCACCGTGGCGGCGGCCCTCGACGCCGAGGTGGCGCGCATGACGAGCCAGGTCGCCGCGGCGCGTTCCGACGACCTGGCACGGCGCGCCGAAGAAGCCGCCGCCCGGAGCCGGGGACACGCCACCGAGACCGCACGGGTCGTCGTCGCCGCCGAAGAGGCCCGCCAGGCCGACGAGATGGACCGGGCCGCCGCCGCGGCCACCGCGGGGCGGCGGCGGGCGCAGGAACGGGATGCCGCAACCGCCGGTCACCACATCGAGATCGACCTCACCACCACCGAAGGCGCCGACGAGGCCGTATTCCTCGCCGCCGAACTGGCCCGCGCCGGGGACGCGGTCGGCGCGGCACGCACCCGCCACACCGTGGAGGAGGCCGCAGCCGCCACCGCCGAGCCGGCCCCGTCGCCGGAGGAGTGGGCACACGTCGGCGAGGCGGCCCGCCGTGGGGTCGCAACCGAGCGCCGGCTCCTCGCCGAGACCGCGGCGACGGCATCGGCCGCCCTCGCCGCAGAACTGGCGCGGGTAGCGGCGGCCGGGGCGCAGATCGGGTCCGGCATGCCCTCCGCCGGGGCACCCGCCGCGCCGGTGGTACATGGAACCGGCGCATCCGTGGCAGAATCCCCGGTGCGGGGTCGGCGGCGACTGTGGAGGCGCCGGGCCCCGGCGCCGGCGCGTGGTGCATCGAGTGACCAGATCTCACCGGCAGCGCCGGCAGCGGCAGGGGACGGCCGTGTCCGCAGCGAAGAGACGGAGGCGTCGGAGGCTTCGTTCCCCGACGTCGAACGAACGCAGGAGGACGCAGGTGTCGAACCGGCCGAGTCGACGTTCCGGCGACCGCAGCCGGTGGCGCCCGTCGCATCACGCCCTCCCCTCCCTCCACCCGACGTCGATCCCGGGTGGCGCATCGAGGACTTCGACGTCCCCGAATGGTCGGAGCGTGACGCCGTGAGCGACCGATCCGGCTGGGACCCGGACCAGGAGCCTGACTTCGGTCCGGACGACGAGCCGGAGACGCCGGCGTCGCCACCCGGCTCCGAGAACCCATGGGCACCCGCCGACCGCGACGCCCCGGACGAGGCGGGCGGAGCCTCCGGCGAGGACACGCGGGACGAGGAGACGGCGTGGATCCCCGAAGCGCTCGATCTCCCCGACGAAGCATTCGAGTCGTTCGACGAGCCCTCCGCCGAGGCAAGGCCGGATACCCCTCTGGCCGGTCCCGGTGGCGACGAACCGGCCGCGCCGATCGCGGGCGAGCCCGTCGACGACGACGAGGACGACGACATTCCCGACTTCGCCCGCTTCACCAGCGAGGAATACATGCAGGCCAGCACCCGGGAGTACGCCGGGCTGGCCGAAGCCGTCGCCCGCGCCGCCGAAGAGGAGCACCAACCGATGGCGATTTCGGCCGGCATGCCTGGTCTCGACAGCGGCGTCGTCGGCCTCGACGACGTGATGGACGTCGCCGACGAAGTCGAGGACGACGGCACCGCCATCCGCATCTCCGACCTCCCGATCCGGATCGTCACCGGGCTGCTCCTCGGCGGGCTCTTCCTGGCGTCGCTGCTGCGACCGTGGGCGATCGGCGCGCTGGTGCTGGTCGTGCTCGGACTCGCCGTCGGTGAACTCTTCACGGTCCTCATCCGCAGCGGCCGCCACCCCCTCGCTCTCTTCGGGTTCCTTGGAGTCGGTGGGGCCTTCATCGGCACCTGGTTCGGGAGCCTGGCCGCGGTCCCGGTGGCGCTGCTCGTGACCACCATCGCGGTGCTGTTCTTCTACGCAGTGGTCCCGGGCCGCGCCAAACCTCTCGAGAACGCCGCGCTCACCATCGTCGGGGTGGCCTGGATCGGTGGATTCGGCGCCTTCGCCTTCGACATCCTCGACTCGCCCCACTACCGCTGGCTGTTCGGCGGGCTCGTGGTCACGGTCGCCCTCATGGACAGCGCCCAGTACTTCGTGGGTCGCCATCTCGGGCACCGGCCTCTCGCCCCGGTCGTCTCACCCAAGAAGACGGTCGAGGGCCTCGTCGGCGGCATCCTGGTGGCACTGGCGGCAGGGGCCGGGTTCGGCATGTTCGAACCGTTCGATCTGGTGAACGGCCTGGTGCTCGGGGCGGTGGTGGCGGTGGTGGCACCCTTCGGAGACCTCGCCGTCTCGGTGATCAAGCGCAGCATCGGTGTCAAGGACATGGGCACGATCCTGCCCGGCCACGGCGGCGTCCTCGACCGGATCGACGCGGTGCTGTTCGTCATCCCGGCGGCCTGGATGGCGTACGCGTGGATGGGACTGCTGACCTGAAGCCGCTCGTCGTCCTTGGGGCCACCGGGTCCATCGGAACCCAAGCCCTCGACGTGGCGTCCCGACTCGGGTGGCCGGTCGCCGGCATCGCCGCCCGGAGTTGCTCCGACCTCCTCCTCGATCTCGCCGGCGCCCATCCGGCCGCCGCGGTCGCCGTCGCCGACCCCGACGATGCCGGCCGGGCCCGGTACCGCGACCGGCTCGGTGATCGGGTCTCGTTCGGGTCCGAAGCCGTCACCGCCCTGGCGGCTCACCCCGACTCCATCGTCGTCAACGGCGTGGTCGGCGCCGCCGGGCTCGCCCCGACCGTCACCGCCCTCGAAGCCGGCAACCGGGTCGCCCTCGCCAACAAGGAGAGCCTGGTGGTGGGCGGTCCCGTGGTCGTCGCCGCCGCCGAGCAGGGCGGAGGCGAGGTGATCCCGGTCGACAGCGAGCACTCGGCGCTGTGGCAGTGCCTGGTGGGGGAGCCGGCCGGCGCGGTGCGCCGCCTCATCCTCACCGCTTCCGGTGGCCCGTTCCGGGGTCGGTCGGCAGCCACCCTCGCCGGCGTCACCGTCGCCGAGGCGCTCGCCCACCCCACCTGGACGATGGGGCCCCGTATCACGATCGATTCCGCCACCCTCATGAACAAGGCGTTCGAGGTCATCGAAGCCCACCATCTCTACCGAGTGGCGTACGACGACATCGCCGTCGTCGTGCACCCGCAGAGCATCGTCCACTCCCTCGTCGAATTCGCCGACGGCAGCGTCAAGGCCCAGCTCGGCAACCCCGACATGCGGCTCCCGATCCAGTACGCCATCACCTACCCGGACCGGGAGGCGACGGCGGAAGCCGGCCTCGACCTCACCAGGACTCCGCTCACCTTCGAGGAGCCGGATCGCGACGCCTTCCCCTGCCTCGGTCTCGGCTATCGGGCCGGGAAGGAGGGCGGATCGGCGCCCGCCGTGCTCAACGCCGCCGACGAGGTGGCGGTCGCCGCGTTCCTCGCCGGCCGCATCCCCTTCCCTGCCATCGCCGCCGTGGTGGCGGCCAGCCTCGACGCGGTCGCGGTCCGTCCCGTCGCCACCGTGGCCGGCGCCCTCGACGTCGATGCCGAAGCGCGGATCGTGGCGGCAGGGCTGGTCGCGTCGTACGAATGAACGAAGTTCGCTAGCGCGGCGCGCCAGGTAGCGTGTCGGGCGCCGAGGGAGTGCGCTTGGGACCCACCATCATCATCGTCGGCTTCGTCCTCATGGTCGTCATCCACGAGGGCGGCCACTTCGTCGCGGCCAAGTACTTCGACATGAAGGCCACCGAGGCCTTCTTCGGGTTCGGGCCCCGCCTCTGGTCCACCCGGCGGGGGGAGACCGAATACGGCATCAAGGCCGTCCCGCTCGGCGGGTACGTGCGCATCGTCGGCATGAACCCACTCGAGGAGGTCGACCCGGCCGAAGAAGCCCGCACCTACCGCCAGAAGCCGTTCTGGCAGAAGGCGATCGTGGTCCTCGCCGGCATCGCCAGCCACTTCGTGGTGGCGTTCGTCCTCTTCACCATCGTCACCCTCGCCTACGGCACCTACGAGCGCAGCACCGAGGTGCGGGAGGTCGGCGACGTCCTCGTCACCGCTACCGCCGACACCTCCGCCGAGATCCCGCTCGATCTGCAACCCGGCGACGTCGTGCTGCGGGTCGACGGGGTGCCGTTGCGGGAGGTCGACCCCGACGCCACCAAGGCTCCCGACGCCACCGTCGACGTGCAGGTGGACCGGGACGGCTCCCTTGTCACCCTCACCACCACCGACCTGGTGGTGCCCAGCCCCGCCTACCTCGCCGGTCTCGAATCGGGGGACGTGCTCGTCTCCCTCGACGGGGTCCACATCGACACGTGGGACCGTTTCGTCGAACTCGCCCAGGACCGCCCCGGCAGGACCGTCAACGTGGTGGTGGAGCGGGCGGGGGAGCAACGGACCCTCCAGGCGACCCTCGCCACCATCCCGGGCGACGAGGGAGGATCGATCGGCTACCTCGGGGTGAGCCCGGTCGTCGTCCAGCACCGCTACGGGCTGCTGGCGGCGCTGCCGCAGGCGGCCGCCACCATCGGGGAGACGTCGGTGTACGCGGTGCAGGGGCTGTGGGGCATGGTGACCAACTTCGGCTCGATCCTGGGAGCGGCCGTCGGGCGCGGCGGCGACGCCATCAACCAGGTCCGGCCCGTCAGCGTCGTCGGCCTGGTGCGCATCGCCGGCCCGGTGCAGGACGCCCTCTTCCTGCTCGGCTTCGTCAACGTGTTCGTCGGCGTTCTCAACCTGGTGCCGCTCTACCCGCTCGACGGTGGCCACTTCGCGGTGGCGCTCTACGAGCGGATCCGGGGCCGGAGCGCCGATGTCCGCAAGCTGCTGCCGGTGGCGGCGGTGGTGTTCGCCTTCATCGTCATGCTCGGGCTGCTCGGCCTCTACTTCGACATCGTCGACCCGATCAAACTCCCCGGCTGAACCGCGGGCCGCCCCCGCAACCGCGCCACCCCGCTTAGCATTGGCGTCCTATGAGCATCACCCGGCGTCCCACCCGCACCATCATGGTGGGCGACGTGCCCGTCGGCGGCGACGCCCCGATCTCGGTGCAGTCGATGACGACCACCAAGACCGCCG
>CAZQUB010000063.1:0-10480 GCA_964596225.1 uncultured Acidimicrobiaceae bacterium
CGGATCGGTCAGAGGGAGACGTCGCCTCGGCGGTGCCGTTCGAACACCGCCAGGGTGCGGCGGGCGATTCCCCGCCACCCGAACATGCGGCGGGCGAACCTGGCGCCATCGATGGAGAGGCGTTCCCGCAGCTGCGGGTAGCGCAGCGGCATGCTCAGCATCACCGCGAACTCCCGGGGCCGTTTCGGGTCGGCGAACAGTGCCTGCGCGCCGAAGTCGAACATCTCCTCGAGACCACCGTGGATCGTCACCACGCAGGGGGTGCCGCACGCCATCGCCTCCACCGCCGTCATCCCGAACGGCTCGTAGCGGGACGGCAGGGCGAACACCGGTGAGGCCCGGTAGTGGTTGGCCATCTCGTCGTCGGCGATGTGACCCATCCAGCGGATGTGATCGGAGACGTCGAGCTTGGTGGCGAGGGCCTTCCACTTGTCGATCCCGGCCTCGTCCTTCTTCGAGTTGGCACCGATGGCGAGCTGGAGGCGAGCGTCGCCCACCGCCTCACGGAGATGCGGGAGTGCCCGGATGAGGAGGTCGTACCCCTTGTTGGCGGCGGCCCGTCCCACCGTGTACACGTCGTGCTGGCGGAACCCGAGGCGGCGCCGCAGCGCTCGCACGTCGCGTCCCGACACCGGCGTGTAGACCGTTTCGTCGATGCCCGGCGGGATCATGGCGAGGTGCCGGTCGGGCACGTCGTAGTGCTCTCGCAGGATTTCGACTTGCTGGTTGGTGGTGGCGATGACCTGGTCGCAGCGCCGGTAGATGAGGAATTCCTTGCGGATGCGCTCGTCGAACCGGTAGTTGGATTCGATCTGCTGCGGATCGCCGTGCATGCCCTCCCGTTTCCACCAGCCGAGCGAATGGGGGGTGTGGATGTGGGGGATGCCGAGTTCCTCGGAGATGCGCTGCCCGGCCCAGCCTGCATCCCAGTAGTGGGAGTTGATGACGTCGTAGCCGACCTGTCCGTCGCCCACCGATCCGAGGAACCTGGTGATGAACTCGTCGAGATGGTCGTGCATGTCCTCTTTGCGGATGAAGTCGGGGCCACCGAAGGGAATGCGCCACACCCGGAGCCCGGCGCCGGCGTCGTCGAACTCGGGCTGGTCCTCGAACCGGCGAGTCACGACGTCGACGGCGTACCCGAAGTTGGTGAGTTGCTTGGCGAGTTGGAGCACGAACACCACCTGGCCGCCGGTGTCGGGGAGTCCGAGCTCGGGCGTCGCCCCCACATAGCCGTGGAGCGACATCATCAGGATGCGGGTGTTGGGGCCGGATTGCCATGCCATGTGGAAAGTCCCCCTTCTCAGATCTGGATCGGTGTGTCACGGAACGTGGTGTTCGGGACGGAAGCGGGGGCGGTGCCTCGCTGCGGGTGGTCGAGATCGCTCACCGGGAACCGGGCACGCGCCCTGGGAGCGGCGCCGGCGGGGATCAGGAAGGCTGCGAATGCTGTGGCGATGACGACCGCGGTCTCGGGGAGGTCCGCCCTGGTGACCTTACCGGGTGCGATGGCTTCCGCAAGGACGTCGGAAGGATGGCGGCGGGTCACCCGCCGATCCCGGTGGCGGCTGCCGGGTCGTGGTAATCGAGGCCGAGGGAGGAGGCGACGGCGCGGTTGGTGATGCGGCCGGCCGCCACGTTCACTCCGTGGATCAGCTCCGGGTAGGCCTCCACCGCGGTGGCGAGCCCGTCGGCCAGCGCCACCGTGTACGGCAAGGTGGCGTTGCTGAGGGCGTAGGTGGAGGTGTGGGGTACCGCGCCGGGTATGTTGCCGACCGCGTAGTGGGTGATCTCCCCGACCCGGTAGACGGGGTCGGCGTGGGTGGTCTCGTGTGCCGTCTCGATGCAGCCACCCTGGTCGATCGAGATGTCGACGACGACGCTCCCCGGCTGCATACGGCCGATGTGATCGGCCGAGACCACCACCGGGGCGCGGGCTCCGGCGACGAGCACCGCCCCGATGACGAGGTCGGCGCGGGGTACGAACTCGTCGATGGAGTACACCGAGGAGCGGACGGTGACGATGCGGCCCCGGTGCAGCTCGTCGAGGTGGCGCAGCCGGTCGACGTTGATGTCGAGGATGGTGACGTCGGCCCCCATCCCGGCGGCGATCATGGCGGCGTGGGTGCCGGCGCTCCCGGCACCGATCACGGTCACCCGGGCCGGTGGGACCCCGGAAACGCCGCCGATCAGCACCCCACGCCCACCTGGGGGCCGTTCCAGGTAGTGGGCCCCGGCCTGGGCCGCCATCCGACCCGCGATCTCGCTCATCGGGGCCAGCAGCGGGAGCGACCCGGAGGGGAGCTGCACCGTCTCGTAGGCGATGGCGGTGGCGCCGCTGGCGAGGAGCTGTTCGGCCTGCCGGGGGTAGGCGGCGAGGTGGAGGAACGTGAAGAGGGTGTGGTGGCTGTCGAGCATCGCCACCTCCTCGAGCTGCGGCTCTTTCACCTTGACGATGAGCTCGGCGGCTTCGAAGACCTCGGCGGGGGAGGCGACGATGGTGCCACCGACGGTCTCGTAATCGTCGTCGCTGATCGACGATCCGCGGCCCGCTCCGGATTCGATCACGACCTGGTGGCCGCGGCTCGTCAACTCCCGTACCCCGACCGGGGTGAGGGCGACCCGATACTCCTCGGGCTTGATTTCGGCCGGTACCCCAATCAGCACGGAGGCTCCTCCGACGGCCAGTGATCGGCTGCTCCTCGGAGTCTGCCAGAAGTGGGCGCGCGATGCGGGGAGCGAACGAAGAGAGGGACGGTCCCGCAGCGCTGGAACCGTCCCCGATGCCCCTCACACCGCTCTCGTCGAGCCCCGAGGGATCGTCGAGGAGACTAGGGGATCACGGCAGGTTCCACCAACGAGAATCGGGGCAACGAGGGGACCCGGCGCCGGGAGTAGCGTACGGGCCGGCGTCGCACGTATCGGAGGATCGAGAGTGAGAGTGGCCGGCCTGGTCGTCGCCACCCAGCCGGGTGAGGGATTCGAAGGTCCGTTCCTGCTCGCACCGTGGGATGACACCACGGTGATCGGGCACGTCGTCGACCAGGCGCGTGACTGGCCGGTCGACGCGGTGGTCGTCGTCCTGGGCGCCGCCGCCGAGGACGTGCTCGACCGGTCCGACCTCGGCGATGTCATCGTGGTGATCGACCCGGAGTGGGAGGAGGGGATCGCCGCCTCGCTACGCGCCGGCGTCGACACCGTGACCCGACTCGACGACTACGACACCATCGTCGTCGCCTACGGGGACCAGCCGCTCAACCCTCCCGACGTGGTCACCCGGCTGCTCGACGCCCACCGTGATGCGGGCCGCTTGGTCACGGTGCCGAAATACCGCTACTCGGTGGGCGCCCCCTATGTGGTCGGCGACGGGCTCTGGTCGCGGCTCATGGGCCTGGAAGGAGAGACGACTCCCGAGCAGCTGTTCCAGTCCCACTCCGACTGGGTGGAGGAGGTGTGGTTCGACCGGGTTCCGCCGCACCGGATCATCACGCCGGACGATCTGTACGAGCTGCGGCGGCGCGGATGACACTTGGCGACCGCCCCAGGCGCTTCGGTATGCTCCGCCCGAGGGCGCGACGTCTGCGGATGGTCTCGGTCCCGGCTGACGAACGGAGAAAGGAAGGGTGATGGCTTCGATCGACGCGATCGAAGGAGTGGGTCACAAACAAGCGACCCGGCTCCGCAAGGCGGGGGTGCGCACGACCGAGGCTCTCCTGAAGGTGGCCGCGGCGCGCAAGGGACGGCGAGCACTCGCCGAGACGACCGGTCTGTCCGAGAAGCTGCTCCTGGAGTGGGTGAACCGCGCCGACCTGATGCGGGTCAAGGGAGTCGGTGAGGAGTATTCGGATCTGTTGGAGGCGGCGGGTGTGGACACCGTCAAGGAACTCCGCCGCAGGAATCCCGAGAACCTGCTCGGGGCCATGGTCGATGTCAACGCCAAGAAGCGCCTGGTGCGCCGGCTCCCCACCGCCTCGATGGTGGAACGGTGGGTCGAGCACGCCAAGACGATCGACCCCATCGTCAGCCACTGACCTCACCCTCTCGACGTGAGAACCCCGGCACGAGGTGCCGGGGTTCTCGCTGGCTCAGGACACGAAGCAGGAAGGGAGGGAGAGCTTCGTGCAGTCGTACCCGCCGCGGGCGCGACACCCGGCCAGACACTCTTCTCGGTACGCCGTGCGTTCCGAGGTGGTACTCGTCCCAAAGGTTACTTCGTAGCCGGCTTTCCGGCAGGCCTGCTCTTGGCCGGAGCCTTCTTCGCCTTGGCCTTCGGGGCCGGCTCGGTGGCCACCTTCTTCTCCGGGGCCTTCTCCGCCGCAGCTTCGTCGGACTCGGTTTCGCCCGGGACGAAGCTGTCCCGCCACGAGTGGAGGGTCTGCTCGAGCTGGTCACGCAGCTTCTCGACCCGGTCCTGGACCTTGTCGAGGTGGATGCGCTGCTCGAGTTCCTCGACGACGTTGCGCTTCTGGAGCTGCTTGGCCACCTTGGCGCCTTCGTCGGCGAAGACCTCGTACTGCGCCTGGGTCTGATCGGCGACCTTCGCACCGAGGTCCTTGATGCGGCGGCCGATCACGACCGGGGCGCCGACCGCGGCGTAGGCCGCCTTTGTCACGAGTTGCTTCGGGGTCTCCAGGTCCATCATGTCTCTTCTTCCTCTCCACTGACGAAGCTCGCATAGACCTCGATCAGCGCTTGTTTCTGGCCCCTCGAAAGCTTGTCGTCGGCGGCGATCGCCTCCAGCACGTCACGTTGCTCGCGGGTACCGTCGAGGAGGCCGGCCCGTTCGTAGAGGGTCTCGGCCGAGATCGACAATGCCCGTGCCAGCGACTTGAGGATCTCCGCCGAGGGCTTCCGGAGTCCGCGCTCGATCTGGCTGAGGTAGGGATTCGAGATCCCTGCCTTATCGGCCAGCTTCCGCAGCGACATGGCGCTGCGTTCACGCTGTTGACGGATGAAGCTGCCGAGGTCGCCGAGTGGTTGTCGCACTCTTGCAATTTATCGCATACCGCTAACAACAGCAAGCGTGGACGGCCACGGGCACGAGAAGGTGGAGTTCAGCCGTGGACGAAACGCCCGATGAGGTCTTCGTCGGGGGGACCGTCGTAGCCGAGTTCCCCGTCGAGGAGACCGACGCAGCGGGTGGCGGCGGGCACCAGGTCGAGTTGATGCGTCGAGACCACCACGGCCGCTCCGCGATCCGCTTCGGCGCGCAGCAGACCGACCAGCACCTCTTGGGCCGGCGCGTCGAGTCCGAGGAACGGTTCGTCGACGAGCAGCAGCGAGAAGGGGCGCACCAGGCCGACGACGATGGAGACCTTCTGGCGCATGCCCCGCGAGAACCGGGCGGGGAGATCGTCGCCGCGGTCGGTGAGCCGGAACGTCTCGAGGAGGCGTTCTCCGGCCTCCTCCCATCGCCTGGTGCCGTGCAGCCCGGCGATGTAGGCGATGTGCTCCCACACCGTCAGGTCGTCGTACAGCACGGGGTTGTCGGGGATGTAGCTGCGCGCCTTGCGGGCCGCGATGCTCTCCGCCGACGTGCCGGACACCGTGATCTCGCCGTCGGTGGGCTCGAGGAGGCCGGCGCACAGCTCGAGCATGGTGCTCTTGCCGGAACCGTTGTGGCCCACGAGCATCACCAGCTCACCGGCGGTGACCTCCAGGCTCAGATCCCGCACCCCGAAACCCTGGCCGTAGTCCTTGGTGACGGCGTCGAGGCGAAGCAGCGGATTGCTCATCCGGGCTCCGGTGCTTTCGAGCCCAGCCACAGCCAGGCGATCTCGGCGGGGACCAACGTGTAGACGAGCGACGAGAAGGCGGTGGCGCTGGCGTTGCCTCCGTGGGTCGCCAGGGCGGCTGCCGCCGGGGCGAACGGGATCAGAGCCGGCAGCAGCGGCACGACCACCCGCAGGACGACGTAGACGCCGAACACCTCGCTCTGCATGGGCTGCATCGCGCCCGATCCGCTGTTGCCCATCATGGTGCCGACCGCGGCGCCGACGGTGGCGCCGACGGCCCCGAGGGGAAGGGCGATCAAGGCCGCCGGGGACGTCTGGTCCGACAGGAGGGGGGCGGCGACGGCGGCCGCGATCAACCCGAGGACGATCATGAAGGCGGCGCCGGCCGCGGTGAGACTGCGGATGACGTCGCCGGGTCGCACCGGATGGGCCATCCATCTCGTCGGATGGTCGGCCTCCTGGGCCAGAGGCTCCAGCACGTCGTAGGCGGCGAAGAACAAGAAGAGCCCCGGGAGCAGGGCGAGGGCCGCCGGCCCGCGGGACGCCGCGCCGAAGCTGATCCCGGCGGCGGCGGCGAGGACCGCCAGCATCACCAGCGACCCGGCCGGAAGCCGGAGGTTGCTCTGGAGCGACCGGCGGAAGACCGGTGCCTGGTTGCCCTTGGAGCGTCCCACCGGGAGCCAGGGGTCGCGGCGGTGGAGCGATTGAGTCATCCTGCGGCGGAGGAGCACCACGGTGCGGAGATCCTGCATGGTGAGGGCGAACCGGATCTGGCTGACCAGGCCCGCCCTCCGCTGGGATGCCTCGAGGGAGACGCCGCCGGAGACGGCGACGCCCGCCACCGCCACCGCGGCGACGATGGCGAAGGCGACGAACACGAAGGCGTTGCCCTGGTGGGTGACGTCCCACAGGGCGGCCGAGCCGAGGAACGACGCCGGCGAGGTGCGGGTCGCCGCCCCCAGGTCGATCGCCGACCAGATCATGATCACCGCGCCGACCGCGGTGACCGGCAGCACCCGCCATCGTTGCCCGCTGGTGACGAGGGCGCATCCGATCAGCACCAATCCGGCGGCCACCCCCGTGGCGGTGAACCCGAGTACCAGTCCGAGGATCGATCCGGGGAGCGCCTGGGAGAAGGCCAACCCGGTGGCGGCGCCGCCGAGCGCTCCCCACAGCACCGCCGTCCTCAGCTGCGCCAAGGCGGCGCGCCGGGTGACGAAGGCGCGGTCGACGGGGGACTGGAGCACGTAGGCGACGGTCGGGGGGTCGAAGGAGAGGGGACCGCCCCGCGCTCCCGAGCGCAAACCGGTCATGGCGGCGGCGGCGACCACCAGGCCGATCAGCGCTCCGCCTCGATCGGTGAGCCAGGTGGTGGTGGCGGCGGACACGGGCTGGGAGGGCAGCAACGAAGAGGCCATCGCCGTCACCGCGATCAGGGTGAACCCGACCATGTAGGCCTGGTAGAGGGCCTCCCAGATGTCGATCTGGCGTCGCCGGTTGTCGCGGCGGGCCCATTCCAGGTCTCGCACCGCCTCGCGGGCCTCGTCGGCGTCGATGCTTCCCTCCATCGTCCAGCCGCTGCTCACGAGATGCAGTCCCGACCGGTCGATGACGGCAATGCGCCGCGTACCCGATCCGAGGGCGGGGAGCTGCCGTCCGGCATGGAGAGGCGTGGTGTTTCGATCCGGCAACCCTACTGCGCGAGCAGATCTTGCTCGGGCGGCGCCCGGCCGCCCTGTCTGCCACGGGGCGTGGCTCAGAACAACGTGGTGCGGGCCGCGATCATGCGGTCCAGGGTGTCCTGGATGGTTCCCCGGATCTGTTCGGTTCGTTCCAGCATCTCGAGCGGGTCGGGGTGCTCCCCGGGATGGGCGGGGAGCACGGCCGGGAGGAACTTGATGCGCCACCGCACCGGGAGCGGGATCGGGTTGAGCACCACTCCCATCGTCTCCACCCGCTGCTGGGGCCAGATGAGGCGGACGAGGCGGGCCAGGGTGCGGGACGACCACCAGGCGGGATGGACCTCCTCGGAGCCGAGGATGGCGACAGGGACCACCGGGGCGCTGTGCTGCTCGGCCATGGTGATGAAGCCGCCCCTGCCGAACCGTTGCACCTGGTAGGCCTCCGACAGCGGCTTCTGGAATCCCCGATCCCCTTCGGGGAACACGGCGAGGAGCCGCCCGGCGGCGAGCAGGAACGAGGCGTCGTCACGGGAGGCGTAGGCGCCGCCGACCTTGCGGAACAGATGGGAGACGACGGGGAGCATGTTGAAGATCTCGGTGCCCATCACCCGCACCCGGCGAGGACGCTCCGCCTCGTTGGCGACCGCCAGCGACAGCATGGCGCCGTCGTAGGGGAGGGCCGCTCCGCCGTGGTTCGCCACCAACAGCGCCGGACCGTGCAGTGGGACGTGCTCGATGCCTTCGACCTCGACGTGGAAGTAGTCGAAGTACAGGAAGTTGAGCAGGTGCCAAACCAGTTCCGCCACCACCGGGTCGAGGCCGATCGGGTCGCAGTCGTAGCTCGCCATCCGCAGCTGGCGGAGCAGTGCCGGCCAGGCATCGAACCCGAGCCGGCCGGTCACCGCGGTTGCCACGTCGAAGCAGTCGATGCCGCCGTGCAGCCCGCAGCTGGCGGCCCCGCGGATCACGGGAAGCCCGCAGGGGTCGCCGTCGGGACTGCGCCAGGTGCAGTGTCGCTGCGGATCGACCATGGCGGCGAGGCGCCCGGTCAGGGCGGCGCGGCGTCCTGACGGCTCCGGCTCTTCGGGCGGGGTGTCCGGGGTGGCGTCGGGCGCGGCGCCGAGCGCGGTGACGAGGTCGGCCTTCGTCATGCGGGAGCGTCCCCGGATGCCGCGTTGGCGTGCCATCTCCAGCAGCTCGGCCTTGGTGAGACGCTCGAGGGGCGAGCCGGTCATGGGGTCGCCTCCGCTTCGGTCCGCCCGTACCCGGCGAGCACCGCCTGGCGGGTCGTCTTCTGCGGGACGAATCCGAGGTCCTGCTCCATCCGGGTGATGTCGACGACGATGCCGTGGCGGAGCTGGTCCACCAGGTGGGACGGCAGGACCAGGTCATGGCGGGCGAGGCCACGGACTGCCGCTTCGAAGGCACGCTTCGGCAACGGCTGCGGGAGGCGCCGGCCGAGACGGAGGATGCGCGAGAGGTAGAGCTGGCCGGGGGCGGCGATGTTGAACGTCCCCGGGACGGGATGGTCGACGGCGTGGATGAGGGCGGCGACCGCGTCCTCGTCGTCGATGAACTGGAGGCGAGGGTCGAATCCGAGGAGGGTGGGCACCGTCGCCAGCCGCAGGTACCGGCTCAGAGGGCTGTCGACGTTGCGCCCGAACACCCCCGCGAACCGCAGCACGGTGAAGGTGACCGCCGGTCGGTGCTCACCGATCTCGGCCACGAACTGCTCCATGTCGAGCAGATCACGCCGGTAGCGGCCCCGGCCGCCGTGGTCGGTCGCCGTTTCGGTGAAGATGGACGGGTGGCGGGGACCGGAACCGTAGACGGCGACGTCGGAGGCGACGATGACGTGACGGACCGTGTCACTGCGGCCGATCGCCCCGAAGAGCGCCTGGGCGCCCACCACCAGCTCCTCATGGGCGCGGGTCCCCCCGACCGCATCCCCTCGGTCCCAGCCGAACAGGTGCACGACGGTCTCGGGAGCCGAGTCGAGCAGGTGCTGGGCGAGCTCCGGCCGGTCGAGACCGACGCGGCGGAATGGCGAGGTGAACGTGAGGCGCGGCTCCACCTCGTCCACGGCCCGAACCTGGACGTCGGGGCGGCTCTCGAGGTGTTGCACGAGCCGGCCGCCGGTCCACGTGCCGGCGCCGGTCACGAGGATTCGTCGCATGGCAATTCAGCCTAACGACCCAGGGCCGCCACGATCGGTGTCCGCGCCGGGGTCGCGCTCCGATTCCACACCCGGCGCCGATTTCTCCTCCCCCGATGGGGTCGATATGGTCACGGGCACGCTCCTACCATGAACCAGGAAGGACCCCGTGAATCCGGTCGAGAACGGCAAAGGGGATGAGTCCTTGATCATCGTGATGGCACAAGACGCCACGCCCGAGGACGTGCAGCAGGTCGTCCAGCGGCTCGAGGACGTCGGCGCCGAAGCCCACATCTCGCAGGGTCGCATCCGGACCGTCATCGGGGCGGTCGGCAACAGGGAGACGATCCAGCAGCTCCCGTGGGAGGCGTTCCCCGGGGTGGAGCGGGCGGTCCCGGTGCTCAAGCCGTTCAAGTTCGTGAGCCGCGACTTCCAGCAGGAGGATTCGGTCATCGACGTCGGCGGTGTGCTGCTCGGGGGCGGACACTTCGTTCCCATCGCCGGGCCATGCGCCGTCGAGTCCCGTGAGCAGCTCTTCGCCGCCGCCGAGGCAGTCGCCAAGGCCGGCGCCAAGGTGCTGCGGGGCGACGCCTTCAAACCCCGCACCTCGCCCTACGCCTTCCAGGGACTCGGCGAGAAGGGGCTCGAGCTGCTGGCGGAGGCACGCGACGAGTTCGGTCTCCCCTTCGTCGCCGAGGTCGTCGACCCGCGTGACGTCGGCCTCGTGAGCGACTACGCCGACCTCATCCGGGTCGGGACCCGCAACATGGCGAACTTCACCCTCCTCGCCGAGCTGGGCAAGCAACCGAAGCCGGTCATGTTGAAGCGGGGCTTCACCGCCACCGTCGAGGAGTGGCTCAACGCCGCCGAGTACATCTACAAGGAGGGCAACCACGAGGTGGTGCTCT
>CAZQUB010000064.1:0-10430 GCA_964596225.1 uncultured Acidimicrobiaceae bacterium
CTCGAGCAGATCTGGTGGCGGCTCGACGTCGCCCTCGACCTGGAGATGATCCGCTGGTCGGCCATGCTCGGCGCCCTCGAGGCGCTCGAATCCGGCACCACCGCCATCGTCGATCACCACGAGTCCCCCCAGGCGATCGAGGGCAGCCTCAGCGTCATCGCCGACGCCTGCGCCGAGGTCGGGGTGCGGGTCCTCCCCGCCTACGGCATCACCGACCGCCACGGCGCCGACGGCGCCCGCCGCGGCCTGGCGGAGAACGAACGCTTCCTCAGAGAGGGCGGTCGAGGCCTGGTCGGCGTCCATGCCGCCTTCACCTGCAGCGACGACTCCCTCGCCGCCGCCGCCGGTCTCGCCGCCGACCACGGGGTCGGCGTCCACATCCACGTCGCCGAAGGGGTGGGCGACGCCGATGCCCCGCAGCGGCTCGCAGGGCTCACCCGCGACGACTGGCTCCTCAGCCATTGCGTCCACCTTCCCACCGACCACACCCTGCGGGGCACGATCCTGCACAACCCCCGCTCCAACCTCAACAACGGGGTCGGCTACGCCGATCCGGCCCGCTTCACCAACCCGGTGGCGCTCGGCACCGACGGCATCGGCGCCAACATGATCGAAGCGTTCCGCCTCGCCTACGTCATGCAACGATCCGTCGACGTCACCTGCGGGCCCGACACCGCGTGGGAGTGGCTCGCCACCGGCTGGGATCTCATGCCCGAAGCCCGCGACGACGAGGTCACATGGTCCTACGAGCCGATGGACCCCTGGCACCTCGCCTTCACCCCCGGGGTCCGTCCCCTCGAGGTGAAGGTCGGCGGCGAGGTCGTGTTCCGCGACGGGGCACCCACCCGCGTCGACGCCGCCGAGGTACGCGCCAAGGCCCGCGAACAAGCCGCCCGTCTCCACGCCCGTCTCTGAGGAGTATCACCATGTCCGATCGCTTCCGTCCCATCTCCATGGAACAGCTCACCGAGTGGGTGTTCACCGAGTTGGAGCAGAAGCAATCGATCTTCGGCATTCCCCGCTCCGCGTTCTTCGTACCCGATGAGGGCGACCGGTTCCGGATCGAGAAGTACGGCCGCACCCTGGAGACCCCGTTCGGGGTGGCGGCGGGACCGCACACCCAGATGGCGCAGAACATCGTGGTCGCCTGGCTGGTCGGGGCCCGCTTCATCGAGTTGAAGACGGTGCAGACCCTCGACGAGCTCGACGTCAACAAGCCCTGCATCGACCTGGAGGACGAGGGCTACAACGTCGAGTGGTCCCAGGAGCTGAAGGTCTACGAGTCCTTCGACGAGTACCTGCGGGCCTGGGTGCTGATCCATGCCCTCCACCACGCCCTCGGCTTCCCCGGCGACGCCCCCGGGATCATCTTCAACATGAGCGTCGGCTACAACCTGGAGGGGATCCTCCGCCCCAACGTCCAGTGGTACCTCGACGTCATGGGCGACGCCTCCGCCTACCTCCCCGCCTACGTCGACATCGTCGCCGCCCACTACCCGGCGGTGCGCGACCTGGACATCTCCCCCCGGCTCTCCGACACCATCACCCTCTCCACCATGCACGGCTGCCCGCCCGACGAGATCGAGCGGATCAGCGACTACCTGCTCAGCAAGCGGGGCCTCCACACCTCGGTGAAGTGCAACCCGACCCTGCTGGGAGCCGAACGGGTGCGCCGCATCGTCCACGACGACCTCGGCTTCACCGACATCCCGATCCCCGACGAGGCATTCGGCCACGATCTGCAGTACCGCGACGCGGTGCCCATGTTCCACAACCTGCGCCGCATCGCCGACACCCACGGCCTCACCTTCGGGCTGAAGCTCACCAACACCCTCGAGGTGGAGAACTTCCGCCCCGTGTTCGACCGGGACGAGACCATGTACATGTCGGGGCGGGCGCTGCACGCCGTCACCACCAACCTGGCGCAGCGCCTCGTCGAGGAGTTCCGCGGCGGCCTGCTGCTGTCGTTCGCCGGCGGCGCCGACTGCTTCAACGTCGCCGACCTGCTCCGCTCCGGGATGAAGACCGTCACCGTCTGCTCCGACCTGCTCAAGTCGGGCGGCTACCTGCGGATGCTGCAGTACATGGAGAAGCTCGACGAGGCGCTCGACGCGGTCGGAGCCGCCGACCTCACCGACTTCACCTGCAAGACCGCCATCCTCCAGGGCACCTTCGCCGGGTTCGCCTCGCTGCTCTACACCACCGTGCTCACCGAGAGCGGGGTCGCCCTCACCCGCGACGCCTGCCAGGCGCTCGCCGACCGTCTCCGGACCACCCCGCCGGCGGGGAGGGCGGTCGACGTCATCGCCGGCTGGGCCACCGACGCCGGGCTCGACCAGGAGCAGGTCGACGCCGTGGTGGCGGCGGCGGTGCGGGTGCTCGCCCGTCTCAACCTGCGCCAGTACGCCAACGCGGTCCGCACCGACTGGCGCCTCCGCAAGGACTCGTTCCGGACCGACCGCTCCAAGACGCCCCGAGAACTCGACCTGTTCGACTGCGTGCAGGCGCCGTGCGTCGACGAGTGCCCGGTCGACCAGGCGGTGCCGCAGTACATGGCGGCGGTGCGGGAGCGGGATTTCGCCCGCGCCGTCGAGATCACCCGCGCCGACAACCCGCTGCCCTCCATCCTGGGGCACGTGTGCGACCACCTGTGTGAGAACACCTGCATCCGCACCCACCTCGACCAGCCGCTCGCCATCCGCGACATGAAGCGTTTCATCATGTCGCGCGAGGAGGAAACGCCTCTCCCGGATCAGGTACCCGCCACCGGGGTGAAGGTGGCGGTGATCGGGGCCGGGCCTGCCGGGCTTGCGGCCGCCGAGGAACTCGCCCTGGCCGGGATCGCGGTCACCGTGTTCGAGGCCTACCCCTACCCGGGGGGCATGGTGGGGGGCGCCATCCCCGCCTACCGGCTCCCCCAGGCGCAGATCGACCAGGACGTCGATGTGCTGCGCCGCCTCGGGGTGGAGATCCGGTACGGGCAGAAGGCGGGTGTCGACTTCACCCTCGACGGGCTGCGCCGTGACGGGTACCGCGCCGTCTTCGTGGCGGTCGGGGCCCAGCTCGCCAAGCGGCTCGGGATCGAGGGGGAGGACAGCGACGGCGTGATGGACGCCCTCCACTTCCTGCGCAGGGTGCGGGAGCGGCAGCCGGTGACGGTCGGCGCCAGGGTCGGCGTCATCGGCGCCGGTGACACCGCCATGGACTGTGCCCGCTCCGCGGTGCGGGTCGGGGCGGAGGACGTGGCGATCATCTACCGGCGCACCGTCGATCAGATGCCGGCCGACCGCGAGGAGATCCGGGCCTGCCTCGAGGAGGGGATCCGGATCGTGGAACTGGCCGCACCCGAGGCCCTCCACGTCGAGGAGGGGCGCCTCGCCGGTCTGGTGTGTACCCGCACCGAGTACCGCGACGACCGGGACGCCTCGGGACGCAAGATCCCCCACCACGTGCCCGATTCGGACTTCGAGATCCCGCTCGACACCCTGATCCTCGCCATCAGCCAGCACTCGGTGCTCGACTTCTTCGGCGGCGAGGAACCGGCGCTGACCCCGCGGGGGTACCTGGCGGTCGATCCTGTCACATACGAGACCTCGATCCCGGGCGTGTACGCCGGCGGCGACGTCGCCGGGGCCGGGCCTTCGTCGATCGTCAAGGCCGCCGCCGACGGCAAGGCGGTGGCGGCCGCCATCGTGGCCGCGGTGGGGGAGGCGGCGACCGGGCAGGGTGGGGAGTGGATCGACGTGGACCTCCCCAGCCTCTTCGTACGCCGGGCCCGCCGCGAGTACCGGGTGCCGGTGAAGCACACCCCGCTGGCGGTCCGCAACGACTTCGGCGAGACGATCCTCACCTACACGGAGGAGGAAGCGGTGACCGAGGCGGGCCGTTGCCTCGACTGTCACACCATCTGCAGCCTGTGCGTCGGGGTGTGTCCCAACCTGGCGCTGATGACATACCAGACGGAACCTTTCGCGGCAGAGTTGCCGTCGCTGTCGGTCCACGACGGGAAGGTGGTGGCGGGGGAGCCTTCCCCGTTCCGGGTGGAGCAGCGTCCCCAGATCGCGGTGCTCACCGACTTCTGCAACGAGTGCGGCAACTGCGTCACCGCCTGTCCCACCTCGGGCCGGCCCTACGTCGACAAGCCGCGCCTCTACCTCGACCGTGACGATTTCCTGGCGCAGAAGGAGAACGCCTTCATGGTGACCCGGGAAGGGGAGGCGGCGGCGATCGAGGCCCGCTGGGACGGCGAGACCCACCGGCTGGTGTGGAACGGTGCCGTCGAGTACGAGTCGCCGTCGTTCCGGGCGACGTTGGATCCGGCCACGCTCGGGTTGCGGGAGGCGACCCCGGCTCCGGGAGCGGCCGAGGGCGAGGCGTTGTCGCTGCGGCAGGCGGCGACGATGTTCACCGTGCTGCGGGGCCTGCGCGACTCGATGCCGCAGGTTCCGGCCGCGGTGGTCGACGGGGCGGGCACGGCTTCCACCCGGATCACTCACCCCGGCTACGCCGAATAGCGGTTTCGGGCCGGATCGCTCCTCCTCCACCACTCGTGGAGGGAATTCAACGACTGTTGACTTCATAATTCAACACGCGTAGAATCCCGTCCCGAACATTCCGGACCGACAGGAGGTGCCCACCGTGTGGCCGATGATCGTCAAGGAGTTCCGTGAATTGCGACGGGACAAACGCACCCTGGCGATGATGATCGCCATGCCGCTGGTCCTGCTCACGATCTTCGGCTACGCCGCCCGCTTCGACGTCACGAGCATCCCGACCGCGGTGTACGGACCGCAGGCCGATGCCCTCGTCCAACAGCTGCCTGCGGCGATCGACGTGACCAGCATCGACACCGCCGGGACCGAGGCCGACGCCCAGGCCGTGCTGCAGCGCGGCGACGCCGCGGTCGCCATCTACGCCGGGCCCAACCCGGTGATCTACGCCGACGGGTCGGAGCTGTTCATGGCCCAGGCGGTGCTACGGCGGGCCTCGAGCCTCCCGGCGCCGGTCCAAGTGCTCTACAACCCCGATCTGAGCACCGCGGTGGTGATGGTCCCGGCCCTCATCGGCCTCATCATGGCCTTCATCGGCACCATCGTCACCAGCCTCGGGGTGGTGCGGGAACGCGCCGACGGCACCCTCGAGACGCTTTCGGTGATGCCGATCAAACCCCGCGACGTGATCCTGGGGAAGATCGCCCCCTACTTCCTGGTGGCGACGGTGGACATCGTGCTCATCACCATCGCCGGGTTACTGGTCTTCAACGTCCCGTTCCGAGGCTCGGTGCTCGTCTTCGCCCTGCTCTCGTTCCTGTTCCTGCTCGTGGTACTCGGGCTCGGCGTCCTCGTCTCGACCGTGTCCCGCACCCAGGGGGAAGCCATCCAGCTCGCCATCATGGTGATGCTGCCGCAGATCCTGCTCTCCGGGATGATCTTCCCGCTGTCGTCGATGGCCACCGGCGTCCGCTGGATCGGCCAGCTGCTGCCGCTCACCTACTTCGTCGGCGCCGCCCGCGGCATCATGGTCCGAGGCGAGGGGATCGGGTCGCTGCTGGCGCCGCTCGCGGTTCTGGTGGTGATGGTGGTGGTCATCCTCGGTGCCGCCGTCTACCGCTTCCACCGCGACGTGGCGCCGGCCGGCGCCGCCGAGATCGTCGATGTCGCCGAAGGGGCGGCGGCGTGATGTGGGGCATGACCGACGTCACGGTCCGGTTCGGGTCCGTCACCGCGCTCGACGCGGTGTCCCTCACCGCCGAGCCGGGGCTCCTCACCGCGGTGGTGGGCGGGGACGGAGCCGGCAAGTCCACCCTGCTGCGGATCCTCGCCGGGCTGCTCGCCCCCACCGAAGGGCGGGCCTTCCGGCCTCCGAAACGGCAGCTCGGGTTCGTGCCGACCGGCTCGGGCGTTTTCGGTGACCTCACCATCGCCGAGAACGTCGAGTTCATCGCCGGGACCCACGCCGTGGCGCTTCCCGACCCCCGGGTCGACGATCTGCTGCACCGTGCCGGCCTCGACCAGTTCTCGCACCGTCTCGCCAAGAGCCTCTCGGGAGGCGAACGTCAGAAGCTCGCCCTCGTCCTGGCCCTCCTCGCCGACCCGGTCCTCCTCGTCCTCGACGAGCCGACGACCGGGGTCGACCCCGTGTCGCGCATGATGCTGTGGCGCCTCATGGCGGCGGCGACGGCACGGGGCGCCGCGGTGGTGTTCTCCACCAGCTACCTCGACGAGGCGGAGCGAGCCGGCGCCGTCCTGCTGCTCGACGCCGGCCGCAGCGTCGCCTCCGGCACCCCCGACGACCTGATACGGAACCTGCCGGGCACCGTGGTCACCACGGACGTTCCCAGCGATCCGTCCCGGGCTTGGCGCCACGGTCCCCGCTGGCGTCAGTGGAGCCCCGACGGCTCGGCGTCGGGAGACCCGACCGAACCGAGGCTGGAGGACGTCGCCATCGTGGCGGCCTTGGCGGAACGGGGGGCGGCATGATCGACGCACGCCATCTCACCAAGCGATTCGGTGACTTCACCGCAGTGCGGGACGTGTCGCTCACCGTGGAGGGGGGAGAGGTGGTGGGCCTGCTCGGTGCCAACGGCGCCGGCAAGACCACCCTCATCCGCATGATCCTCGGGCTGTTGCAGCCCACCGAAGGGTCGGTCCGGCTGTTCGGGCTCCCCCCATCGCGGGCGACCCGGGCCCGGATCGGCTACGTGCCGCAGGGTCTCGGTCTCTACGCGGACCTCACCGTGGCGGAGAATCTCGCGTTCGGCGCCGCCGCCTTCGGTGTGGACCGGCCGCCGCTCGATCCCACCCTGGCACGGGACGCCGACCGGCTCGTCGGCGCCATCCCGCTGGGGGCGCGGCGCCGCGCCTCGTTCGCCATGGCGTTGCAGCACACCCCCGAGCTGCTCATGCTCGACGAGCCGACCTCCGGCGTCGACCCGCTGGCACGAGCCCGGTTGTGGGACCAGATCCGCCGTGTCGCCGAGGCGGGGGCGGCGGTGCTGGTGAGCACCCACTACATGGACGAGGCGAGGCAGGCCGACCGCCTCGTCCTGATGGCGAGCGGCGTCGTCGTCGCCACCGGCTCGGCCGACGATCTCGTGGGCGACGCCACCACGGTGCAGGTCGAGGCCGGCGACTGGCAGGGCGCCTTCACCGCCCTCGACGGAGCCGGTCTTCCGGTGATGCTCGACGGGCGGCGCACCCGCGTTCCCGGGGCGGATCGGGCCGAGGTCGAAACCGTGCTGCGGGACGCCGGGGTCGCCGCCGTCACCAGCGTCGTCCCCGCCACCCTGGAGGAGGTCATGGTCGTTGCCGAATCGTGAACGGACCGGACGCAAGCCACGGGGACGGCGACCCGGCGACGCCGCAGTCACCAAGGCCGCCATCCTCGACGCGGCGCGGGCCGTGTTCGGGGAACTCGGGTACGAGCGTTCCACCATCCGGGCCATCGCGGCTCGCGCCGGGGTCGACCCGGCGCTGGTGCACCACTACTTCGGTCGCAAGCATCAGCTCTTCGGTGCCGCTCACCAGATCCCGGGCGACCCCATCCACGCCCTCTCCGAGATCCTCGCCACCAGCGACCCGGACCATCTGGGGGAGAACATCGCCCGCTTCTACGTGACGACGTTGTTCGGCCCCGATGGGCCGCTCCCGTCGCTGCTGCGGGCGGCGGCGACGAACGAACAGGCAGCCGCCATGCTCAGGGGTTTCGTGGAGAAAGCCATCATCAGCCTCTTCGAGCGCGTGTACCCGGTGCCGGACATCCGGTTGCGGATCGCCCTCGTGGGTTCGCACCTCATCGGACTGTTCATGGCGCGCCACATCGTCGGGGTGAGGGAACTGGCCGAGGCGGACGACGAGACGTTGGTGCAGGTGATCGGTCCGGTGTTCCAGCACTACCTCACCGAGCCGTTGGGAATCTGACTCCCGGCGGATTGGGTCTTGCAGAGGTTGCGGTCCGAGCTACGCTCGGGGCCACCGGACTTGCCCGATCGTGGAGACGGGGAACCAGCTTGGTCCCGGCCCGGCGGTCGGTGCAGATCACCATCGGAACGGTGAGCGTGGAGGCGAGGCTTCGTGCCTCGCCTCCGGCGCGTCCCGGCATCGCCGCCGTCCCCGGCAGTAGTGTTCGCGGCGCCGGCAACGGGGAGATCGACATGGACGCGGGACGGATCGAAGCCGTGGTGGCGGAATGTGAGCGGCAGGTCGCCGCCGGGAGATCGGTGGACCTGCGGGGGACAGGATTCTGGAAGGTCGTGTCCGGTGTGAAGCGCGATCCGGCGATGGTCGAGCGCTTCGCCGACCGGATCGCCGTCATCGATCGGGCCGCCTTCGAACGGTGGGCCCGGTGGAAGCTGCCGCTCGGCGCCGGGATGTGGTTGATGGCCCTGCTGGCCGCCGCGTCGCTGGCCGTCATCGCCATCGGGTACTACCTGAGCGAGCCGTGGAACGGGCTGTTCCTTCTCGGAGGGGCGGTGGCTCTGGAGACGGCGGTGCACACCCCGGCTCACTGGCTGGTGGGGCGCGGCGCCGGCATCACCTTCACCCATTGGTACGTCGCCTCCGTCACCCGACCCCAGCCGGGGGTGAAGATCGATTACGCCTCCTACCTGCGGGCGCCTGCCCGGGGCCGGGCCCGGATGCACGCCGCCGGTGCGGTCGCCACCAAGGTGGTGCCGTTCCTGCTCCTCGGGGCGGCGTGGGGAATGGGGGCGCCGGCCTGGGCGTGGGTGGCGCTCGTCGTGCTCGGCGTGGCCCAGATCCTCACCGACGTGCTGTGGTCGGTGAAGAAGTCGGACTGGAAGCGGTACCGGCGCGAGATGCGGATGGCGGTCGCGCCGGACCGCGGGAGCGCGGGCGGGACGCCGGCCAACGTCTGAACATCTGATGTGATATTCATACGTTTTGGGGTAATCTCGGCCCCATGACGACGACTGCCACCCCGTCCGACCCGATCGGCCCGGTCCTCGGCGCCGACGACGCCCAGCTCCTCGCCGAGCGTTTCAAGCTCCTCGCCGACCCGGGGCGTCTCCGCATGGTGTACGCGTTGCTCGAAGCGGGGGAGCTGTGTGTCGCCGACCTGGCGAAGGCGGTCGAGGCGAGTGAGTCGGCCACGAGTCATCAGCTCCGCCAGCTCCGGCTCGGCGGGCTGGTCCGGTCCCGCAAGCAGGGGCGGGAGGTGTACTACCGGGTCGCCGACACCCACGTGCGGCTGCTGCTCGACGTTGCCGTCGAGCACTACCTGCACGGTCACGAGGGTCACCGGTGAGTGCCGCCCACACCCACGTGCCGCGGGCAGGCCGGCGTCACCTCCACGTCCTCGCCATCGCCTTCACGATGGTGGCCGGGTTCATGGTGGTGGAGGCGGTCGCCGGCTTCCTCACCGGCTCCTTGGCGCTGGTGTCGGACGCCGGGCACATGGCGACCGACGCCCTCGGGATGGGGATGGCGCTCGCCGCCATCGTGGCGGCCGATCGTCCCCCGGCCGGCGGCGGTCGCACCTACGGGTCGTACCGCCTCGAGATCCTCGCCGCCCTCGCCAACGCGGTGCTGATGATCGGGGTCGCCGGCTACGTCGTCGTCGAAGCGCTCCGTCGTTTCCGCGCCCCGCCGGACGTCGAGACCGGGGCGATGCTGGTGGTGGCGATCCTCGGTCTCGTCGTGAACCTCATCGGGTGGCGGCTGCTGCGGCCCGGTTCCGGCGAATCCCTCAACGTGCGCGGCGCCTACCTGGAGGTGCTGGCGGACCTTGCCGGATCGGTCGGGGTGATCGCCGCCGCCGTCATCATGATCTCCACCGGGTGGCCCTACGCCGACCCGCTCTTCGCGCTGTTGATCGGGCTCTTCATCATGCCGCGGGCGTGGCACCTGGGACGTCAGGCGGTCCGGGTTCTGGTGCAGGCTGCCCCCGCCGGACTCGATCTGGGGTCGGTGCGAGCCGAGCTGGCGTCCATCGACGGCGTGGTCGACGTCCACGATCTGCACGTGTGGACCCTCACCTCCGACATGGACGTCGCCACCGTCCACCTCATGACCGGAGCCGGAATCGATCCGCATCCGGTGCTCGACGCGGCCCGCTCCCTCTTGCGCGACCGCTACCGCATCGAGCACGCCACCCTCCAGGTGGAGCCCGACACCCATCACGGGTGCACCGAAGTCGCCTGGTGATCAGCGAGTGGCGAGTGCGGCGAGGGTGGTGACGGTGGGCCAGTTGCGCACCGTGGCGCCGACTTGGAGGCGGCGTTCCAGCACGGTGTGGGTGAGCCTGGAGCGTCCCGAGCCGTTGGGGTAGGCGAGGTACACCTCGCGTCCCTCGACCGTGAAACGGTCGGGGAGGTACGAATCGGGGTCGATGGCGGTTGGCACGTCGACGGTCGGGGCTCGGTCGAGAAAGGCCACCATGAAGAAGCGCGCCTCCAGGTCGAGCCCGTCGAA
>CAZQUB010000065.1:0-1060 GCA_964596225.1 uncultured Acidimicrobiaceae bacterium
GCCTGCATCAGGAACCCCCCTTCTTCTCTCTCTTCCTCAGGCGACCCAGCTGGTGACCGTGACTCCGCTCTCTTCGGGAGTGACGGGGGCCCAGCGGTCCCCTTCCCATTGGTACTGCACGATGATGCCGCGACCCGCCTCCCGCCCGGTGATGCCGTCGACCTCGATCCCGACGACGTGGCTGGTGAGGGGCTCCAACGGCCCCACGTTGAGCAGGATGCCCTTGCCCCCGTCCACCAGCCCGTCCGGCCCGAAGAGGGCATCGGCCTCGGCCCCGGTGACGAAGTGGAATCCTCCACCGGTCGCTTCGATCGCCGCCCGCACCGCGGCAGGCATGGCCCGATGGGCGCTCTCCGCCATGGTGGAGTTGTACACCGTGTTGGAGACGTAGCGCACCAAACCACCGCAGTACGCCGCGCAGTACGACTTCAATGCGCTCGCTGTCAGGTCGGCCTCGACCTCGGCGGTGACCGGCTCCGGCGCCGCCACGGTCTTCGATGTGCCGGCCGGTAGGGTCGACGCCGACTCCGTCTGCGACGCGGAACTGCATGCGGCAAGCAGCACGACGCCGGCACCGGCGACCGCAACGGTGCGGCGAAGTCGGGCGATTCCCAGCATGTCGCCTCCTCCAGGCGTCGTCCCCCGCGGTCGGGGCCAAGTATGGCCCAGACCGGGGCATGACGTGGCATTTCGCGAAGACTATGCAAGAAGCGCGAAACCGCGGCAGGAGGCGGCGGTGCCGGCGCCCCCTATGGGGTGACACCCGGCATGGACCACATCGAGCGATGACGCCTCAGCCGCGGGCGCGGCGCAGCAGCATCCAGCCGTACCAGGCGAGCGCGGCGGCGAACCCCAGGGAGATCGCGGCGATCACGTAGTGGACCACGAGGAACCCGAGGGAGCGGTCGTCGCGCAACAGGATGAGGATCCTGTTGCCCCACACGAAGACGCTCCAGGCGGCGGCGAACAGCATCACCCAGGCGACGCGTCGCAGCGAGACATCCGGTGCCGTGACCATCGGGCCAGTGTACGGGTGGCAGCGGGCGGCAGCGCCGCGGCA
>CAZQUB010000065.1:1160-8335 GCA_964596225.1 uncultured Acidimicrobiaceae bacterium
GCGGCAGCGCCGCGGCAACCCAAGTGGAGCGTCACGGCACAGCAGCCGATGTCAGCGTCCGAGCTGCGCCAGCCTGACCTCGACCAATCTCCGCACCAGTTCCTCGGGCAAGGGCGTTTCGGGAGCGAACTTGAGCGTGCCCTTCGACCACTCGTACCCGGACAGCGCTTCGGCGACCACAGGGAGCACCGATCCCGAGTGGGGGAAGTAGCTGCAGTGGTTCTTGAAGAAGGCATAGCCTGCAACCGCCTCCCCGTTCACCTTGAACGCGGGCACGCCGTAGGAGATCGTCTCCTCGGCGTCTGGGAGCAGACTGCGCAGGGTCTTGCGTAATTGCTCGAGCGTTGTCCGATGAGGCTGCGGCGCGGCGGCGAGGTACTCATCGACTGTGATGGCGGCCATCAGCCCTTCTTGTTGCTCATCCGACACTACGCCCGCTTCCGGCACGCCGCCCCGACTCGACTCTGGCCACCCTTGACCATCGGGCCAATGCACGGGTGCTAGCGGGCCGCAGCGCCGGGACCGGTAACCTCGGAACGTGGACGGGTGGCGCACCGTGGTGCTGACGATCGGGACCGTCCTGGTCGCGGCCGGTCTGGTCGGCGTGCTGGCGCGCGAGTTCGGGTCGCGGCAACGGCGGGTCGTCGGACGGGTGCGAGATGCCATCGAAGTGACGTTGCCCGTGGCCGGCGGTGTTGCCCTCCTCGTGTGGCTCTGGGCGGCCAGATAGGCGCCGTCGACAGACCCTGCTGCCTCGTCACGGGCCCCCGCGATTGCACGTTCGCCCTAGGACCGGTATGTTGGCGCCGCGATGACATTTGGTTTCTTTTTCGCGTACGCCTTTACCGGGCTGTCGGCCCGGGTGGAGGGCACGCGGTAACAGAAGCCGCCACACCACAACCCCCCAACCCGAAGCCGGCAGAGGCTTCGGGTTCTTTTGTGCCCGGGGCCGCCGCCACAGGAGAGCACCATGAGCAGCGACCGTCCGGAACCGATCCTCAAGAGTCACCGCCGTCCCGACGTCGAGACAACCGTCTTCGCCGTCGGCGACGTCAAGTTCGGTGACGGCTCGTATCCGGTGATCGCCGGGCCGAGCGCCGTCGAGAGCGAGGAACAGATCATGGCAGTGGCGGAGAGCGCGGCCGCCGCCGGCGCCTCGATGCTGCGCGCCGGCACGTTCCGGGCGGAGACCTCGCCCTACTCGTTCAAGGGTCTGGGCCGGGAGGGCCTGTGGCTGCTGGAGAAGGCCGGGCACGAAGCCGGGCTCCCCACCGTCACCGAGGTCATCGAGCCCGGCCACGTCGAGATCGTCGCCGAACACGTCGACATGATGGAGATCGGCCCCGACAACATGCAGAACTTCGTGCTGCTGCGCGACGCCGGCCGGGCGGGAAAGCCGGTGATGCTGCACCGGGCCGCGGCGGCGACCATCGACGAGTGGCTGATGGCCGCCGAGTACATCCTGGCCGAGAACAACCCGCGCGTGCTGCTGTGCGAGCGGGGGAGCCGCACCTTCGATCCCCGCACCTCCGACTCGCTCGACATCACCGCGGTCCCGGTGGTGCAGCACCTGTCGCATCTCCCGGTCGTCATCGACCCGGCTCCGGCGATGGCGGGCGACGACCTGATGCGTCCCCTCGCGCTCGCCGGCCGGTCCGTCGGCGCCGACGGGCTGGTGGTGGCGGTCCATCCCAACCCGGCCCAAGCCCTCGCCGGCAACGGCAATCAGCTCGACCTCGCCGCCTTCGAACGCCTCATGGACGATCTCGGAATCCCCACCTTGCGGGACGAGATCGACCGCATCGACCGCCAGCTCATCAAGCTGGTGAGCCGGCGCCTCCAAGGCTCGATCGAGATCGCTCGCATCAAGGCCGCCCGCGGGCTCTCGATGCGGTCCCCCGATCGTGAGGCCGAGCTGATCCGGGAGGCGCGAGACGACGCGGTCATGCTGGGAATCGACCCCGACTACGTCGAGCGGTTGATGACCCTGATCCTCGACCACAGCCGTGTCGCCCAGGAGGAGGCGGTCGCGACGGAACCTTCCACGGGGGCCGAGGTGTGAATCCCCCACTCGTTGTCGTCGGCGCAGACGGAGTGACCCGGTGTGGGTGGGGTGCCTCCGCCGAGGACTATCAGTCGTATCACGACGACGAGTGGGGGGTTCCTTCCGCCGATGACCGGCGCCTGTTCGAGAAGCTCTGCCTCGAGGGGTTCCAGACGGGGCTGAGCTGGCTGACGATTCTGCGGCGACGGGACGGCTTCCGGGATGCGTTCCACGGGTTCGCGATCGACGCCGTCGCCGCCATGACCGAGAAGGACATCGAGCGGCTCCTGCACGACGAGGGGATCATCCGGCACCGCCAGAAGATCGCCTCCACCATCAACAACGCCCGACGCACCCTCGACGTCATCGACACCGTCGGTTCGCTGGCGGCCCTGGTGTGGAGCTACGAACCCGACCCCTTCCACCGTGTGATCGCCCCGGCCACCCCGGAATCGACCGCCCTCGCCAAGGACCTGAAACGGCGTGGGTTCACGTTCGTCGGCCCCACCACCGTCTACGCCTTCATGCAGGCGATGGGCATCGTCAACGACCACGAACCCGAGTGCGACGCCTTCCCACGGATCGAAGCGGCCCGCGCCGCCTTCCGCCGGCCGACGACGCAGGCACTGCTTTCGCCCTAGCCGAACGCTCCTTCGTGGCGAAGCAGCCAGCGTTTCGTGGCGATGCCGCCGGCGAAGCCGGTGAGGGAACCGTCGGAGCCCACGACCCGATGGCACGGCAGCACGATGGAGACCGGGTTGCGGCCGGTGGCGGCTCCCACCGCCCGCGCCGCGTTGGGTCGTTCCAGCATCCTCGCCAGGGCCTGATAGGTGATGGTGGCGCCGAACGGGATCGTGGCGAGCGCTCGCCACGAAGCCTGCTGGAAGTCGGTGCCCCGCAGGTCGAGCGGGAGTTCGAACGTGGTGCGGGTCCCGTCGAAGTACTCGCCGAGCTGAGCGACCGCCGCCGCCAGCACCGGGTGCTGTCCCCGCGGATCCGGGGTCGTCTCCGGCAGCGGGACCCGGGCGGCGTCATCGCCGGGCCACAGCACCGCCCGGATGCCACGGTCGGTGGCGACGATCGTGAGGTCGCCCACCGGGGAGGGCATCACGGTGGAGAAGTGGGTGTCGTTCATGCCAGGGGTCCTTCCTCGTTGATGGTCCACAAGAGTTGGGCGGCCAGGGCGCGGTGGGGTCGCCACTGCTCGGCGAGCGTCGTGAGGTCGGCTGTCGGCAGCGGCTCGGCGAGGCCGAGCAGGCGGGCCGCTCCCTTGCGCAGCCCCAGATCGCCGGCGGGGAAGGCGTCGGGGTGGCGATGAAGGCGAAGGGCCGCCATGTGGGCGGTCCACGGCCCGACGCCCGGGAGGGCGCAGTAGCCGGCGACGAGATCGTCGAGGGTGGCGAAGCGGAACAGGTCGAGCGAGCCGTCGGACACCGCGCCGGCGATGTTCCGGATCGTGGCGACCCGGCGTGTCGTGAGGCCGAGCCCGTCGAGATCGGCCGCGGCGAGCGTCGCCGGATCGGGGAACACGACGCCGGCTCGGTCCCCGGCACCCGGGATGGGGCGCCCGGCGGCGGCGGCGACCCGGCCCACCAACGTGGCGGCTCCCCGCAGGGACACCTGCTGTCCGATCACGATGCGCACCAGGCTCTCGAATCGGTCCCAACTGCCGGGAACCCGCAGCCCGGGACGCGCTGCCAGTTCGGCGCCGAGGAGCCCGTCGTCGGTCAGCGCATCGAACGACGCCACCGGCCGGCTCAGCCCGAGGAGGTGGCGGCACCGGGCGACGTCGTCGATCAGCGTCGCCATCGTCGGCAGGTGGGCGACGACGGTGAGCTCACCGTCGCCGGACCGGGAGGTGTCGGAGAGATCGAGGTCGATGAGCCCGGGCGACCCGCACGTCTCGAACGTCCGCCGGTAGACCCCGGCCTCGTCGAGATGGTCGACACCGGGCGCGGTACGCGGTCCGAGATGGCGACGCAGCCGGGCCCGATCCAGCGGACCGTGGTACGGGATGTGCAGCCTGAGGCCGCCATCGTCGACGGTGCTGCCGGCGCGGCGCCGCTTCGCCCGCAGCTCGGAGGGCGAGAACGCGAACGTGGCCGTCACCGCCCGGTGGAGCTGGCGGGTGGATTGGTATCCGGCCGCGGTCGCCAGCGTCGCCAGTGGCAGGTCGGTCTCGTCGAGGAGGCGCCGGGCGAAATGGGCGCGGCGCGAGCGGGCGACGAACGCCGGGCTCGCCCCGACATGGAGCAGGAAGAGCCGGCGCAGCTGGCGGCCGCTGTACCCGACGGCGCGGGCGAGGGCGTCCTCGCTGTGGGTGTCGAGGTAGCCGTCGGAGATGAGGACGAGGGCGTGGGCCACGGCCGGGGGCGCCACCTCGGGGAGATGCGGCTCGGGGAGGCGGTCGGGCCGGCACCGCAGGCACGGCCGGTAACCGGCCGCCTCGGCCGCCACGCTGGTGGGGTAGCGGGTGACGTTGCGGGGGTGAGGCTGGGCGGTGCAGGTGCTGCGGCAGTAGATGCCGGTGGTGGCAACGCCTTGGAGTGTGACGGTCATGCCCGCAGTCTGTCACGTTTCATCGGACAGAAACGGACAACGGGTCCCGCGGCCCGTCAATGTCCGGAAATGTCCGATCGTGACGCCCATGCCCCTTGTCACTACTCAGGTGGTGCGGCGACCGCGTCCCGCCCTGGCGCCGGTCCTTGCTTTTCGCGCTCTCGGCGGTCAGTCTGACACTCCAGCGGTCGAGAGGAGCCCGGCCAGGTGGACGGCAAGACATACGTCCTCGACACCTGCGTCTTGCTGGCCGATCCTCACTGTGTCTTCCGATTCGACGAGCACGATGTGGTGTTGCCGCTCGCCGTCGTCGAGGAGTTGGATCACCAGAAGAGCCGGCTCGATGAGATCGGCGCCAACGCCCGATCCGCCATCCGCACCCTCGAGGAGCTCGGCGCCTCCCAGCCGGGCGGGCTGTCGCAACCCCGCCCGTTCGAGGGGGGAGGCTCGCTCCGGATCGAACTCAACGGCACCCACTCCGACCGGCTCCCCGAGGCCCTCGATCCCTCCCGTCCCGACCACCGCATCCTCTCGACCTGCCTCAACATGGTCGACGCCGGCCACCCGACGGTGCTCGTGACCCGCGACGCCTCGCTACGAATCAAAGGCGCCCAGCTCGGCGTGGAAGTGGAGGACTACCGGGCCGACACGGTCCAGGTCGACGAGTGGTACTCGGGCGTCACCGAGTTCGGCGTCGACTCGGCGACGATCGACCGTCTCTACGGGGAGGGCAAGATCCCGCTCCCCGGTCACGAGCTGCTCGTCAACCAGTACTGCATCCTCCACGGCCCCGGCTCCCAGTCCGCGGTGGCCCGGGTCGCCGACGACGGTCCCGACCCGACCCTGGTGCGGGTGGCGGGCACCCGGCACGCGTTCGGGATCGAATCCAAGAACGTACGCCAGGCGTTCGCCCTCGATCTCCTGCTCGACCCCGACATCTCGGCGGTGAGCATGATGGGCACCGCCGGCACCGGCAAGACGTTTCTCGCCCTTGCCGCCGCACTCGAGCAGACCCTCGAGCAGGGCCGCTACCGACGGGTCGCCGTCTACCGGCCGCTGGTGGCGGTGGGTCGGCAGGAAGTCGGGTTCCTCCCTGGCGACCTCGGCGAGAAGCTGGAGCCGTGGATGGCCGCGGTGTACGACAACCTCTACGCCCTGTTCTCGGGCGGCGACGTGGTCGAGGCCCGCGACGCGGTCGAGGAACTAGTGGAACGCGACGTGATCGAGATGGCGGCGATCACGTACCTGCGGGGCCGGTCCATCACCGGCGAGTTGGTGATCATCGACGAGGCGCAGAACCTGGAGCTGCCGACCCTCAAAGTGATCCTCACCCGGATGGGAGCCGACTCCAAGGTCGTCTTCTGCGGCGACCTCACCCAGGTCGACAACCCCTACGTGTCGCCGTTCGGCGGGCTGGCGGCACTCATCGAGAAGATGAAGGGCCACCGTCTGTTCGGGCATGTCACCCTGGAGCGGTCGGTGCGGAGCCCGTTGGCGGAACTCGCCGTCAACCTGCTCTGAGGTAACCTCGCTGTATGGCATCGGTGTTCACGCTGATCATCGACGGCGACCTGCCGGCCCGTTTCGTCTGGAAGGACGACGTGTGCGTCGCCTTCCTCTCCATCAACCCGATCGCCCCCGGCCACACCCTCGTCGTGCCCCGCAGGGAGGTCGACCATTGGATCGATCTCGACCCCGCGCTGCTGGCCCACCTCACCGAGGTGTCCCGCCGCATCGGGCGGGCCCTCCAGCACGGCTTCGGGTCGAAGAAGGTGGGGCTGATCGTGGCAGGGCTCGAGGTGCCGCACGCCCACATCCACCTCGTGCCGATCGAGGCGGAACGGGACCTGCGGTTCGAGAACGCCGACCCCGACCCGGACCCCGGCGCGCTCGACGCCGCGGCCGAGACGATCCGCGAGGCACTGCGGGCGCTGGGGGACGGCGAGCACGTCGCCTGAGCCGGGGACCGGGCGACGAATCGCCCGCGCCGGCTCAAGTTTCGCGGCGCCATTTGCCGATATTCGTGGAGAGGATTGCGAGGCAGATCGCGGACCTTCAGAACCCGCCGGCAAGGTACGGCAACGGACCGGCGGGTTCTGCCGCGTCCGGGGCGCCTTCTGCCCACCGGGGCCCGTGGGGCGCTCCGTCCGGCTAACTTGCCGAACGTGACGCCACAAGACCGCCAGGAGCGTCCCGCCGGACGCTCTCGACTCGGCGCCTCGGTCCGCGCCGGATCTCACCTCGCCGCAGAGCGGATCCGGCTCATGTTCGGATCTCGCGGCCCGGGCTTCCGCCGCCTCGCCCAATCCCACGCCGGATCGGTCGGCGGCGACACCCTGGTGGCGATGGCGCTCGCCGGCACCCTGTTCTTCTCGGTGCCGTCATCGGAAGCCCGGGCCAACGTCGCTCTCTACCTCCTCATCACCCTGGCGCCCTTCGCCGTCATCGGCCCGTTCCTGGGAACCGTGTTCGAGCGGTTCCCCACCGCCTACCGGGGCGGGTTGGTGCTCAGCGCCAGCCTGCGGGTCGTGCTGGCGCTGGTGATGATGCTGTGGATCGATTCGTTCGCCCT
>CAZQUB010000065.1:8435-10373 GCA_964596225.1 uncultured Acidimicrobiaceae bacterium
CGCAGCCGCACCGAGCGGCGGGCGATCGCGACGCCCCGTTCGGTGCGTCTCGCCCGGTTCGCCACCGCCGGGGTCCGGTTCCTCAACGGGTTCCTGCTCCTCCTCGTCACGTTCGCCTTCCACGGCGACGCCGGCTTCCTCGACTTCGGCGCCCTGCTCGGCGCCGGGGCAGGTGGCTACTTCGTCGCCGCCTTCGCCGCCCCGTTCTTCGACCGGTACATCTCCGAGGAGCCGATGGTGGTGGCGGGGCTCGCCATCGAAGCGGGCGCCGCTTTCATCGCGGCTCAGGTGTTCGGGCTCCCCGCCGCGGCGGCGCTGGCGGGCGCCGCCGGCTTCGCGTGGGGCACGGCCAAGTTCGGCTTCGACGGGTTGCTCCAGTCGACGGTGCCGATCGAATCGCGGGGCCGCGCCTTCACCAACGCCGAGACGTTCTTCCAGTTCGCCTGGGTGTTGGGAGCGCTCATCCCGGTCGTGCCCGTGATGCCGGTCGGGTTCGGCCTCACCGCAGCCGGGGTCGCCGCCCTTCTCATCCAGGTGATCTACGTCTCGGCGGTGCTGATCCCGGTGGTGGCCCAGCGCCGCCTCACCGCCGAGGAGGAGATGGCCGACGAAACGGTGGGAGACTCTGATCGCACCCTGTGGGACCTGATGTAGCGGTCAGTCCTGGAAGTCGGCGAAGGCGTGGAGGTCCTGGCGCGGCAACCGGACCCGCAATGCGGTGGCGTTGTCGAGGTGCCGCTCGTCGAGCACATCGCCGATCCGGTGCAGCGCCGCCACCGCGTCGCCCCGGTCATAGGGGATCGTGAAGTCGGCCTCCACCACCCGGGCGCTCAGCGCGCCGGCGGCGGCTTCCCCGAGTGTGGCGATCCCGTCCCCGCGGGTCGCCGAGATGGCCACCGAGCCGGGATGGAGCCGCACCAGCCGTTCGACCGCCACCGGATCGGCGACGTCGCTCTTGTTGACGACGACCAGCTCAGGGATGGCGGCGGCGCCGATTTCTGTGAGTACCTGACGCACCGATTCGATCTGGCGGTCCGGGTTCTCGTCGCCGCCATCGACGACGTGCAACAGCAGGTCGGCCTGGTTGACCTCCTCGAGGGTGGAGCGAAACGCCTCTACCAGCTCGTGGGGGAGGCGGCGTACGAAGCCGACCGTGTCCGAAATCAGGGCCGACGTGTTGCCCGGGAATTCCACCTTGCGCACCGTCGAGTCGAGCGTGGCGAAGAGCTGGTCCTCGACCAGCACGGTGGCGCCGGTGAGGGCATTGAACAGGGTCGACTTGCCGGCGTTGGTGTACCCGACGAGCGCGACGAGCGGCAGGTGGGAGCGCCGCCGGGCCTTGCTGCGGGTGGAGCGGGAACGGCCGAGGTCGGTGATGGCGCGCTCCAGCTTGCGGATACGGTCCAGGATGCGCCGCCGATCGGTCTCGAGCTGGGTCTCGCCGGGCCCGCGGGTGCCGATACCTCCGCCGAGCCGCGACATCTCGACGCCGCGTCCCCGCAGCCGGGGCAGCCGGTAGCGGTACTGGGCCAGCTCGACCTGGAGCATGCCTTCCTTGCTGGTGGCGTGCTGGGCGAAGATGTCGAGGATGAGGGCGACCCGGTCGACGACGTCGCACTGGAAGAGGCGCTGCAGGTTGCGCTGCTGGGCGGGGCTCAGCTCGTTGTCGAAGACGGCGACGTCGATGTCGAGCGCCTTGATCTCCGACGCCAGCTCCTCCGCCTTGCCGCGGCCGATGAAGGTGGCGGGATCGGGATGGGGTCGCCGTACCAGTTGCGCCTCGATCGGCTCCGATCCGGCGGTGTCGGTGAGCAGCTCCAGCTCGGCGAGGCTCGCTTCCCCCTCCGGGACCTCGGCGCTGCGGGTCACGAGCCCTACCAGGTAGGCGCGCTGGCGCACCACCTCGAGGTCGGTGACGGTGGCGGTGAGGCGCCGGCG
>CAZQUB010000066.1:0-10373 GCA_964596225.1 uncultured Acidimicrobiaceae bacterium
CTGAAGCCGGAAGGACCTCATGCGCATCACACTCGTCGGCCCGGGCCGAGCCGGCACCTCACTCGCCCTCGCCGCCCAGGCCGGCGGCCACGCCATCGTCGCCGTGGTGGGACGCACCGTGGAGTCGGCGGCGTCCGCCGCGAGCCCCTTCGACGCCTCTCCATTGGTCCCGGGCGATCCTTTGCCGCCGGCGGACCTGATGGTCATCGCCACCCGCGACGAGGTGATCGAGCCGGTGGCGGCCGCGCTGGCCCCCCAGGCGGGGGACACGACCGCGGCGGTGCACCTCTCCGGGCTGCTCCCGGTGACGGCACTGGCCCCGCTCGCCGCCGCCGGGCTCGCCGTCGGAGCCTTCCACCCGCTCCAGACGCTGCCCGAACCGGAGGTGGGGGCGCGCCGCCTGGCAGGCTCCTGGGTGGCGGTCACCGCAGGCGAGCCCCTCCGCACCACCCTCCACGGGCTGGCGGACTCGATCGACGCCCGGCCCTTCGACCTCGCCGACGACGCCAAGCCGCTCTATCACGCCGCGGCGGCCGCCGCCGCCAACTTCTCACTGGCGGTCCTCACCATGGCCGCCGACCTCTTCGAAGAGGCCGCGGTGCCGTTCGAGGCGGCCCGTCCCCTCGTCGAGGCCGCCGTCGACAACGCCTTCACGATGGGGCCCCGCTCCGCACTCACCGGGCCGGTGGCGCGTGGTGACGTCGCCACGGTCGAGGCCCAGCTCGCCGCGGTGGCGGCCGCGGCCCCCGAATGGCTCGCCGCCTACTCGCGGCTGGTGGCGATCCTGGCCGAGTTGGTGGGCCGCGGCGACCAGTTCGCTCCCGTGCTGCGCGGCGAATCCACCCCTCACGATCCGGCATCGTGAAGCACGCCGCCACCTTCGCCGCGGCACGCGCCGACCTCCGCGGGGTGGTCGGGCTGGTGCCGACGATGGGGTTCCTCCACGAAGGTCACCTCTCGCTCCTCGACGCGGCCCGCTCGGCGTGCGACACGGTGGTGATGTCCCTGTTCGTCAACCCGCTCCAGTTCGATCGGGACGACGACCTGCGTCGCTACCCCCGTGACCTGGAGCGGGACCTCGGCCTCGCCGAAAGCGCCGGGGTCGACGTGGTGTTCGCCCCCGCGGTGGAGACGATGTATCCGGCCCAGCCGCTCACCCGGGTGACGGTCGCCACCCTCACCGACCACTTCGAGGGCCCCCACCGGCCCGGCCACTTCGACGGGGTCGCCACCGTCGTCGCCAAGCTCTTCGCCGGGCTCCGTCCCGACCGCGCCTTCTTCGGTCGCAAGGACGCCCAGCAGCTCGCGGTGGTGCGGCGCATGGCCGCCGACCTGTCGTTCCCGATCGACGTGGTGGGGGCCCCGATCGTGCGGGAGCCCGACGGGCTCGCCCTCTCCAGCCGCAACGTCTTCCTCGACCCGGAGCAGCGCACCGCGGCCCTCGCTCTCAACCGGGGCCTGGCGGCGGCCGCCGACGCGGCGGAGCAGGGGGCGCGGCAGGCGGCGGATCTCGTGGAGCCGGTGACGACCGAGCTGGCGGCCTTCCCCCTGCTCGAACCCGAGTACGTGGCGCTGGCGAGCCAGGACACCGTCGAGCCGATCGAGACGCTCGACCGTCCCGCCTTCCTGGCGGTGGCGGCGTGGGCCGGGCCCACCCGCCTCATCGACAACGTCCACCTCGACGCCGCCGGCGGAGGCTTCGTGGCCGATCGGGGCGTCCGGCTCGACCACCCGAGCGTGCTCTACCAGGAAGGGTGACCATGCTGCTCACACTCGACGTCGGGAACAGCCAGACCGCCCTCGGTCTCTACCGGGGCGACGAGCTGGTCGCCCACTGGCGGATGACCACCGTCGCCGCCCGCACCGTCGACGAGCTGCGGGTGGTGCTCGCCGGCCTCCTCGACCTCGGCGGGTACGCCACCACCGACATCGGCGGGGTGGCGGTCTCCAGCGTGGTGCCCGCCGTCACCGCCGCGTTGCGTCAGGTCGCCGGGCTGCTCACCGACGGGCCCGTGGTGGTGATCGAGCCCGGCATCAAGACCGGGATGAAGATCCTCATCGACAACCCCCGGGAAGTGGGGGCGGACCGGGTGGCGAACTCACTCGCCGCCCGGGAACGCTACGGGGCGCCGGTGATCGTCGTCGACTTCGGGACCTCCACCAACTTCGACGTGGTGAGCGGGGACGGCGACTACATCGGCGGCGCCATCGCTCCCGGCCTGGTGATCTCCACCAACGCCCTCGTGTCCGGCACCGCCGCGCTGCGCCGGGTCGAGCTGGTCCCGCCCCGGTCGGCGATCGGCAAGGGCACCGTCGAGGCGATGCAGAGCGGGGCGCTCTACGGTCACGCCGGACTGGTCGACGGCATCATGGAACGGCTCGCCGCCGCCCTCGGTGGCGACGCGGTGCGCGTCGCCACCGGCGGTCTCGCCTCTACCATCGTGCCCCACTGCCGCTCGGTCGAGGTCGTGGACGAGTTCCTCACCCTCGACGGCCTGCGGCTGATCTACGAGCTGAATCGGCAGGAACCATGAACTCCGACGAGCCAACCGGTGAGGGCGGCCCCGGCGACGTCGCCGCGGTGGGCGACGACCCGCTGACCGCCCCCCGCCTCGCCAAACACCTCGCCCGGCTCGATGCCGGCGGGTACCCGTACCGGTTCGACCGGTCCGACCTCGCCGCCGACCTCCATGCCCGGTTCGCCGATCTGGGCCCCGACGCCGCCACCGGCGAGGAGGTGACCGTGGCGGGACGGGTCATGCTGCTGCGTTCCTTCGGCCGCCTCACCTTCGCCACCCTGCAGGACGTGTCGGGGCGGATCCAGCTCTTCGTCGACCAGGACACCCTCGGCGACACCGCCTACGAGGAGTTCGCCACCGTCGACCTCGGAGACTGGGTCGGGGCCCGCGGCGAAGCCGTCACCACCAAGAAGGGGGAGCTGTCGGTGCGGGTGGCGTCCTTCGCACTGCTCCAGAAGAGCCTGCGGCCGCTGCCCGACAAGTGGCACGGTCTCCACGACCTCGAGCTGCGAAGCCGGCGCCGCTACCTGGACCTGATGGTGAACGAGGAGTCGCGTTCGGTGGCGGTGACCCGGGCCCGCATCGTCACGGAGCTGCGGCGCCAGTTCGAGCAGCGCGGCTACGTCGAGGTGGAGACCCCGGTGCTCCTCACCCAGGCGACCGGCGCCCTCGCCCGGCCCTTCGTCACCCACCACCACGCCCTCGATCTCGCCATGCAACTGCGGATCGCCACCGAGCTGTACCTGAAGCGGCTCGTGGTGGGCGGCCTGGAACGGGTCTTCGAGATCGGCCGCATCTTCCGCAACGAGGGCATCGACGCCGTCCACAACCCCGAGTTCACGATGCTGGAGTCGTACCAGGCGTTCGCGGACTACCGCGACATCATGATGCTGGTGGAGCGGGTGTTCGCCGCCTGCGCGGTGGCGGCCACCGGGTCCACCCGCATCTCCTACCAGGGGCGGGAGGTGGACCTCTCGCCGCCCTACCGGCGGGCGCGGCTCGTCGACCTCGTCGCGGAGGCGATCGGGGAGCGGGTCGACTTCGACGCCCCGCTCGAGGTGGCACGGGAGCTGGCGCGGCGGCACGGGGTGGAACCCGAAGAACGGTGGGGGCACGGCAAGATCGTCGACGCCCTCTTCGAGCAGCACGCCGCCGACGCACTGTGGGAGCCCACCTTCGTGCTCGACCATCCGAAGGAAGTCTCGCCCCTCGCCCGTGACCACCGGGACAATCCCCACCTCACCGAGCGCTTCGAGCTGTTCATCGCAGGCTCCGAGTACGCCAACGCCTTCTCGGAACTCAACGACCCGCTCGAGCAGCGGCGCCGGTTCGAGGAACAGGCCCGGGCCCGGGCCGCCGGTGACGACGAAGCCCACCCCGTCGACGAGGACTTCCTGTTGGCACTCGAGTACGGGATGCCGCCCACCGGGGGGCTCGGCATCGGTGTCGACCGGCTGGTGATGTTGCTCACCGACCAGCGCCACATCCGCGATGTGATCCTGTTCCCGACGCTCCGCCCCGAGAGCTGACCATCCGGTCGCTTCCCGACGGCGTGCCGGGGCGGCGGAGGGTTAGATTCGGAGCCAACGCGACAGGAAGGCACCATGGCGACGACGGCGCCCTACGGTTCATGGGCCTCGCCCATCTCGGCTTCGATGCTGGCGGAGGGGGGCGTGAGGCTCGGCGACCTGACGTGCGACGGCGGGACGGTGTCGTGGGTGGAGTCCCGTCCCCGCGAGGCGGGCCGCTCGGTGGTGGTGCGGCGCGCTCCCGGCGGCGAGATCGTCGACGTGACGCCACCCCACCTCAACTCCCGGACCCGGGTCCACGAATACGGGGGGGCCGCCTACGGCGCCCACGGGCGGGTGATTCTCACCGTCGACTTCGCCGACCAACGGGTGTACCGCCTCGACGGCGGCGACGCCACCCCGATCACCCCGGAGCCGTCGATCCCGGCCGGTGACCGGTACGCCGACTTCGCCTTCCACGACGGCCGCGTCATCTGCGTCCAGGAGCACCACCGGACCGGTAAGGAGGCGAAGAACACCCTGGTCACCTTCGCGGTGGACGGGTCGGAAGAACCCCGCCGGATCGCCAAGGGACACGACTTCTTCTCCTCGCCCCGGGTGAGTCCCGACGGCGAATGGCTGGCGTGGCTGGCATGGGACCATCCCCGCATGCCGTGGGACGGGACCGAGCTGTGGGTCGCCGCCCTCGACGGCGACGGCGGCATCTCCGAACCCGAACGGGTGGCGGGCGGCGCCCAGGAGTCGATCTTCCAGCCCGAATGGTCGCCCGCAGGCGTCCTCCACTACGCCTCCGATCGCACCGGCTGGTGGAACCTGTACCGGGTGCGGGGCGGGGTGGCGGAGGCGATCCATCCCATGGACGCCGAGTTCGGGTTCCCCCAGTGGGAGTTCGGAATGCGCCGCTACGGTTTCCTCGGCGACGGGCGCCTCGTCTGCAGCTACACGGAAGAAGGGCTCGATCGCCTCGCCGTCCTCGAAGACGGCACGCTGCGCACGCTGCACCTCGACTGCGACCACATCGACCCTTCGGTGGCGGTGGGGGACGATCGGGTCTGGCTCATCGCCGGAAACGCCACCATGCCCGAGGCCGTCGTCGAGGTGGACGTCGACGCCGGAGACGTCACCGTCCTCCGTTCCAGCCTCGACCTGGCGGTGCCGCCGGCGTTCCTGAGCCGCCCCGAACCGCTCACGTACCCGACCCGGGACGGTGACGAGGCGCACGCCTTCGTCTACCCACCCCACAACCCGGACTACGCCGGACCCGACGACGAGCTCCCGCCTCTGGTGGTCCTCAGCCACGGCGGGCCCACCGGGTCCGCCTCGTCCCAGCTCCAACTCCACGTCCAGTTCTGGACCACCCGTGGGTTCGGTGCCGTCGACGTCAACTACCGGGGATCGGCCGGTTTCGGTCGCGCCTACCGGGACGCCCTCAAAGGACGGTGGGGCCTGCGCGACACCACCGACTGCATCGACGCCGCCCTCCATCTGGCCGACGAGGGCAAGGCCGATCCCGAGCGTATGGCGATACGGGGTGGCAGCGCCGGGGGGTTCACCACGTTGTGCGCCCTCACTTTCCACGACGTCTTCGCCGCCGGTGCCAGCTACTTCGGGGTGGGGGACTGCGCTGCGCTGGCCACCGATACCCACAAGTTCGAGTCGCGCTACCTCGACAGCCTGATCGGGCCCTACCCGGAGGCGGCCGAGGTGTATTGGGAGCGGTCGCCGGTCCACTTCGCGGACGAGATCACATGTCCGGTGATCCTGCTCCAGGGTCTCGACGACGAGGTGGTACCCCCCGAGCAGGCGGAGGACATGGTGGCCGCCCTCGTCGCGAATCAGATCCCGCACGCCTACCTGCCGTTCCCGGGAGAAGGGCACGGCTTTCGCATGGCGGAGCACATCCGGCGAGCCCAGGAGGCGGAGCTGTCGTTCTACGCCCAAGTGTTCGGGTTCGAACCGGCCGACGACATGGAGCCGGTGGAGATCGCCTTCGCCGACCGGCTCGGCTCGGGATGAGCCGGCGCGCCGTCGTCCTCGCCCTCGTCGGCCTCGGCGTAGTCGTGGCCGGTGCCTTCGCGGTCGTGAGCCTGTTGCGAGACACGACGACGACGGTGCTCGACGCCGATCAGGCCCGCGACGTGGCGGTGTCGACGACGACCGTTGCCGGAGCCTCCACCACCATGGCGGCCGGCAACGAGGACGTGACGGTCTACGCCTACGCGATGGCGGGCCACGAGGAGATCGACGCCCTCGCCGGCGCCCGGCACGACTACCCGGACGAGACATACCTCACGATCCGGGACGGCGGCTGCGGCGAGCTGTGGCGCTGGCAGGCGATCGAGGAGCGCTGGTCGTCGTGGGAGGTGTGCGATCCGCAGCAGGTCACGGTTGCCGGGTTCGAGTCGTTCACCCACTGGTTCGGGGTGGACGACCTCGAGCAGTACCGGTGTGACCCGGCGGCGTCGTACCTGCCCCCTTCGCCGGACACCACCACCTGGACGTTCACCTGCGCCACGGACGACATCAGTCAGGAGACCACCGCCGAGGTGGTCGGTGTCGAGACGCTCGACGTCGGGGGAGTGGCCGTCGATACCCTCCACGTCCACTACACCGACACCCTTTCCGGATCCTCGAGCGGCGGGGGCGAGACGGATCGCTGGTTCCGTCTCTCCGATCCACTGGTGATCAAGGAGACCGGCGCGACCTCCAGCGCCAGCACGAGCCTGATCGGGACGGTCCACTACACCGAGGAATACGAGATCGCCCTCACCTCGCTCCAACCTCTGGAGCAGTGACCCCGGGGCTCCGGCGGGGAAACGACGAGCAGGACCCCTCTCTTCGGAGCCGAGTGTCCGCTACGCGGTGACCGCGTCGTCGCCGACCGGTGCCACGACCCGCCACCCTTCCTCGGTGACGCTCCCGATGACGAGCTGCGGCACGCCGTCGTCGACCGCGACGGCGCGGCAGTCCGCGGTGCGGTCGCCGTCCGACCAGGCGAACGGGCCGGGCGGTTCACCGAAGACGTCGAGGGTCACGCCGTCCGGGGGATCGGCCGTCCCGGCGAGCAGGGCCCGGCACGCCGTGTCGGCCAAGGTGGCGACGAAGGACTCCGAGTACGGCTCATCGCTCCCGGCCTCCATCTCGACGCTTCCCAGGTACTCGCTGTCGTGGGTGCGGTCGCACGGGACCGGATCCCCGGCGAGAGAGCCGTTCCAGCACTCGCCGGGGTGGAGCACCCGCCGCGACGCCTCGCCGATGCCGGCCAGCGAAGCGCGGCGGGGCGCCGCCTCGCCGGCGGCGTCGGGCTCCATCACCACGCAGGCGAGGTAGCGGTCGCCCTCCTCCCACTCCAGATCGTCCGGGTAGTACCAGACCGTGTCCACTCGCGACTCGCGCACGGGAATGCCGATGGTGTCGAGGAACTGCTCCTCGCAGGCCCGGTACGCCTCGGTGGGGAGCGAGTCGCCGGGGTAGGGAGCGTCAGGTCCGTCCTCCAGGAGCGAGGCCCCGATCACCTCGTGGGTGTGCCACCCGTCACAGGGGACGACCGGGCCCCGGCCGTACGGCGCGAAGGGGGCGACGTCGAGCGAGCCGCCGCCTTCGAACCACAGGCAGTCGCCCGGCTGCCACCGGTACTCGTCCTGGTTGGCGGCGGCGAGGGCGGTGAGCACCTCGATGGCCGCCTGGCGGGGGCCGGCGGTGACGATGAGGACGGTGTTCGATCCCCACGCCATCCACTCCCCGTCGGGCCAGGCCGTGGCGTAGGCGGTCCCGTGCTCGATCGGGATCTCCTCGGGTTCCTCGTCGTACTGGGAGAGGAGCCGGGCCGCGAACGGAGGGAGCGTCGGGTCGCCGCGTAGGAACCCGTACGGATAGACCGAGGCGACGAACACCTCGTCACCCGCCACGTTGGTGACCTGGTCCCACACGATGGCCTCGGAGACGGCGTACGTATCGAGGACCATCTCGAGCCGGGTCAGCTGGGGCGGCGCATCCGATCCCGGCGCCTGGCGGTACCCGTCCACGTCCGCCAGTGCCTCCTCCGCCAGGTCGAAGGGATCGGGGAGGGCCGGTGGTTCGACCCGGTCCGCCGCTTCGGTGGTCGCGGTCGTCGTCGGGGACGCCCCGGTCGAGGTGCTGGTCGCGGTCGTCGTCGCCGCCGATCTGCCACCGGTGCATCCCGCCGCGAGGACGAGGAGCACCGCGGCCAGCAGCGCCGGCCGTGCCGCCCACCTCATGTGGTGCGGGAGGTGCGGGCTGCGTCCACCCGTTGCAGGAGGTAGCGGTCGAGGCCCCGGAGGATCGGCGTGAGGTCTCCCTGGGGGAGGCGTCCCGCGGCGTCCTCGGCCACCGCCAGATGCTGCCGTGCCTCGTCGAGGACCCGGTCGATGGAGCCGTCGGCCACCACCAGCGAGATCACCTCGTCGATCGTTTCCCGGGAACGAGGCTTGCGTTCTCCGAGGAGATCCCGGATGCGGCGCCCGGACGGCCCCTGGAGGGCGTAGAGCACCGGAAGCGTGAAGGTCCCCTCGCCGATGTCGGACCCGGACGGCTTGCCGAGGAACGAATCGTCGGCCACCAGATCGAGCACGTCGTCGGCGATCTGGAACACCAGGCCCATCTCCCACGCCCAGTCACCGATGGCCACGATGGTGTCGCGGGAGGCGCCGGCGGTGAGGGCCCCGAGATGCGCCGAGGTGCGGATCAGCGTCGCCGTCTTGTCCCCGATCACCGAGTAGTACTCCTCGGGACCGTGGTCCACGTCGTCCTCGAGCTGCAGTTCGAGGATCTGCCCCTCACAGAGCCGGGCGTAGGTCCGGGCGATGAGCGCCACCGCCTCGGTGCCGAGCGGGGCGGCCACCTCCGAGGCCCGCGCCAGCAGGAAGTCCCCGGCGAGGATGGCGATGGTGTTGGACCAGTTGTGGTTGACGGACACCGCGCCGCGGCGGGTCGCCGCCTCGTCGATCACGTCGTCGTGGTAGAGCGACCCGAGGTGCACCAGCTCGACCGACACCCCCGCCTCGACCGGCGCCGAGCCGGTGTCGTCGCCCAACTCGGCAGCCACCTGGGCCAGCAACGGCCGGTACCGCTTCCCCCCGGCGGTGAGGAGATGCTGGGCGATCTCGGTGAGGAACGGGTTGTCGGAGGTGGTGACCTCGACGAGCCGCTGCTCGACGCGCCCCATCCGATCCCAGACGCGTGGAATCGGGACGAGGTCGGTGAGGGCGGGCTGCTCCATCAGTCATTCGATGGTACTCGCGGCCGGGTCGATGCCATGCACCGGCCCGGCGCCTCCCGGTGACCTCGATTCGCCGGTCGAGACATCGCGTCTCTCCGCCGCGACCGGGTGGGATTATCCGCGCCCCTCGAAGCGTTTGCCTCAACGCGGGCGGCTTCGTCGCCGACGAGAAGGGGGACGGCGGCAGACGAGGGTCGGGGTCTTGAACCCTCCCATCGCTATAATCCGCCCTGGCGCCCCGGGAACGGTGCGCTCGTTGGTCTTCGGATAGGAAGAACGTGTTTGAGAGGTTCACGGATCGGGCTCGCCGGGTCGTCGTACTGGCGCAGGAGGAAGCCCGTCTCCTCAACCACAACTACATCGGTACCGAGCACATCCTGCTCGGCCTCATCCACGAGGGTGAGGGTGTGGCGGCGCGGGGTCTCGAGAGCCTCGGTATCAGCCTCGAATCGGTGCGTTCCCAGGTCGTCGAGATCATCGGCCAGGGATCGCAGGCACCGAGCGGGCACATCCCCTTCACGCCGCGCGCCAAGAAGGTCCTCGAGCTGTCGCTGAGGGAAGCCCTCCAGCTCGGACACAACTACATCGGTACCGAGCACATCCTGCTCGGCCTCATCCGTGAGGGCGAAGGCGTCGCCGCCCAGGTGCTCCAGAAACTCGGCGCCGAACTCCACAAGGTCCGCCAGACGGTCATCCAGCTGCTCTCGGGAGTTCAGGGCGAGGAACCGTCCACTCCGTCACGGTCCGGCAGCTCCCCCCGCGGCAGCAGCGAGGGCGCTCCGAGCGGCTCCACCGTGCTCGACCAGTTCGGGCGCAACCTCACCCAACTCGCCCGCGAGCACAAGCTCGACCCGGTGATCGGGCGTCTCAACGAGATCGAGCGGGTGATGCAGGTCCTGTCGCGGCGCACCAAGAACAACCCGGTGCTCATCGGCGAGCCAGGGGTGGGGAAGACCGCCATCGTGGAAGGTCTCGCCCAGCGCATCGTCGCCGGCGAGGTTCCCGACACCCTCACCAACAAGCACCTCTATACCCTCGACCTCGGGGCGTTGGTCGCCGGCTCCCGCTACCGCGGCGATTTCGAGG
>CAZQUB010000067.1:0-1131 GCA_964596225.1 uncultured Acidimicrobiaceae bacterium
CCCGGCGACGTCGTCGTCGGCATCGACAGCCCCAACCTGCGCTCCAACGGGTTCTCCCTGCTGCGGGCCACGGCGCTGCGACACCTCGCCCTCGACGACGAGTTCCCGGGAACCGGCCGGCCGGTGGCGGAGGTGCTGCTGGAGCCGTCGGTGCTCTACACCCCGGTGGTGCAGGACCTGCTCGCCGCGGGGGAGGTGCACGGCCTGGTGCACGTGACGGGTGGCGGCCTTCCCGGCAATCTGCCGAGGGTGCTCCCGGAGGGGACCGCCGTCACCGTCGACACCGCGTCGTGGACCCCGGCCCCCGTCTTCGCCGCCCTCGGGGACCTGACCGGCGCGCCCCGTCCCGAACTGTTCCGCACCTTCAACATGGGGATCGGGTTCGTGGTGATCGTGCCGGCGGCCGCGGCCGACACGGTCGTGGAGACGGTGGCACGGCACGGGCGCGAGGCGTCGGTGATCGGCGAGGTGACGGCGGGCGACGGCGGGGTCACCCTCGCCTGAGCGGAGGTTGCGGCCCGATCAGAGCAGGCCGGCGATGACCCCGAGGGCGTTGCGGGCCTCGATGCGCACCAACCCCAGATTGGCGCCGGCCGGCACGCGGAGGGCGAGGACGCTCTCTTCCCCGGCCGCCAGCACCAGCAGGCAGCCGTCGCTGCCCCACGCCGCTGCTTCCTCGAACCCTCCGAGCCCGGCGCTCGCGGTGATGCGCCGACCCAGTCCGAGGGCGCTGGCCGCCATGGCGGCAAGCCGGTCGCCCTCGTCGGGGGCGAAATCGTGGGCGATCGGGAACCCTTCCTTCGACGCCACCATGACACCGTTGAGATCGGGGATCGCCTCGTTGATCGACGCGATGGTCTCCTGGAGCTTCTCCTGAGTGCTCACGGGCATGTCTCCCCTCTCTGATTCGTCGGATGCCGGGGCGGCGGGTGGCGCGGCCGCGTCGGTCTCGTGAAACTCGGGTTCGTCCTCATCGGGCACGACGAAATCGCCGGACATCGCGTCCTGCTCGGCGTCGTCGTCGCCCTCGTCCTCCGCGTCGGCCTCGTCGTCGCCCTGCTCCTCCGCGGGGTCCTCGGCCTCGTCGTCGCCCTGGTCCTCCGCGGCGTTCTCGTCCTCGTCGTCGCCCTG
>CAZQUB010000067.1:1231-10217 GCA_964596225.1 uncultured Acidimicrobiaceae bacterium
GGAGCGTCGGCGTCGGCGACGGCCATCTCGCCGGTGTCTTCCACCTCGGCCTCCCCCTCGTCGTCCTCCGGGACGGGCTCCGGCACGGCGGCGGTGACCGCATCGTCGGGATCATCCATCGGGTCCGCGGTGTCGTCGGCGGTGCTCCCCGGGTCGTCCGGATCGGGCCCGGACGGGGAGCCCTCGTCCCACGGCGACATCAGGATGACCGGGGGTGACATGGTCTCCATCTGGAATACGCTGTCGACGGAACCGCCGGTCTGGGACGGCGTTTCGAACTCGGACTCGTCGTCGCCGAGCGCGTCGTCGAGATCGGGGGCGCCGTCCCTGTCGGGCTCGGCGAGGAGGCCGGCGTCGACGTCGGGCTGGGCGTCGTTCCTGCGGCGTCGCTTTCTCCGGACCATCGGCCGTCGCCTCCATCAGGGGGCCATGCTGCGCGGGGAGAACCGGCGATACGTCGCGGATCGCCCCGCTCCGTGGCGACCGTCCTCCTTTCGGAGGCATCGGAGACGAACCAGCCCGACTTGAGCGCAATCAGACCGGCTTCTTCCAGGGCAGATCAGAGTGTTCATGCCGGGATGGCCGAAGGGCGGCAGCGCCTCTGGCAGACTCCACGACATGGCCGACTCCACCGTCACGATTCGCCGGATCCGCCCCGAGGACGGGCCACGGCTGCGGGAGGTGCGGCTGCGGGCCCTCCGCCACGATCCGGAGGCGTTCGAGTCGGTGGAGGCGCGGGAGGAACGGCAAGGGCCCGAGATCTGGACGACGTGGGCCGCAGCCGCCTCCGCCGGTGACGACCAAGCGCTGTTCGTGGCGGAGGGCGGCGACGCCTTCGCCGCCATGGTCGGGGTGTTCCGGGAGGAGGACGATCCGCGGGCGCTGCACCTCGTCGCCTTGTGGGTGGAGCCGGAGCGCCGGCATCGAGGGATCGCCCACCGGCTGCTGGCGACGGCGCTGGCGTGGGCGGAGTCGGTCGACGCCGACACCATCCACCTCTGGGTGACGGACGAGGCGAACGCTGCCCGCAGCCTCTACCGGGAGGCCGGTTTCGTCGCCACCGACACCGTCGTCCCGGTGGCGTCCCGACCCGGCCAGACGAAGCGACGGATGGTGCGGGCCCTGGCCCGGGCCGGGGAACGGGTTCCCCCCGGGTACGTCGAGCTGGCACCTGTGACCGCCGCCGAGTTCGACGCCTACATCACCGGGGCGGCGGCGAGCCTCACCGCCGACCTGATGGAGGCGGGCGGTATCGACCTGGCGGCGGCGAGCCTGGAGGCGGAGCGGCGCATCGCCGGCCGGCTCCCGTTGCGGGAGGCCACTCCCCGCAACCATATCTGCACGGTGCGGACGGGCCTGGCCGACGAGGTCGCCGGCTGGGTGTGGTTCTCGTCCGCCGTCCAGGACGGCGCCACCGTCTGCCTGCTCCATGATCTCGTGGTGTTCGAGCCGTTGCGAGGCCGCGGGGTGGGGGCGGCCACCCTCGACGAGGTGGAGGAGTGGGCCCGGACACAGGGGCACGACGCGGTGGTGGTCGAGGTCTTCCCCCACCGGGGGCGGGCACGGCGCTTCCTGCGCCGCCTCGGCTACGAGGAAGTCGGCGAGGCAGTCGACGGGCGCATCATGATGGTGAAGCGGCTCGGGCGACGGTAGCCCGGGAGACGAGCCCGACCCAGGTTGCGGTGACGATCCCCTGCGCCACCGGGTCCAGGTCGCAGCCGCAGCGGTGGACTTCAGATGACCTTGTGCCGCTCGCCGGCGGCCTCGGCCTTCTTCGCCCGCTTCTCGGATCGCTTCTCTTTGAGGCTCTTGGCGGCTTCCTTCTTGGTGGATCTGCCGCCCTTGTCCTTGTTTGCCATGGGTGCCTCCCGGCTGGCTGCCACCGTGGGCTGCCAAAGTGCATTCTCCCACCCTCCCGGCACGGCGTGAACCGTTTCTGCGTCCAGCTGCGACAGTACGGGTGTGGAACCTTCCGATGCCGAGCTGCTGGACGCCATCTCAGGCGGCGATCGCTCGGCACTGCGCCTCCTCTACGAGCGTCACGCCGGATGGCTGGTGGCGCGCCTGGGCCGCAGGTGCGGAGATCCCGACATGGTGAACGAGGCGGTGCAGGACACGTTCCTGGCGGTGTGGCGGAAACCGGGCCGCTACCGGGGCGAGGGGGAGGCGGCCGCCTGGCTGTGGGGCATCGCCCTGCGCCGTCTGCTGGACCGGATCCGTCGCCGCTCCCGGTGGGAGCCGGTGGCGGAGTGGATCCACCCCGGAGCGGTGGCGTCCGCCGAGGACCAAGTGCTGCTCGGAGTGGAGCACGGCGACCTCGGCGCAGCCCTCGATCTCCTCTCCCCCGAGTTGCGGGCGGTGGTGCAGTCGATGGTGCTCGACGGCCTCTCGGTGCGGGAGACGGCCTCGCTGCTCGGGGTGCCGGCGGGGACCGTCAAGACCCGCATGATGCGGGCGCGCCGGCTGCTGCGGGAGGGGCTGGCGCCGTGACCTGGCATCCCGCACCCCCGATCCTCGCCGCCTACACCGCCGGCGCCCTCGGCACCTCGCAGGCATGGTCGGTCGAGGCGCACGTGGCGGAATGTGCCGCCTGCCGGGCCGCGGTGGCGGCCGAGGTCGACGCCGCCCGGCTCGAGTCGATCTGGGAGACGACCGCGGGGCGGCTCGACGTTCCCCGCCCTCGTGTGCCGGAGCGGGCGCTGGTGGCGGTGGGGGTTCCCGAGCATCTGGCCCGGCTGCTGGGCGCCACCCCGTCGTTGACCGTGCCGTGGCTGCTGGCGGTGGTCGCCGTCCTCGGATTCGCGCTGGCGATGGCGTGGAACGCGGCGGGAGACCCGCCGCTGGCGGCCCGGGAAGGGCTGCTCCCGTTCCTGCTGCTGGCCCCGCTGGTTCCGGTCGCCGGGGTGGCCGCCGCCTTCACCCGCCGCCTCGACCCGGCGCACGAGATCGCCGCCGCCGCCCCCCTCCACACCATGCGTCTGTTGCTGGTGCGGACGGTCGCGGTACTGGCGACGTCGCTGGTCCCGGCGCTGGCGATGGCCCTACTCCTGCCCCAGGCCGGGTTGACCGCCTTGGCGTGGATCTTGCCGGCGCTGGCGCTGGCATCCGCCGCCCTCGCCCTCACCACGTTCGTTCCTCCGGTGGTCGCCGGCGCCGTCGTCGGAGTGGGGTGGGTCACGGGGGTGCTCTCCACCGAGATCGGGTCCCGCGCCCTGGTGGCGTTCGGACCGGTGACGCAATGGGCGGCGCTGGTGGTCATGGCCCTTTCGGGCGTGGTCATGGCGCGGCGCCGCGACGTGTTCGAGATGGGGCGGCGGCCGTGACCCGCCTCCGGACCCTCCCTGCCCTCCTCGCCCGCACCGCCCGAGTCGTCCCGTGGTGGCATCTCGTTCTCGGCGTCGTCGCCGCGTGCGCGCTCGCCTGGCCGCGCCGCGCCGGGCCGTGGACCAACCAGGACGACGCCGTGTTCGGGCTGCGCCTGGCGGCGGTGGCGCTGGCGGCGAGCGCCGCCTTCGTGTTCGACGATCCGGCGGCGTCGCTCGAGGAGGGGAAGCCGGTGCCGGTCGGGATGCAGCGGACCGCCCGCCTGCTGCTCGTCGTCCCGGCGATGGCGGCGGCGTGGTGGGCCCTGGTGGTGTGGATGGAGGCGGGCCTGCGCCCGCTCGACGACGGGACGGTGCAGACGGTGCCCCGCCTCGCCGTCTCGGTCGAGATGGCGGCGCTGCTCGGCGTGGTGTGGGCGGTGGCGACCCAGGCCCTCCGCTCGCACCGGGACGGAGGCATGGTGGCGGTTCCGGTGCTGCTGGGGGTGGTGATCGTCCTCCTGATGCTCCCCGAACGCTGGTCCTTGTTCCCGTCGCCGTGGCCGCCGCCCGCTCCGGGCGAGGCCGCCCCGGCAGAGTGGCAGGCGTGGCTCGACGCCCACCGGCGCTGGGCGGCCCTTGGCGCTGCGACGTGGACCGCCACCCTGCTCGGGCTGCGCGGGCCGGGGAGGCGCCGGATCGTTGCATGGCGCCGCTTCGGCGCGCTGCGGAGGGAGGGGACGTGACGGCGGTCGCCACCCGGCCCCGACCCGCCGGCACCGCGCCGCCCCCTGGTCGGATGTGGCCGGCCCTGGCGCGCCGCGAGGCCCGCTTCACGCTGCGCCATCCGATCGTCCTCGCCGGGATCATCGCCAGCGTCTACCTGTTGTGGTCCTTCAACCGGGACGAGTTGCCGCACCTCGGCGGGTACTCGACCTATGTCGGCCTCGGGCTGGCTCCGCTGGCGGGTGCGGCGCTCCTCGTCGCCCACCTCCAGACGTCGCGGGCCCACCGGCATGGGACGCTGGAAATCGAGGAACCGGCACCGGCCGCGCGACGGGCCCGGACGCTGGGGCACCTGGTCGGCTCGCTCGTGGTCGTGCTCCCCGCCGCGGTGATCGCCGCGGCCTACATGGGATACCTGTCCTGGCGGGGCGGCACCGGTGCCCCGAACCTGGGGGAGCTGCTGATCGGGGTCCTGGTGGTCGGCTTCGCCGCCGCGGTCGGGGTCGCCGCCGGCACCTGGCTCCCCAACCGTTTCGGGGGCCTGATCGGGCTGGGGCTCGTCGCCGTGGTCCAGATCGGCCTCCAGGACGCCCCCGGCACGTTGCACTGGTTCTCGTGGTGGCACACCGTGCTCTGGTACGGCGGGTTCGGGGAGTGGATCAGGCCTACCGGCGCCCACGTCGTGTATCTCGCCGGGGCGCTGGCAGTGGTCGGGGCGGCGGCGTCGCTCCGGCACGGAGTCCGGCCGGCGCCCACCGCGGTGGCCGGGCTCGGTCTGGCGCTGGTGGTCGCCGGTGGGGCGGTACAGATCCGCCCGCCCGACAGTGCCGCCGTCGAGCGCATCTGGGATCGGGTCAGCAATCCGGCGGGTTCCTGGGTGACCGTCACGCGGGACGACGCCACCTACCGCGTGCTTGCGGGCTACCAACGGTGGATCGACTGGTGGGATGCGGTGATCTCGGACACCGTGGCCCCGATCGCGACTGCCGACCGCCCCGCTCTGGTGATCGAGCAGTGGCCCCATCCGTTCCCGTCGCAGCTGCTCGACGAGTTCACGGAGAGCGATCCCGAGTGGCAGACCCTGATGGAGCGGGCCAACGACCAGTACTTCGGATCGTCGCAGGCGGATCCGTGGCCGATCCAGGTCGGTGAGGCGCTGACGTCGAGAGACCGCGCTCCGTTCGCGATCGCCGTCGCCGTCCGGGCGGTGGACCTGCCGCTGCTTCCGGTGCTGCTCGAAGGTCGTCTCTACACCGCGGACGAGATCGCCATGTTCAAACAGGAACCGACCGACCCCACGGTGTCCTTCAGTTGGTCCGGGAAGGACCGCGGCGTGCCCCGTCCGGTGCTCGGCGACCACCTCATGCTGGAGGTCGCCTGCACCGCCGAGGGCCAGGCGCGCGAAGTGGTGGCGGCGTGGCTCGCCGCCCAGGCGAGCCCCGACCTCGCCGACCACTACCGGGACGTTCGCCAGTACGGTCCAGCAGCCAGAAACGACTACTCGGAGGTCTTCACCGAGTACCTGCCCGACGATGGCGGGCCCGCGGTGCCGGCCGTCCGCTGGGGCTCGCTGGGTTGGATCCAGTCCGGCGGGTACGGCGGCGGGAGCTGGGCCGCTGGCGTGGCGGGCTCCCCCATGGCGACCGACCTCGCCGCCCAGCTCCTCGAACGCCCCCGGGACGAGGTCACCGCCGCCCTTCGGCAGCACTGGAGCGAGTGGACCGACCCGGCGACGCCGGTGGGGTCCATCATCGACGCCTTCGGCCTGGAGCCGCCCCCCACCCCTGCGCAATGGATCGAGCGGGCCGGCCGCGACCCGGCCGACTATGCCGAGTCGATCGCCGCCTATCCCGATTGGGCGGGTGCCGTCGAGCAGCCTGGCGAACAACCGGCCGTGACCTGCCCGTGACGTCTCGAAGGAGCATCCGTGAACGACATCGCCTGTAGCGTCGCCGATTTGACCAGACGTTTCGGTTCGACTGTCGCCCTCGACCGGGTGACGGCGGAGATCGGTGGCGGGGTGACCGGCCTGCTCGGCCCGAACGGCGCCGGGAAGACGACACTGTTGCGCATTCTGGCCACGGTGCTGGCGCCTGATGGCGGAGAGGTTCGTCTCCTCGGGCGGAGCCCGGCCAAGGCCGCGGAGCGGACCGAGATCCGGCGCCGCCTCGGCTACATGCCGCAGGAGCCGGGATTCCATCGCAACTTCACCGTGTTCGAGTTCGTCGACTACGTCGCCATCCTCAAGGAGCTGACCGACCGCACGGCCCGGCACGACGAGGTGCGCCGGGTCGTCGACGTGGTGGAGCTCTCGGAGGTCGCCCACAAGAAGATCCGGGCCCTCTCCGGCGGGATGCGACGCCGGGTCGCCCTCGCCCAGTCACTGCTCGGCGACCCCGAGTTGCTCATCCTCGACGAGCCGACCGCCGGTCTCGACCCCGAGCAGCGCCTCCGCTTCCGCGACGTCATCTCCCGCCTCGCCGAGGACCGCACCGTGATCCTCTCGAGCCACCAGACCGACGACGTGGCAGCCCTGTGCTCCGACGTGCTGGTGATGGATCGGGGCCGCGTCCTGTTCCGCGGCTCTCCCCGCCAGATCGCCGATCACGCCGACGGCCAGGTGTGGCTCGCCCCGGCCCGCGACGCCGCCGCCGGCCTGGCGTGGCGCACCGGCGACGGCGACTACCGCCACATCGGCGCCGCCCCTCCCGGGGCGCAGACGATCCCTCCGACCATCGAGGACGGCTACCTGTTGCTGATCGGCGACGGGGCCCGCGCCGGGATTGGCTAGGACGCCTAGGACCCACCCGGCGAGCGATCAGGGAGGCGCCGCCTCGCCTTCGGCGAGGTCTGTCGAGCCATCTCCACGAGCTGTCGTCGGTTCCTTGAGACATCTGCTCCACGTACTCCCCGCTGCCGCCTCAAACGGCAGGATCAACGGCCGACCGGTCCATGCCAGTCATTGGCGGCGCCGGCGGACGTCCTCATCATCCTTGTGAGTCCACGCGGAATTGGCGGCGAGAAGGGCATCCGTGATGTCGGTTGAGGGGCAGCCTCGCTTCGACAACTCCCTCGTACCTCGGTATCGCTGTATGTTCGGCGATCTCGGGCGGTTCGCGGGAACCTCCGATCCGGGACTTGACGTCAAAGGGGGTATGTCGATGTGGCGTAGATTGCTGGTTGCTGGTGTTGTGCTGTCGGTTGCTGCGTGTGGTGGCGTGTCAGCGTCGACGGAGGGTTCCAGCTCGACCGCGGCTACCTCGTCTGCTGCGCCGACGGCCGAAGACGTAGCGGCTTCCGCGTCATCTGAGACTGTGAATGTGCCCGCGGTCGGACACGTGCCGATGTGCGATGAGGTGAGCGAGCCGACCGCGCCCGAGGATTGGTATGCCGATTCTCCTGTCTATGTAGGCAATGAAATGCCGGTCGAGGAGGTTCGGCAGTTCGCGTCCGGGTTACCGGGTTATGAGAACATCTGGATTGACCGGAGTCACAATGGTTGGATATCGGTCGGGTTCGTCGACGCCGATGTGGCAGCTGTTCAGACGGCCCTCGAGGAGGAGTTCCCAGGCGCTGGCGTTGTGGCCGTTGCGATGCCGTACAGCTACACACAACTCGATGAGATCAGAAGGCGCATCTCCGATGCGTTGCCCGAAGACATGGACGCATCCAACATGTTCGAGACCCGGGGCGTCGTAGCCGTGTGGGTGGGTAGGCTCACCCCGGAACGCATCGCCATCGCTGAGCAGGCGATCGGCGACGACCCGGCGTGTCTGGAAGGTCGGGATCCAACAACCACGCCCGCACCAGGACCACAACAGACCGAGGGCGACGGGTGGGTCTATCTGGCCGTGGTCGACTCCACGATGGCCGAAAGGCCAACCATTGCTGCCGACGCCAACTCGCTCGATCAGCTGTGGGAGCACCTCGGTGTCGCCGGCACACCGCCGAGTGTTGACTTCGGTACTCACATCGTGGTGGGTTTCCCCGTGCGCTACAGCGGGTCCTGCCCGGAAACCCGATTTGACGATGTCGTCATCGACGGTGACCTGGTCTACCCCGTCATCTCTCAGCTGAGTACCACACAGGTGTGCACTGCAGATGCGAACCCCCGCACCTACTTGGTTGCCGTCGAGCGAGGCCGGCTCCCTGAGCCTCCCTTCCGCATCACGTACCAGAAAGGGACGGTGCTCGAAGTACAGGTGACAGCCGATCTCCGTCCACCGGGAAGCATCCCCGCCGAGGGTGAGCTCGCAGATGTCACCGGGACTTTGCCGCGCACAGCGACTCCAACACCACTCGTGATCGAAACGGGAAACCCGTGGACGATCACCATCGACCTCAGCTGTGGTATCGGATACTTGGGAGTCATCAACGGGGTCGGCTGGCGCATCGACGACACCACCGCTGACGACGTACCTGTCGAATGGGAAGCCGCTGCCGTCGATGATCTCCTCGACGTGGAACTGCTCATAGAGGAAGGACCCGAACCATCCCTCACCGCATCAGCGGCGGGACACGACATCGTCTACAAGCCAGGTCCCGACAACGGCACTCCCTGCAACTAGTCCCCACCGAGACCCAGCCCTGAGAGCAGCGTCTTTCGGTACCAGCTCGCTAGTTGTGACCCACCCGGCGAGCGATCAGGGAGGTACCGCCTCGCCTTCGGCGAGGTTCGAGTTCGGCTCCGCCGCACCCGGCCGATCGGGCTCCAGACCGGGATCGGGCGGACGGCCACTGGACGTATACGTGAGTCCCAGCGGGGTGGTGAAGAGGTAGTCGCCGCCCTCGATCCGCTGATAGTCCCACCCCCAGGTGTGACGGACCCGTTGGTGATGGAACCGGCAGAGCGGCGCCAGATCATCAGTCGAGGTGACGTGGCTCTCCGCCCACGGGACGCGGTGATCGAGATCACACTCGGCGGCCGGCATCCGGCACCCGGGGTGCACGCAGGTCGG
>CAZQUB010000068.1:0-10145 GCA_964596225.1 uncultured Acidimicrobiaceae bacterium
CGGGTCGGCATCTCGATCGGGTTCTCCACCCTGGCGGGCGGGTTGTCGCTGAGCCTGCTCATGCTGCCGATCGTCGCTCGTGCCTCCGAGGAGGTACTGCGGCTGGTGCCCGACGACCTGCGCAACGCCGCCTACGGTCTGGGGGCGCGGCGCTGGCAGGTGGTCACCCGCACCGTGCTACCGGCCGCCTCCAGCGGCCTCATCACCGGCTCGATGCTGGCGGTGGGCCGGGCTGCCGGTGAGACCGCCCCGCTGCTGCTGACCGCCCTGGGCGCCTTCGCCATCGTGTTCGATCCGGTGAACGCCCCGCAGTCGGCGCTGCCCCTCATCATCTACAACGAGGCTCGTGGACCGTTCGACGCCGCCCATACTCGGGCGTGGGCCGGCGCCTTGGAGCTGATGCTGCTGGTCCTCATCCTCACGATCATTGCCCGCACGGTGAACCGGAACTCCGAGCTGGAGCGGTAGTCATGACGACCGACGGAGCGGAAGAGAGCACGATGCAGGAGAACGAGGCACCGGACATGGAACACGCGGGCGCCGTTTCGACGCAGCCGGCCGAGGATGCCTCGCGAGCGTCGGCCGCCCGTGTCAACGTCGAGGTACGCGACATTCACGCGCCTGCCGTTCCCACCGAGGTGGTGATGGCGACCGAGGGCATGGAGGTCTACTACGGGAGCTTCCGGGCGGTGCACCCGGTCGATCTCGACATCCACGCCCGGGAGATCACGGCTCTCATCGGTCCCTCCGGATGTGGCAAGTCGACGGTGCTGCGTTCGTTCAACCGCATGAACGATCTCATCCCGGGGGCGCGGGTTGCCGGCACGGTTCGGTACCACGGCGAGGACATCTACGCCCCCGACATCGACCCGGTGGAGATCCGGCGCCGCATCGGGATGGTGTTCCAGAAGCCGAATCCGTTCCCGAAGTCGGTGTACGAGAACATCGCCTTCGGGCCCAAGATCAGCGGCTGGAAAGGCAACATGGACGACCTCGTCGAGGAGTCGTTGCAGAAGGCGGCCCTGTGGGACGAGGTGAAGGACAAGCTGCAGGATTCGGCGTTCGCCCTCTCGGGTGGCCAGCAGCAGCGGCTCTGCATCGCTCGGGCGATCGCCACCAGCCCGGACGTGCTCCTCATGGACGAGCCGTGTTCGGCTCTCGACCCGATCGCCACGCTGCGCATCGAGGAGTTGATGTTCGAGCTGAAGGAGGACTACTCCATCGTCATCGTGACCCACAACATGCAGCAGGCGGCCCGGGTGAGCGACCGCACCGCGTTCTTCAACGTCGACGTCCAGGAGGACGGGATGCGGACGGGCCAGCTCGTAGAGTATGACGAGACGGGGAAGCTGTTCACCAACCCGAGTGACCCGGCGACCGAGGGTTACATCACTGGGCGCTTCGGCTAGGGAGGACGACCACGATGACGACGAACGACATGAGTGCGCAGGAGCGCCACCGCCAGCACGACGACGCTCGCCACCGGTTCTCCGCCACGCTCGATGAGATCCGGGCCGGCATGGTGCGGATGGGGTCAATGGTGGTGGAGAACACCCGCCGGGCCGGCGAGGTGATCCTCGAGAACCGCCTCGACGTCGCCAACGACGTGCGGGCCGCCGACGAGGAGGTCAACAAGGCCTACGCCCATCTCGAGCAGCTCGCCTTCGAGACGCTGGCCCGGCAGCAGCCGGTGGCCCGCGACCTGCGGTTCCTGGTGGCCACCACCCGGATGCTGTACGAGTTGGAGCGGTCCGGCGACCTGGCGGTGAATTGCGCCCAGATCGTCGAGAACCTCGACGGACTGCCGGATTCGCCGCGCCTCACGGGCCTTCTGGCCCGGATCCTCGACGAGGCCTGTGGCCTGTTCGCCCGGTCCATCGACGCTCTGGCGGAGCTGGACAGTTCGGCGGGGGAGCGGCTCGACCGGGAGGACGACGTGGTCGACGATCTGGTGTCGCGCCTCTACACCCAGGTGGGGATCGAGAGCGAGACGATCGGGCTGGAGACGGCGGTGGCACTGTCCCGGCTGGGCCGTTTCATGGAGCGCATCGCCGACCATGCGGTGAACATCGGTGAGAACATCGCCTTCATCGTGACCGCCGAGTTCCCCGGCGACACCCACGCCGCTTTGCACGAAGAGTCCTAGCCCCTTCTGTCACTCTCCCTGGGATCAGGGAGGGTCGAAGAGGCGCCACCGGAGGTGGCGGTGATTCGGGGAGGGTCGCGGTGGCCCGGATGAGCGGTACACCCCCCTCGGCTCGTTCGCCGGCTGCGCCGGCGTCTCGCCGGTCCCCCCTTTTGGCAAGGGGGGACGATAGGAGGGGAGGGTTGTGTCGGTTGGTGTGGTTCGGGTGCAGGCCACACCCTCCGGATCTGTCACCCTCCCTGGGATCAGGGAGGGTCGAAGAGGCGCCACCGGAGGTGGCGGTGATTCGGGGAGGGTCGCGGTGGCCCGGATGAGCGGTACACCCCCCTCGGCTCGTTCGCCGGCTGCGCCGGCGTCTCGCCGGTCCCCCCTGGGGCGCGCCACCGGAAGGACGCGTCCCGTGGTGGGGAGCGGCCATACTGCGGGGGTCTCGAGGAGGAGGCGCCGTCATGGCTTCCGAGCTGTTCGCCAGGCACGAGGGGATGCTGCGAAGGACGATCGACGCCCTTTCGGGCGGGAACCGCCGCAGCCCGTTTCCGGAGAGCCCGCGGGCCTATGACGAGACTGCCCCGGCCGAAGGTGAGGAGCGCTTCAACGCCCGCCTCGGGAGACGGTTCGAGCTGGATCAGCCACGCCGCGGCTACCAGCAGACGGGGGAGCGTTCCCCCTACGGCGTCGACCTCGATGTCGCCTACCCGATCGCGGACTGCCGGGCGATGGTGGAGGCCGCCTCCGGCACCCTTGCCGAGTGGGGGAGGGCGGACGAGGAGCGCCGGATCGGGGTCTGTCTCGAGATCCTGCACCGCCTCGGGGAACGCACCTTCGAGCTCGCCCATGCCGTGATGCAGACCACGGGGCAGCCTTTCCTCGCGGCCTTCCAGACCGGCGGTCCCCATGCCCTCGATCGGGGATTGGATGCGGTGTCCCGGGCCCACCTCGCTCTGACGCACCTCCCACCTCCGACCCGTTGGGAAGCGCCGCAGGGTGGGCGTGAGACGGTCACCGCCGAGCGGACCTGGCATCCCCGGCCCCGGGGGGTGGCGGTGACGCTGGGAGCGTCGACGTTCCCGACGTGGCACGCCGTCCCCGGTCTCTTCGCCTCGCTCGCCACCGGCAACCCGGTGATCGTCAAGCCGCATCCCGGCTCGGTGCTGCCGCTCGCCATGGTGGTGGAGACCGCTCGCGAGGTGCTCGTCGAGGACGGCTTCGATCCTGCGGTGGTGCAGTTGGCGGTCGACAGCGGCGACGACCCGATCGCGGAGCGGCTGGCGACCCACCCTGCGGTGGCGATCGTCGACTACGCCGGCGGGCCCCGGTTGGGGCGTTGGATCGAGGCCCACGCGGTCCAGGCCCGGTGCTTCACGGAGATCCGCGGCGTCAACGCCGTCGTCGTCGATGCGGTGCCGGACCTGAAGGGCACCAGCCGCACCCTGGCGATGCTGGCCGCCACCTACTCGGGGCAGGCGTGCACCTCCCCGCACGTGGTGTTCGTGCCCCGCGACGGCATCGAGGCGGAGGGCGGGCACGTCTCCTTCCGGGAGGTGGCCGAGGGGGTGGCGTCGGCGCTGGAAGGTCTGCTCGCCGACGATCGCCGCGCCAGCGACATCCTGGGGGCGATCCGCCGCAACGAGGTGCTGGCCCAGATCGAGACGGCGGCTTCCGGGGGTGAGGTCCTCCTGGCGTCGCGGCGGGTGGTGAATCCGACGTTCCCCGGGGCGACGGTGGCGACGCCGCTGGTGGTGGCGGTCGACGCCACCGCCCGCCACGTCTGGCTGCGGGAGATCTCAGGGCCGGTGCTGTTCGTCGTCGCCACCGACGGCACCGCCCACAGCCTGGCCCTGGCGACCGAGGCGGCCCGCACCGCCGGTGCGCTGGTGTGGATGGTCGCCGCCACCGACCCGGAGGTGGAGGCGCGGGCGGAGGAGGCGGCGCTCGACGCCGGGGTGTCGCTGGCGCTCGGGATCAGTGGCCGGTTCTCCGCCAACCAGGCGGCGGCAGTCGGCGACCTCCATCCCACCGGCGCCACTCCGGCCGGCAACGCCTCACCGACCGATCCCGGGTTCGTGACCGGGCGGTTCCATCTGGTGGCGACGGTGCGGCCCGTCTGAGCCGGTCAGCGGCGGGTGTGGAGTGCCCCGGTGACCCGCCACGCGGTGGGGAGGAGCAGCCCGGCGGCGGCGGCCTTGAGGAGGTCACCGGCGACGAACGGGGCGACACCCTTCTCGACCGCCACCGTCCAGGAGCTGTCGAGCACGTGGGCGAGCCACGGCACCCCACACAAGTAGATGATGAGGCTCCCGGCGAGGAAGGCGGGAATGGCGCTGGCAACTGCCCGGTCCTGGTGCCGTTCCGCCAGGTAACCAGTGAGCCAGGCGGCGGCGACGAAGCCGATGAGGAACCCTCCGGTGGCCCCGCTGAAGTACTGCCAGCCGCTGTTGCCGCCGGTGAAGACGGGGAGCCACAGACCGGCGAGGAGGTAGAGGCCCTGGCTGGCGGCGCCTGCGGTGCTGCCGAGGGCGGCGCCGGAGAGGAGGACGGCGAAGGTCGAGCCGGTGATGGGGACCGGGGTGAAGGGGAGCGGGATGCGGATCTGGGCGGCGGCGGCGGTGAGGGCGGCGAAACCGGCGACGAGCCCGGCGGTGACGACCCAGTGGCGGGGGAGCACGGCGCCTGCGATGACGCGGGACGGGATGGTGGTTTGCACGGTTCCCCTTTCGGTGACCGGGCGGCATCCTAGGGCACGATTCCTCCGGGTTGAAGGGCCCGGATGCCGGATCGCTCAAGCCGGGCGCGCTTCGGATCGACATAGCGGGAATGGAACGGAGGCGGGCCGGAGCCACCAGGAACATGGTGCGACGGGCGTTGCCGGCGCTGCTGGTTGCGCTGTCGTTGGCGCTGGCGCCGGTGGCGGCCGGTGCGGTTTCGGCGGCCCCGGATCCGGCCGGGTACGCGCCCCGCTCCAGCCGGCAGCCGGTGATCGACCGTACCCAGAGTCTCGGCTTCGCGACCAGCCGCATCCAGATTCCCTCGCTTGGCCTCGATCTCCCCGTCTACGAGGGGGTGGCGCCGGAGGTCCTCGACAAGGGCGTCGGCCACTGGGTGGGGACCGCCATGCCGGGCGACGACGGCAATGTGGTGCTCGCCGGGCATCGCACCACCCATTCGGCGCCGTTTCGTGACCTCGACCGTCTCGTGGTCGGGGACCTCATCTACCTCACCGACCGGTCCGACTTCGACGTGATGTACCGGGTGACGGACGTCTTCGTGGTAACGCCCGACGACATGTGGATCACGTTCGACGGGGACCATCCGATGGTGACGTTGTTCGCTTGCCACCCGAAGGGCTCGGCGCGCCAGCGCATCGTGGTTCAGGCCGAGATGGTGGGCGGTCCGCCCGTCGGCTAGCGGGGAGCGAAGGCGCCGCGCAGCGTGGCGGTGTCGAAGGCGCCGCCGGCGGACCCGTCCCGGGCGTAGCGGTAGAGGGCGGTCTGGAAGATCCCGCTGAGGGCGGCGAGCACCACCGAGACCCCGATGCCCCACAGCACCGCCACCGCGATCCCGAGGAGGGCGATGGCGCCTCCGGCGGCGATGGCGAGGCCGGCGACCAGCAGGCCGGGGAGGATGAGGAGGAACGCGAGCAGCCCGAAGCCGACCTGGGCGGCGACGTTCTCGCCCCAGGTGTGTTTGAAGAGCTGGCTGGAGCGGCGGATGGCGTCGCCCACCTTGACGTCCTCGATGACGAGGATGGGCAGCACCAGGAAGGTGACGAGGCTCCAGGCGAGCCCGGCGAGCCCGGCGACGATGCGTCCCAGCGTGCCGGCCCGTTCCTCGATCGCCTGCAGGATGAGTGACACGGTGGCGGAGAGGATCGCCCACGGCAGGATGCGCCCGGCGCGGGCGGTGGCGCCGTTGATGGCGCTGCGGAGGGTGGGGTCGCCGCCGTCGAGGCGTTCGTTGGCGGCGTGGACGAGGGCGGCGTTGAAGAAGATGGTGACGTAGGCCATCGCCACGTACATCGCGAACAGCAGGAGGTAGGTGACCGGGCCGCCTTTGGCGTTGCCGCCGCTGAAGCTGCCGGTGGCGGCCACCGGGATGAGGAAGGTGGCGGCGACCACGATGCTGGCGAGCGCCGAGATGACGGGGAGGGCGACCAGTTCCCGGTCGGCTTTGAGGACCTCCCAGCTCGCTCTGGCGAGGGTGATGGTGGTGTTGATGCGACGCATGCGGCGAGTGTAGGGGGCCGGATCGGGCTAGCGCCCCCACGGCGGTAGCATCGGGCGGATGGACGATCACGGCTCACGCGACTCGTTCACCCTCGACACTCCTCCGCCGGACGAGCCCGAGGGCGACGCCTTCTGGGACGACCTCCCGGAGCCGTTGCGGCCGCGGCGCCGGCTCCCCAAGTGGCCGTTCGTCGTCGCCGCGGTGATGCTGATCCTGGGGATCGCCCTGGCGCTGGCGTGGCCGATCAACATCCCGTACTACGCCCTGTCCCCGGGTCCTGTCAACGACGTCAGCGACTTCGTGAAGGTGGATCAGCCTCTCGACGACGCCACCGGTGACCTCTTCTTCCTCACGGTGTCGCTCAAGGAGGTGAACGTCCTGGAGTGGGTGGCGGCGAAGCTCGATTCCCGGGTCGATCTGGCGCCTCGGGAGAACATCCGCCCGGCCGGCGTGTCGCAGGAGGATCTGCGCCGCGAGAACCTGGCGCTGATGGAGCGGTCGAAGCAGAACGCCATCTTCGTGGCGTTGACCCGGCTCGGCTATGAGGTGACGTATGTGGGATCGGGCGCCGAGGTGAATTCGGTGGTGGCGGATTCGGCGGCCGACGGGAATCTGGAGCCGGGGGACGTCATCGTGGCGGTGGACGGGGAGCCGGTCGAGTTCTCCACCGAGGCGGTCGATCTCATCGGCGGGCACCGTCCCGGGGACCGCATCGTGCTGACGGTCCACCGGCCGGTCGACGACGGGACCGAGACCGAGACGGTCACGGTGCCGATCGTCCTCGGGCCGTTCCGGGCCGTCGAGGACGACGGGTCGGTGACGGTGGACGAGAACCGCGGCATGGTGGGGGTGACCCTGATGGACGCCGAGGTTCAGGTGGTGTTCCCGGTGGACGTCGAGATCGATTCCCGCAACATCGGCGGGCCGTCGGCGGGGATGATGTTCACGCTGGAGATCATGGACGAGTTGACCCCGACCGACTTGACCGACGGGCACCGGATCGCCGGGACCGGCACCATCGATCAGGACGGCGTGGTGGGGGCGATCGGTGGGGTGCGGCAGAAGGTGTACGGGGCGATCGACGCCGGCGCCGAGTACGTGCTGGTCCCGACCGACAACTACGACGACGCGGTGACGGCCGCCGGCGACGACATCGGTGTGGTGTCGGTGGGCACCATCGACGACGCTCTGGCCTTCCTCGACACGCTGTAGCGGGCGGGCGGCCCCGCAAACCCCTGGAATCGGGGTCTCGGGCGGTATCGTGACCGGCGATGGCTGACGAGCTTCGTCCTGCCGATATTCGGGCGCGCACCTTCGACACGTCGCGCCGCGGCTACAACCCGTCCCAGGTGGAACGGTTCCTGCAAGCGGTGGCCGATCGGGTCGCCGCACTGGAGCAGAGCCTGGCCACGATCGAGGGCCGGCTGGGTCAGTTCGGCCTCACCGACCTCGAGGATCTGTCGACCGAGCTGTCGGCGGTCGGTTCGGAGGTGAGCCGGATCCTCGAGGCGGCCCGGGACGCCGCCGAGAGCATGCGGGCCAGGGCGGCGACCGATTCCGATCAGTGGCGGGCGGAGGCCGAGGCCGAGGCGTTCGCGCTGCGGGAGGAGGCTCGTCACGCCGCCGAGATCGCTCGCGGTTCGGCCTGGGAGGAGGGCACCAAGCTCCTCGACCAATCGGTGGAGGAGAGCAGCCGGATTCTCGGGGCGGCTCGGCAGGAGGCGTTGTTCATCCGGGCCGAGGCGGAGCGGGATGCGCTTCGCCTCACCACCGGCGCCCGGCGTGAGGCCGAGGAGGAGATGCGGGCTGCCCGCAACGAGGCGGAGCGGATGATGATCGACGCCCGGTCTGAGAGCACCGAGATCCTGGAGACGGCCCGCCAGTCGGCGGAGGCGGCGCAGGAGCGGGCCCGTGCCTTGGAGCAGCGGCGCGGCGAGTTGATGAAGGAGTTGGAGGACGCTCGCCATTCGATCGACGAGCTGGAGGCCGAGATCGACACCCGCCGCGACGAGCTGCGGCCGGCCCCGCCCGCCTCGCAGGGCGGCGTCCGGGTGATCACGCCGGGGTCGGGGGGAGGCTGGGGCGACGACGACGAAGGGTTGGTGCGCATCGTCCCGGCGTCGGGGATGGGTGGCGACGAACCGGTGGATGCCGAGGCGATGGTGGCCGAGGTGGAGGCGCTGCGATCGCCGCCCCCGGAGCCCGAGCCGGAACCGGAACCGGAGCCCGAGCCGGAACCGGAACCGGAACCGGAACCGGAACCGGAACCGGAACCGGAACCCGAGCCGGAACCGGAACCGGAACCCGAGCCGGAACCTGAGCCCGAACCCGGACCCGAACCCGAGCCCGAGCCCGAACCCGAACCGGAACCGGGACCGGCCCCGGCGGCCGACATCGACAGTCTCTTCGCTCTGCTCCGCACTCCCGCCGCGCCGGAACCCGAACCGGAGGCGCCGCAGCCCGCCCCTGCCACACCCGAAACGGCCGCCCCGTCACAGCCGGAGCCGGCGCCTCCTCGTGGGTCGGCGGCCGCCACCGATCCGTTCGCGCTCCGGGACCGCCTGCTGCTCCCGATCCAGAACCGGGCGCTGCGGGAGGTGAAGCGCGCCATCATGGATCTCCAGAACGGGGTGCTCGAGGAGCTGCGCCTCTCCGGCGCCGAATGGCGCCCCCAGCTCCCCCTCTTCGAGGAAGGGGTGGCGGCCGAGCTCGTCGAGCTGGCGCGGGAGAGCTACCTGGCGGGGAGCACCGCCGCCGCCGAATTGGTGGGCGCCGCCACGGTGCCTCCGTTGGAGGCGCCGGCCGAGGTCGGGATCGGGGCCGAATTCGCCGCCGCCCTCGAACAGGCGGTGGAGGCCGCCTTCGAACGTGCCGCCGGCACCGACGGTCCCCGCAAGATCGGCGCCGCGGTGAGCCGGGTGTTCCGGGGGTGGCGCACCGACGAGGCGGAGCGGCGGGTCCGTTTCCTCGCCTTCAAGGCCTACCACGACGGGGTCCTCGCCGGGTTCGCCCGGCTCGGCGTCGCAGCAGTGACGGCGGTGTCTCCGGGCCGCCCCTGCGGGGCGTGCGCCGCCGGGTCAGGGGCGGTGTGGGCGCCTGACGATGAGCCTCCCGACGGCATGGAAGTGCCCCCGGCGGGGCCCGGTTGCGACGACACCGTGGTGCCTGCTCGGTGACGGCGGCGGGTCGAAGTGCCGAGCCCGGTAGAATCACCCCGTGATCAACCGCGAACCCATCCCTCTCAGGACTCGGTCGCGCGGGCGCCGCTGGCTCATCATCATCGGGGTCCTGCTCCTCGTCCTGCTGCTGATGCTGCGCTCCATCGCCACCTTCTGGACCGACTTCCTGTGGTTCGACTCGGTGGACCAAACCGGGGTGTGGACCACGGTGCTGTTCGCCCGGGTGGGACTGGTGGCGGTGGCGACGCTGGTCGCCTTCCTGCTGTTCTACGGCAACCTGTGGCTGGCGGATCGCCTCTCGCCGCGGCGTCCCGCCATCGCAGGGAGTCCCGACGAGGAGCTGCTGGAGCGGTACCAGTCGTGGATCGCCCCCCGCGTCTGGTGGATGCGGCTGGTGGCCGCCGGATTCTTCGGGCTGATGATCGGCCTCGGTGCCGCGGTGTGGTGGCGGGAGTTCCTGCAGTACCGCAACGGGGTCCCGTTCGGGGTGACCGACCCGATCTTCCACAACGACATCGGCCTGTACGTCTTCAGCCTGCCGTTCTACCGGGTGCTGTTCGGGTGGGCGTTCCAGCTGCTGCTGGTGGTGACGCTGG
>CAZQUB010000069.1:0-9785 GCA_964596225.1 uncultured Acidimicrobiaceae bacterium
GCTCAGACCCGGGTGGAACGGATGAAGTCCCGGTACCAGTAGCCGCTCTGCTTGATCGTGCGCTCGAGCGTGTCCGGGTCGACCCGCACCAGGCCGAAACGGATCGCGTAGCCCCACGTCCACTCGAAGTTGTCGAGCAGTGACCAGATGAAGTAGCCGCGGACGTCGGCGCCGTGCTCGATCGCCGTCCCCATGGCAGCGATGTGGGCGTCGAGGTAGGCGATCCGCTCCGGATCGTCGACGGTGCCATCCGGCCCGACCGAGTCCGGGTAGGCGGCCCCGTTCTCACAGACGTACAGCGGTGTGTCCGGGTACTCCTTGCCCATCTGTTCCAGCACCATGGTGAGGCCGTCCGGATTGACTCCCCAGCCCATGGCGGTCGGCCCCCCCGATGTCTTCACCAACCGGGCTCCGTCCGCCCCCGGCCAGTGGGCGGTGGGCGGGGCGCCGGCATCGTGAACGACCTTGTGGATGTCGTAGTAGTTCAACCCCAAGAAGTCCATGTCCTGGCGGATGGCGGCGAGCCGGTCCTCGTCGATCCGGTCGGCAACCCCGTACCGGCGGTGGAGACGGCGCACCGGATCCGGATAGGCGCCCCGGAAGGCCGCCTCCAGGAACAGGCGGTTCTGGATCGCATCGATGGCATCGGCCGCCTGCCGGTCCTCGGGCGTATCGCCGCCGGGGCAGGAAGGGACCGCGTTGAGGACGATCCCGATCCGGTCCTCGGGGCGGGGATCGATCGCCCGCATGCGGGCGACGGCGAGATGGTGGCCCACCATCACGTTGTGGGCGACCACGTAGGCGGAGCCGGGGTCGGTGATACCCGGAGCGTGCTCCCCGGCGCTGTGGCCGAGGAAGGCGATACACCAGGGCTCGTTGAAGGTGGACCAGATCGAGATCAGGTCCCCGAGGTGCTCTTTCGCGATGGCGGCGTAGTCGGCGAACCATTCCGGAGAGGCAGGGTTGAGCCAGCCCCCTTCGTCCTGGAGCGCCTGGGGGAGGTCCCAGTGGTAGAGCGTCGCGACCGGGGTGATCCCCGCTGCCACCAGACGCTCTCCAAGTTCCCGATAGAACGCCACGCCCTCCGGGTTGACGTCGCCGCGGCCTGCCGGCAGCAGCCGCGACCAGGCGATGGAGAATCGGTAGGCGTTGATCCCGATGCGCCCCATGAGCGCCACGTCGTCGGCGAGCCGGTGGTAGTGATCGACCGCCCGGTCCCCGGTCTCGCCCCGTTGGATCTTTCCCGGGGTGTGGCTGAACGTGTCCCAGATGGACGGCCCGCGGCCGCCCTCGTCGACCGCCCCCTCGATCTGGTACGACGAAGTCGACACGCCCCACAGGAAACCATTACCGAATACTCGCCGGTCGATCAACTCAAGCTCCTCGTTCTCGTTGGGGTGGGTGCGTCCATCCGGTGGAGGGCGTGCCCAGATCCGCCACTGCCTTGAAGCAGGCGACCTGATGATCCGGTTCGATCTCGACCAACTCCGGCATGGCGCGGTTGCAGCCGAGTTCGGATCGCGCCACCGGGCAGCGATCGTAGTAGACGCACCCGTTCGGCATGGAGGGAACCGACGGGAGCTCGGTCCCGGGCAGGGCGGGGATGTCGTCGGCGCCACCGCCCCAGCGCTCGTCGATCTGGGGGATCGCCGTCATCAGCATCTTGGTGTAGGGGTGGAGCGGGCTGCCGAGGACCCGTTTGGTCTCGCCGATCTCGACGACGGCGCCGCGGTACAGGATCACCGTTCGGTCGCTGAGGTAGTAGCCGAGCGACAGGTCGTGGGTGACGAAGAGGATGGCGAGTCCGCGCTTGGCCAGATCGGCGAGCAGGTTGAGCACGTCGATGCGGGTGGAGGCATCGAGCATCGAGATGATCTCGTCGGCGACGAGGAGGTCGATGTCGAGCAGGAGCGCTCTCCCGATCAGCATCCGCTGCAGCTGACCGCCGCTGAGCTGATGTGGGTATTTGTGGCGGACCTCGGCCGGGTTGAGGCCGACCGACTCCAAGGCCTGGTCGACCTTCGTGTTCCACGCCTTGCGGGCCAGGTCGGGGAAGTACTCCTGGCGGACGATTTCGAAGACGCGGTCGGTCTTGAAGATGGGGTTGTAGGAGCTGAACGGGTCTTGGAACACGCCCTGGACGGTCCGGTAGTACTCCTTCAGGGCGCCGCGTTTCAGCGTGGAGACGTCCGTGCCTTGGAACGAGATCGATCCCGACGAGACCGAGGTCAGTCGCAGGATCATCTTGCCGATCGTGCTCTTGCCGCTGCCGCTCTCTCCGATCAGCGACACCACTTGGCCGGGAGCGATGGTGAAGCTCACATGGTTGACGGCTCTCAGCTCGTGGCTGCCGAAGGTGCCGACGCGGTAGATCTTGGAGACGTCGCGCAGTTCGAGCATCAGGTCATCTCGACCTTCCAGCATGCCACTTCATGGCCGTCTCCGATCGGGAGGAAGGGCGGCTCCTCGCGGCATTGCTCATCGGCGAGCGGGCACCGGTCGCGAAACCGGCAACCGACAGGGGGATCGAGCAGCAGCGGCGGTTTGCCGGGGATTCCGCGCAGACGCTCGTCGGCGATCCGGACCCCGATCTTCGGCAGCGAGTCGATCAGCATCTTGGTGTAGGGGTGTCGCGGGTGCTTGGCGATCGTTTCGGTCGGGGCCTTCTCGGCGAGTTTGCCGGCGTACATGATCAGGATGGTGTCGGCGATCTGGTAGAGGATCGACAGGTCGTGGGTGATCACAATCATGCTGTTGACGAGGCCCCGATCTCGGAACTCCACCAGCATCTCGGCGACGGCCTTCTGCGACGACACGTCCAGTGCGGATGTGATCTCGTCGGCGATCAGCAGGGAGGGGTCCCGCAGCGTGGACAGCACGAGGACCATCCGCTGCTTCATGCCGCCGGACATCTCGATGGGGTACATGTCGAGCACGTCGTGCGCCAGGCCGACGAGGTCGAGGCGCCGCTTCAGATCGGTCTCGACGTCCCGGAATGCGACGCCCCGAGTCTCGAGGAGTTCTTGGATCATCTTCCCGATCTTGCGGATCGGGTTCAGCGCGCTCATGGCGTACTGCGGGATGAGCGAGATCTCCTCGAATCGGAACCGGTTCATCGCCTTGGTGTCCCAGATCGGGAGTTCCTCACCGTCGAGCTCGACCCGTCCCTCGAGGTATCGCATGCGGGCGCTCATGTGGATCAGGCTGTTGCCCAGGGTGGACTTGCCGCAGCCCGACTCGCCGGCAAGTCCCATGATCTCGCCGTCGGCGATGGTGAAGCTCACCCCATCGAGCGCCTTGACGTCGCCCCGCAGCGTGCTGTAGTGCACCGTCAGGTTGTCGAGGGTCAGGCTCACGGTCTACATCTCCCTCAGCTTGGGATTGAATACCTCATCGAGCCCCACGTTCATCACGTAGAGCGCCCCCACGATCAGGGTGATCGCCAGTCCCGGCGGTACGAACCACCACCATTGGCCCAGGGTCAGGGCCCCCCACAACACCGAGTACTGCATCATCAGTCCGAGTGAGATGGTGTCGGTGGGGCCGAGTCCGATGAAGTCGAGGGTCGCCGCGGCGAGGATGGCGCCGCCGAATTGGAGGATGAAGGTCATCACGAGGTAGGAGCTCATGTTGGGGGCGATCTCGGTGAAGATGATCCGCCGGCTCCGCATCCCGTTCAGTTTGGCCAGATCGACGAAGTCCCGGGAGCGCAGCGAGAACGTCTGGGACCGGATGGCCCTCGCCGCCCATGGCCAGGAGGTCAACCCGATGAAGATGCTCTCCATCATGATGCCGCGTACCTCCAGGTAGGCGGCGATGATCAGCAGGATCGCCAGCGTCGGGATCACGAGGACGACGTTGGTGAGCGCGTTGAGTGCCTCATCGACCAGCCCGCCGCGATAGCCGGCGACGAAGCCGATGACCATGCCGACCAGAGCCCCGATGCCCCCTCCGACGAGGCCGACCAGGAAGGTCGCCCGGAGCCCGTGGACGAATTGGGTGAAGACGTCCTGACCGAAGGTCGTGGTTCCGAACCAGAACTCCGACGATGGGGGGTTCGGTCCGAAGCCGGCGTATTCCTCCACGGTGTAGTGGGTGAGGAACGGGCCGACGATGGCGAGCACGACGAAGGCGAGCACCACGACGAGGCCGATCTGGAGCCGGCGGTTTCGCAGCGCGAAGTAGAGGAATTCGTTCTTGCGCAACCGTTCGATCACGTCTCGCCTCCCATCATGCCGATCCGGGTCCTCGGATCGGCGATCACGTAGACGATGTCGATGACGAAGTTGGCGAGGAGCACCCCGACGATGATGAACAGGAAGCAGCCCTGGATGAGGAAGTAGTCCTGGTTCTGGATGGCGGCGAGCAGCAGGTACCCGATCCCCGGGTAGGAGAAGACCACCTCGGTGACGAGGGCCCCGGCGACGATGACGCCCAGTTTCAGGGACAGGCCCGACAGCTGGGGAAGCACCGCGTTGCGGAAGGCGTACTTGCGGACCAGCTTGCGAGGTGCCCCCAGCGCTTCGAGGTAGTGCGAGTAGTCGGCTTCGAGCTCATAGATGATCATGTTGCGCATGCCGATGGCCCACCCACCGAACTCGACGAGGAAGAGGGACGCAAAGGGTAAGAACCAGTGCGACAGCAGGCTCAAGGCGAAGCGCATCGACAGGTGGGGTTGGAGGTCGTAGGCGTAGGCACCGGCGATCGGGAACCAGTCGAGGACGATGCCGAAGACCCAGGCGAGGAGGATTCCGAGCCACATGTAGGGGGTGGCGGTGAGGACGTACCCGACGGGGAGGATCGTGTTGTCGAGGTGCTTGGTACGAGCGGCGTAGGCGCCGAAGCGGTTGCCGGCGAGCCACCCGAGGAGGATGGTCGGGAGCAGCAGGGCGACATCGTACGGTATGGCACGTTTGATGACGCTGGTGACCGACTGGGGGAAGAGGTAGGCGCTGATCCCCAGGTCGCCGTGGAGGAGGGCGCCCCAGAAGTTGAAATACTGCTGCCAGATCGGCTTGTCGAGCCCGAACACGCTGGCGTAGTACCGATGCATGTTCTGGGCCGCTTCCGAATTCAGCGAGGTCCGCGACAGCATGTTGGCTATCGGGTCACCGGGCATGAAGCGCGGGATCAGCCAGTCGATCGTCACGGCCACGAAGAACGTGAGGCCGTAGATGAGCAGCTTGCGCCCGAAGTACCGCCTGATGGGTCACCCTCCCGCGTTGAACGGGGAGTCGTTCCCCGCCCCGGCTGGGGCGGGGAACGACGTACTCCCGTGTGTGGCTACTCGGTCGGCGTCAGTTCCAGGTTGAGGAGGGTGTCGAGACCACCCAGCTGCCAGTACCCGGACCACGTGGTCGGGAGCGTGGGCGACGCGGATCCTTCGGTCGGCCAGTTGGTCCAGACCGCGTTGGAGAACTGCGCCCACAGGCCGTTGTACCAGAGCGGGATCATCGGGACCTCGGTGAGCATCTTCTCTTGGATCGCCGACGTCGCCGCCTGCATCCCCGCCAGATCAGAGCTCTGCACCCGGGCGAGTGCGTCGACCAGGTCGAACATCGCCTGATCGTCGTACCGGCCGAAGTTGCCGCTCTGCATCTGATCCTGGATCGGGTGGCGGAACAACAGGTTGTACAGCGTCCACGGCGTGTTGCTCATCGACGCCCAGTTGTTCAGGGTCATGTCGAATGTGCCGCCCTGGAGCGCGTCGTTCCACGCGCCGTAGTCGGGCGTTTCTGCCTTGACGTTGATGCCTGCGGCCTGGGCACTGGTCGCGATCACGTTGATGGCTTCCATCCAGTCGGTCCAACCGAACGGGCAGGTCACCTCGAGGGCGATGTCCGATCCGTCGGGCGCGTTGTAGAAGCCGTCATCGCCCATCGTGTATCCGGCCGCTTCCAGGATCGACTTGGCCTGATCCGGGTCGTAGGTCCAGCCGAGGTTGTCGACGACCGTCTGGTCGATGTAGTCGCTCAGCGTGGGCAGGAGCCCGGTCGGGTCGGCCGCCTTCACGAGGTTCGCATAGGCGACGTTGACGATGTCGTCGACGTTGATCGAGTAGGCGAGCGCCTTGCGGAACGCGGCGTCGTTCATCGGCTGCTTGGTCGTGTTGAGGAACAGCACGGCCGTGTTCGCCGACAGCATGTAGGGCGCCTCGGCGTAGTAGGTGGACACGTAGCCCTTGTTCACCATCTCGGCGACGCCCGGCAGGAAGTTGTTGCTCAGGTCGAGTTCTCCCTTGAGCACCATGCCGAGCGCGACATTGTTGCTCGATGTCCGGATGTCGACGATCCGCTTCGGTGCCGGAGCTCCGAACACGCTTGTACCCCACCACGCGTCGTTACGGAGCCACACGTTGCGGTCTTCGCTGTGGCTCTCGTACAGGTATGCCCCCGAGCCCACTGGGTTCTCGTTGGCTCCGACGGTGATGTCCTCCTCCGAGCGTCCCTCCCACAGGTGCATGGGGACGATCGGGATGTTGTACAGGTTGTTCTCGAACTCCTGATAGAGCGGGTCGTCGTTGAAGGTGAACGTGAGATGCAGGTCGTCGTCGGCCGTGATCCCGGTCAGGTAGTTCCACATCGGTGCGAACCAGATCGCCGAATACTGCTGTCCGAGCTCATACGTGTACACGACATCGGCCGCCGTGAGCGGCTCACCGTCGCTCCAGGTGAGCCCGTCACGCAGGGTGACCTTGTAGGTGGCGTCGTCGGCCCATTCGCCGCTCTCCGCCAGCCATGGCTTCATCTGGCCGCTGAGTGGGTCGTAGTCGTAGAGGGTCTCGTAGACGTACCCGATGGTGCCCGTCGTGTTCGCCAGACTGCCCGGCTGGAACGGATTCCACGTCGAGGGGGGACCCCAGGCGGAACCGCTCACGTAGAGCGTCTCGCTGCGATCGAACACCACGTCGGACGCCATCGTCGTGGTCGGAGCCATCGTGGTGGTAGTCTCATCGCCACCGCTCGGCGCTTGGGTTGTGCTGGTCGTGTCGCCAGCCGTGGTCTCGGACGAATCCGAGGAGTCACACCCGGTAGCGAACATGCTCAGTACAACCAGGAGCACGAGCGGTATTGCCATCTTCCGCAGTCTCATTCTCCTTCTCCTTCCGTTCGTGGGCGCTCGGCCGGCCTTCTGCCCGGCGGCGCCCCTATTGCGCAGCTACAGCTCCAGCGGTTGATTGTCGAATCACCAGTTCGGCGGGAAGCAGGATCCGGACCGGCCCTCGGTCGGGTTCCTCGATGAGTTGGCACAGGGCTCGTGCCGCCTCCGCGCCCTGTTGTTGGATGCCCTGGCGGACGGTGGTCAGCGGCGGATCCATGCGCGCTGTGAAGTCGAGATCGTCGAAGCCGGCCAGGGCGACGTCCTCGGGGACCCGCAGGCCGTGTTCCCGCAGTGCGTCGAGCGCTCCAACTGCGGTGGAGTCGTTGGCACAGAAGATGGCGTCGGCGCCGCGTTCCACGAGGTGGATCGCCCCGGCGTAGCCGCCGGCCCCCCCGAAGTCACCCTCGTAGACGAGCTCGTCGGTGTCGAGACCGATGCCGGCGGCGGCACGCCGGTAGCCATCGAGGCGATCCTCGGCGGCGGCGGTTCCCCGGACGCCGGAGATGTGTCCCACCCGTTCCCGACCCAGCGATATGAGATGTCTGGTCAGGCTGTAGGCGGCGTTGACGTTGTCGATGTCCACGTAGCTCGCACTGAGATCGTTGCGGCGGTGGCCGATGAGCACCGTGGGGAGGTCGGAAGCGAGGAGGCCGTCGACGAGGGGGTCGACCAGGTGATCGGCGGTGACGACCACCCCGTCGATGAGCCCGATGTCGAGGATCTGGTCGAGGGTCTGCTCCTTGGAGCGGTTGCCGAACCACATCATCATGCCGGCGGCGTGTTCGGCGAGGGCGTCGGTGAGGCCGTGGAGCAGCAACGCGAAGTAGGGGTCCCGGAACAGCACGCTCAGCTCGGCGTGCATGACGATCCCGACCACGCCACTGCGTCCCGACGCGAGGGTACGGGCTGCCCGGTTGGGCCGGTAGCGGGTGCGGCGGGCGACTTCGAGGACCCGGTCGCGTGTTTCCTCACGCACCGAGCCGCCGGTGAAGACTCGTGACACGGTCGATCGGGACACCCCTGCCAGGACCGCGAGTTCCTCCAGCGTTCGCGCCTCTTGGCGCTGACCCTTGTCCGCCACGACCCCTCTCCCTCGTCCCATGTGATGGGAGCGCTCTCTGCTCTGCGAACGGGAGCGCTCCCACGATGTTAGCCAGCCGTTTCGGTGGCGGTCAACCGAAGCAGGCCCGCACCCGCTGCCTCTCGGTAGGTACAATCGGGAGCGCTCCCAGGATGGCATGGCGGGATCCGGACGACGGAAGACCAGGAGATGCGTATCGTGGGAGGCGGGAACGGGGTCGGCTGCGGCGGAAGAGAGGCGTGAGGGCACGCATCACGTCGCCGGTCGATCCGGTGCGCAGAAAGGCGATGCGGATGTCGCAGACCGAGTCAATTCCGGCCATTCCGTGGGAGGAGCGCCCGGCAGGATCGACCGACGTCATGTGGAGATCGAGCCGGAATCCGATCATCCGGCGCGATCAGGTTCGGGGCGCCAACAGCATCTTCAACTCGGCCGTGGTGCGGTTCGGTGACTCCTTCCGTGGCGTCTTCCGGATCGATTCGACGACGCGTCAGATGAACATCCACACCGGTTGGAGCGACGACGGCGTCGCCTGGACCATCGACCCGGATCCGATCCGATTCGAAGCTTCCGACGATCGGGTCGGCGAGATCCAGGAGAGCTTCGAGCATGCCTACGACCCTCGCGTCGTCCGGATCGACGACCACTTCTACCTGACGTGGTGCGCGGGTTACCACGGGCCGACGATCGGCGTCGGCTCCACCGACGACTTCGCATCGTTCCGCCAGATGGACCATGCCTTCCTGCCCCACAACCGCAACGGCGTCCTCTTCCCGCGTCGGATCGGCGGCGCGTTCGCGATGCTGTCGCGCCCGAGCGACAACGGCCATACCCCGTTCGGGGAGATCTTCTACTCGGAGAGTCCCGATCTGGTCCACTGGGGCCGTCACCGGCACGTCATGGGGACCGTGCCGTGGACGTGGCAGTCGACCAAGATCGGCGCCGGTCCGACGCCGATCGAGACCGACGAGGGGTGGTTGCTGATCTACCACGGCGTGCTCACCTCCTGCAACGGGTTCGTCTACTCGATGGGGGCGGCGCTGCTCGATCGGGACGAACCGTGGAAGGTGGTGGCGCGGGGCGCTCCCTACCTTCTGTCGCCGCAGGTGACCTACGAGCAGGTCGGCGACGTTCCCAACGTCGTGTTCCCGTGCGCCGCGCTCCACGATGCGGCCGCCGATCGCCTCACCGTCTACTACGGCGGCGCCGACACGGTGGTCGCCATGGCCCACGCTCACCTGTCGGAGGTCGTGGCGTTCGTGAAGGAGCACCCGGTGGAGGCGGAGACCGGCTGAGGGGCGGGTGCGGGCAGGGCTGCGTTGTCCTCGTCGACGTCCCCGGCTGCACCCGAATCCGTGACGGTGAACGTGCCGCGGATGCCGTCGCCCACCATGCCCGGCTTGCAGGCGGTGACGTAGCTGCCGGGGCCGGCCTGTACCAGGAGGGTGCGGGTGAGGCCCGGTCCGATGTTCTCCACCTCGCCGATGATCCGCAGCCCGTCGTCGGCGAGCAGGTAGAACTCGGTCACCTCGGGGCCGTCGTTGGTCACCTCGAACACCAGGTTGCCGCTCGGCGCCTCGGCGGCGCCGACCTCGCAGGCGTC
>CAZQUB010000070.1:0-9640 GCA_964596225.1 uncultured Acidimicrobiaceae bacterium
ACGAGCCGTTCGGCGCCGTCGACCCCATCGTGCGGGCCCGGCTCCAGGACGAGCTCCAGATGTTGCAGGAGCGGCTCCACAAGACCATCGTGCTCGTCACCCACGACATCGACGAGGCCATCAAGCTGGGCGACAGGGTCGCCATCCTCAGCGACGGGGCCACCCTCGAGCAGTACGGGCCCCCCGCCGACATCCTGCGTGACCCCGCCAACGAGTTCGTGGCCGACTTCCTCGGCAGTGACCGCGGCATCAAACGTCTCTCGCTGATCCCGGTGGCGGCGATCAGCCTCGATCCGGGCCCGGTGGTGGCCGCCACCGCCGGCGCCGCGGAGGCCCGGGCGATGATGGACCGCTACCAGGTGGATTGGGTGGCGGTGGGCGAGCGCGACCGGGTCGACGGCTGGCTCGGGGTGGAGGACCTCCCCGCCTCCGGTCCGGTCGGGGCGCGGATACCGCGCCCGTTCCGGACTCGCCTCAGCCCTTCCAGCAGCCTCAAGGAGGCCCTCGACGCCGTCATCACGTCCCGCACCGCGGTCGCCGCGGTGTTCGACGGGGAGAGGTACCTGGGGATGGTCACGACCGAGGGCATCAGCAGGGAGATCGTGCAGTGATCGTCGCCCAGGCCGCCGATCAGCCCTTCATCCGCTGGGGATGGATCTGGGACCACCTCGACGACATCGCCGCCGCGGTCCGCGAGCACCTCCTCCTCACCGGGATCGCGGTCGGGATCGGGCTGATGGCGAGCCTCGTGCTGTCGCTGGTGGCGCTGCGGTGGCGTCGGACCTACGCCCCGATCACGTGGGTCACCGGGATCCTCTACTCGATCCCGAGCCTGGCCCTGTTCGCCTTCCTGGTGCCGATCACGGGCCTCAGCATCGTCACCGCCGAGATCGGCCTCGTGTCGTACACCCTGCTGATCCTGATCCGCAACATCGTCGCCGGGATCGCCGGGGTCCCCGCCCCGGTGGTGGAAGCGGCCCGCGGCATGGGGTACGGACCGGCCCGCCTGTTCCTCGAGGTGCAGCTCCCGCTGGCGTTGCCGGTGATCATCGCCGGGGTCCGCATCGCCACCGTGACCACCATCGGGCTGGTGACCGTGACCTCACTCATCGGATGGGGCGGGCTCGGGTTCTTCATCCTGCGGGGCCTCAACCTGTTCTACTCGTCGGTGGGCACGACCCAGATCGTGGTCGGCACCGTCGCCTCGGTGATCCTGGCGGTGGTGGCGGATCTCGCCCTCGTCGGGTTGCAACGGGCTGCGACTCCGTGGGCGCGGCGGAGGGCGGTGATCTGATGGACTTCCTCGGGGAGGTCGTCGCCTGGTTCACCGATCCGGCCCACTGGTCCGGTCCCGGCGGCATCCCGGCCCGCACCTGGGAGCACGTCCAGCTCTCGGCGTTCGCCACCGTGGTGGCGGCCGCCATCACCCTCCCCCCGGCCCTCTGGCTGGGCCACCGGCGTCGCGGCGGCCAGCTCGCGGTCGCGGTCGTCAACATCGGGCGGGCCATCCCGTCGTTCGCCATCATCGCCCTGTTCCTGCCGATCACGATCCGCCTCGGGCTCGGCCTCGGGTTCTGGCCGACGTTCCTCGCCCTCTTCGCCCTGGCGGCGCCGCCCATGTTCACCAACGCCTACACCGGCATCAGCGGGGTCGACCCGGCGCTGGTGGAGGCGGCCCGCGGCATGGGAATGACCGACCGGGACCTGCTGCGACGGGTGGAGATCCCGCTCGCCTCCCCGGTGATCCTGGCGGCGGTGCGGGTGGCGGCGGTGCAGGTGGTGGCCACCGCCACGTTGGGCGCAGTCGTGGCATGGGGCGGGCTGGGCCGCTACGTCGTCGACGGGTTCGCCACCCAGAACAACGTGGAGGTGTTCGCCGGTGGGCTCCTCGTCGCCCTCCTGGTGATCGGCACCGAGGTGGCGCTCAGCCTCCTCGAACGGAGGGTGGTGCCCGCCGGGATCCACACCACCGCCCGCGCCGAACTCGAGATTCACGCCATCTGAGGATCTCCTGCTGCCGACCGTCCATCTTGTCGGTGGTGCCCACTAGGTTCACGGGCACACTGCGAAGGAGGAATACCCATGCGGAGTACGTTCCGCAGCAGCGTCATCGGGGCGCTCCTGGTGGTGGTGGCGCTCGTCGCCGCCGCCTGTGGATCGGGTGATGACGCCGGTGCCAAGGAAGGTCCGACCATCGTCATCGGGTCCGCCAACTTCTCCGAGAACGCCCTGCTCGCCGAGATCTACGCCCAGGCGTTGGAGGCGAACGGCTACTCGGTGGACCGTCAGCTCAACATCGGCACACGCGAGATCTACAAACCGGCGCTCGAGAGCGGCGAGATCGATCTGGTGCCCGAGTACGTCGGGTCGGCGCTGTCGGCGCTCGGCGGCACCCCCACGTCCGACACCGCGGCGACGGCGGCGGCGCTGGCCGACGCCTGGGCCGATGCCGGGGTCGAGGTGCTCGATCCGGCGCCCGCCCAGGACAAGAACGGCATCGTGGTGCGGCAGGACACCGCCGACGAGTTGGGTCTGGCGACGGTGAGCGACCTGGCGCCCCATGCCGGCTCGCTCGTCTTCGGTGGCCCGCCCGAGTGCCCGGAGCGTGAGTTCTGCCTGATCGGGCTCGAGAACGTCTACGGGATCCATTTCGCCGAGTTCAAGCCTCTCGACGTCGGCGGAGCGCTCACGGTGACCGCCCTGGAAGGCGACGAGATCCAGGTGGCGTTGCTGTTCACCTCCGACGGTGTCATCTCCGCCCGGGGATTCGTGCTGCTGGAGGACGACAAGGGGTTGCAGCCGGCCGAGAACGTGGTCCCGGCGATCCGCGCCGACATCGTCGACGCCTACGGCGACGGCTTGGTGTCGGTGCTCAACGACGTCAGCGCCGCGTTGACCACCGAGGGCCTCACCCAGCTCAACGAGCGGGTCGGCTACAACGGGGAAGATCCGGACAAGGTGGCGGCTGACTGGCTCTCGGAGCAGGGCCTCGCCTAGACGCGACCACACCAGGTGAAGCGCGGGGTGCGGGTGAAATCCGCACCCCGCCGCCGTTGGAGGGGGAGGGATCGCTTCAGCGAGGCGCACTCGACGGCCGATATCTGATGGGTCACCGTGCACGTTCCCGGCGGTGGGGTACGGTAGGGATGAGCAGATGGAGGACCCAGGATGATCGCCGAAGCCAGCATCTTGATCGAACGGTCCGTCGACCAGGTCTTCTCCTTCATCTCCAACGTCGAGAACATGCCCCGCTGGGTGAGCGGGGTGCGGCGGGCCCGTCTGGTGTCCCGCGAGCTGGGCGAGGGGGCCCGTTTCGTCGCCGAGTACGTGGCGGGAGGGCGTCCCTCCGAGATCGAGTTCAAGGTCACCTCCTACGCCCCGCCGAGCGAGTTCGCCACCGAGGCGGACCGTGGCCCGTTCTCGTTCCGGGGATGGCTGGAGTTGCACGCCGTCGACGGCAAGACCGAAGTCGTCAATCGCATCGACGCCGGGCCCGACAGCCTGGCGACCCGGTTCGTCTCACTGCTGCTGGGACCGTTCCTGCGTCACAGCATGCGGTCCCGGCTCCGCCGGGAACTCGAGGTCCTCAAGAAGGCCATCGTCGGCACCAGCGCCGCCCAGCCGGCGTAGCGGACCGACACGCGAAGAAGCCGGCGGTGGATCCGCCGGCTTCTGGTCGGGACGGCCGGATTTGAACCGGCGACCTCATCGTCCCGAACGATGCGCGCTACCAAACTGCGCCACGTCCCGTCCCGATCAGGGGATTGTATCTCTTTGCGGTGCCGGCTCAACCTGGACCCGGTCGACGCGGTTGCGATCCATCGCCAGCACGGTGAACACGCACACGTCGGTCTCGATCCGATCCCCCTCGTCGGGGATGCGCCCGGCGAGCGCCATGAGGAGGCCGCCGACGGTCGAGTAGGGGCCGCCGGGGAAATGGCACCCGACCGCATGCTCCAGATCCTCCAGGGGGAGCCGGCCGTCGGCGACCCAACGCCGCGGGCCCACCCGGACCACCGACGGCGATCCCGGGTCGTACTCGTCCTGCAACTCGCCCACCAGCTCGGCGACGAGATCCTTGATGGTCACGATGCCTTCGACGCCGCCGTGCTCGTCGAGCACCACCGCGAAGGCGAAATGGCGGGCCCTCATGTCCTGGAGCACCCGCAGGATCGTCGCCGACTCGGGAACGAACGTCGGGAGCCGCAGCATGGACCGGATCTGATCCGGGGCCGGCTCGGCGGGGAACTGGAGCAGGTCCTTGACGAACAACACCCCCCGCAGCTCGTCCAGGCTGCCGTCCGTCACCGGGAAGCGGGAGTGTCCGGCCGACGCCACCGCGTTCCTCACCGCGTCGGCGGTGATCGGGGTGGTGAGGGCGACGATGTCGACCCGCGGCGTCATCACCTCCCGCACCGGCCGGTCGGCGAGCGTGAAAAGGGCGTTGATGATCTCGCGTTCCACGCTCTCGATGCCGCCGCCGTGCATGCTGAGTTCGGCGAGCGCCATGATGTCGGCTTCCGTCACGGCGTGGGTATCGGGCCGGGCCGGGATCCGGAAGATGCGGAACAGGCCGCGGGTGATGGCGGTGAAGAGCTGCGCCACCGGACCGAGGACCCGGGAGAGGCGCAGGATGGTGGGCGCCACCGCCAGCGAGAACCGCTCCGGGTAGCGGGCGGCGAGGCTCTTGGGGGTGATCTCACCCACCACCAGCACCACCGCCGTCACCGTCACCGTCGCCACCCACGGGCCCCATCGCTTCCCGAGGAGCTGGATGAACATGGCGGTGGCGATGGCGGCGCCCAGGATGTTGACGAGGTTGTTGGCGACCAGCAGGGTGCTGAGGAGGCGGTCGGGGTCGGCGACGAGCTGCCGGACCCGCCGCCCCCGTTTCCCGGTCTCGGCGAGTTGGTGCACCCGCTCCTTGCCGATCCCGATGAGGGCCGTCTCCGAGCCGGAGAAGAATCCCGATCCCAGAGCGCACAGCGCCAGGGTGACGACGTAGACGATGTTGACGATGCTCATGAGCGGCCGCCTCGGGCGCCGGTCAGCCTCCCGTCGCCTGTTCCAGCGCCTCCCGGATCATCGCGGTCGTGAACGGCTTGGTGACCCACGCCGCGGCACCCGCCCGTTTGGCGAGGAAGGTGTCGGCCGCCCGGTCGAGCAGGATCACCACGGGGGTGAACTCGCGCCCCGCGATGGCGTCGCGGTCGCGTATGTCACGAACCACCGCCATCCCGCCCATGGTGCCGACCTGGAGATCGGTGATCACCGCGTCCACCTTCTCGTCGCTGGCGCGCTCCGCCGCGGTCCGGGGGTCGTCGTGGTCGATGAGGGTGTAGGCGGGTTCGGTGAGAGCGGCGTGGACCTCGCTGCGGACCCACGGCTCATCGGCGATCACCAGCACTCGTGCCATGGGATGGAGGCTAGGAGATCGGCGACGAATCCACCAGTGTCGACGGCGCGGCGGGGATGCCACGCCCGCCGGGGTCACGGTTACGGCTCCGGGTCAATATGATCCCCCCTGCTGTGCGCACCCGCCTCCTCTCCCTGTTCCTGCTCGCCGGTCTCGTGCTGCCGGCCGTCGCCGCCTCGGGCCAGGAGGCAGGCCCGGTGATCGTGGCCGACGTGCGGGGCCCCCTCGATCAGCGGGCGATCGACTTCCTCGCCGGCACGCTCCAGACCGAGGACGCCCAGCTCGTGGTGTTCCAAATCGACGATCCGGGCGTCGCCTCCGGTGACATGGCACCGCTCCTCGACGCGGTGGCGGCGGCACCGGTTCCGGTAGTCGCCTGGGTCGGCCCCTCCGGAGCCACCGCCTACGGAGGTGTCGCCCAGCTGGTGGCGGCGGTGCCCGTCGCCGGAGCGGCTCCCGGCGCCCGCATCGGGTACACCTCCCCCACGGTGCAGCGAGGCGACCACGAGATCCTGGTGCCCGACCCTGCGGTCCTCGCGCTGGCCTCCACCGCCGTCGAGGTCTCCGAGATGGATGCTCCCTCGTTCGTCGACGTCGTCGTGCCCTCGATCGGTCAGTTCATCGCCGGCCTCGACGGGACCGTGGTGGACACGGCGGGCGGGCCGGTCACGCTGGAGACATCCGAGACGGTGACCGGCGCCGACGGTGTCGCCATGACGGTCCCGTCCGTCGAAGTGCGCTTCCTCAAGCCGGGTCTCCTCACCCGCTTCCTGCGGCTGGCGGTGAGCCCGGAAGCGGCGCTGTTCTTCCTCCTCGCCGGGCTCACGGTGGCGGTGTTCGAGTTCTACGCGGCCGGGGTCGGCCTCGCCGCCGCGGTGGCGGCCCTGATGCTCTTCCTCGCCGGCTATGGCCTCGCCACCCTCCCGGTGAACTGGTGGGCGGTGGGGTTGCTCCTGGCGGGCCTGGGGCTCACCACCTGGGACCTGCAACGCAACGAGTTGGGGGTGCGGTCGATCGCCGGCGCCGTGCTCCTCCTCACCGGCGGGATGTGGTTCACCGACGCCCATCCCCAGTTCGGTCCCGCCTGGTGGCAGGTCCTCCTCATCGTCGCCGGGGTGGCGCTCTTCTTCATGTTCGCCATCACCACCGTCATCCGCTCCCGTTTCTCCACCCCCACCATCGGCCGCGAGCATCTCATCGGCCGGGTCGGGACCGCCGAGACCACGTTCGATCCCGAAGGTGTCGTGTCGCTCCAGGGTGCCCGGTGGCGGGCCCGTTCCCGGCGGGCGGCAGGGATCCGGGAGGGGGAGGAAGTGGTGGTGCTCGGCGTCGCCGGAATCGTGCTCGAGGTGGGACCGGCAGATACCCCTCAGGACGGGGCTGTTCGCGACTAGCTAGCGCGATCCGCCAGCTTCTTCCTGGCATCGTACCCCAGGTTTCATTACGGTCTTGTCTGCGGTTGTACGTTCCGTCAACGCAGCCGTGGAGGAGACCCCCTTGTGATTCCGCTCGACCGCTCTTGGCAACCTGTCGCTCTTTGTCGTGGAAATCGCTCCCATCTCTTCTTCCCTCCCAGTACCGCGGAACGGAAGGACGAGCGGGAGCGGAGGGAGCTCAGGGCCAAGTCGATATGCAGCGTCTGCCCGGTGAAGGGACCCTGCCTCGAGTACGCCATGCAGATCCGGGAACCGTACGGGATCTGGGGTGGGCTCACCGAGGCGGAACGCCATCAGGTGCTGACGGCGGCATCGATCTGACGGACCGCGGCGGCGCGGCCGGCTCGTCCGTTCCGCCGCGTCCGGCCACGTCGAGGGCGCGGCACGGAGACGGCACGCCCCCGGCGGTGCCCTGATCTGGAGCCGCGCTGGGACCCCTCCTCCCGCTGGCGCAACCACCCCGGGCCGGTATGCTCGCGATCGTGCGCCTCTCCAGCTTGCTGTTCACGGTCTTCGTAGCGACCCCCGTCATCGAGATCGCTCTCTTCGTGGTGGTCGGGAGCCGGATCGGACTCGGCCCCACCCTGCTGATCGTGATCGTGACCGCGGTGCTCGGTGCCTCCCTCGTGTCCCGCCAGAGCCGGACCGAGTGGGCGCGGGTGCGTGCCGATTTCGCAGCCGGGGTGTTCCCGGGCCGGCCCCTCGCCCACAGCGCCATGATCCTCGTCGCCGGCACGCTGCTGATCACGCCGGGGTTCCTCACCGACGCCATCGGGTTCTCCCTCCTGATTCCCGGGGTGCGGGAGGCGCTCCGCCAGTGGGGCATGCGCCGCTACCAGAACCGCATGACGGTGCTGTGAACGGCCCGATTCGGGCCATCGCCCGCCGGGTGTGGGTGAACCTCAACCACCTCGCCGCGGTATCGTTGGGGCGGGGCGGTAGGTACCGGGCATCGAAGTGATCCTCTCCGAGGAGCCGACGACGTGAAGCGATTGACCGCCGCCCTGGCGTTCTTGCTCATCGCCACCGTGCCCGCGCTCGCCCAGACCGGCGAGATCACGGCCGACGACGTCGCCGCCGCCGACGCCCGCCGCCGTGAGGTCGGCGCCGAACTCGCCGACATCACCGCCCAGTACGACGCCAACATCGGCCGTGCCTTCGAACTGGAGACCGACCTCGAACAGCTCAGCGCCTCGCTCTCGGTGGCGGAGCGGGAGCTCGCCACCACCCGCCTCGCCGCCCAGGACGTCGCCCGCGAGATGTACATGTCGGCGGGATCGCTCGGGGCGCAGAACCTGTTCGGATTGGCGTCGATCACCGAGATACCGCTCCGCAACGGCTACCTGGCGGTGGCCTCGAGTGACGGGAACGCGGTGCTGGCCCGCCTCCTCGCGCTCGAGAGCAGCTACCAGGATCAGAACACCCGCCTCACCGAAGCGCTCGCAGCCCAACAGCAGGCCAACGACGACCTGGAGCAGCAGGCGGCCGTCATCATGGCGCGCCTCGAGGAGGCCGACGCCCAGTACCAGGCGGTGGCGTCCGCCTTCCAGCAGCAGGAGGAGGAGCGGCGGAGGAAGGAGGAGGAGGAACGGCTCCGCCAGGAGGAAGCCGCCCGCAACGCCACCTCGACCACCACCACGCTCGCTCCCGACCCCACCACGACCACCACCGCAGGGGACGGCACCACCACCACCACGGTGCCCGACGTGACGACCACCACCGTGCCGTCCGACGAACCCGACCCTTCGCCGGGAGGCATGACCTGCCCGGTGAACGGGGCGGTGACCTTCACCGACACATGGGGGGCGCCCCGCTCCGGCGGCCGCCGCCACGAGGGAGTCGACATGATCGCGGTGCGGGGCACCCCTGCCGTGGCGGTGGAGGCGGGAACGGTGAAGCGGATGGGCAACGGCGGCCTCGGCGGCATCACCGTGTGGCTGCGGGGCGACAGCGGTGACGAGTACTACTACGCCCACCTCGACGGCTGGGCCGGCGGCCTCTCGGTCGGCCAGCACCTCGCCGTCGGGGAGCTCCTCGGTTACGTGGGGAACACCGGGAACGCCGCCTACACGGTGACCCACCTCCACTTCGAGTTCCATCCCGGAGGCGGGAGCGCCGTCAACCCCTATCCGCTGGCCGCCAGTCTCTGCCTCTGAGGAACCGCCGCCACGTCAGGGACGGGTTCAGCGCCCGGCGAGCTGCTCGGCGAGCACGGTGAGGCGAGCGCTGCAGCTGTCGTCGCCGATCGGTGGGATCAGCTCGGTGAGCAGCGTGGCGGTGGCGGCCATCGCCACCGCCGCCGGAGCGTCCGGGTGGGTGATGACGACCGGTTCGCCGTCGTCTCCGCCGGCGACGACCGATGGGTCGATCGGGATGCTCCCCAGCAGGGGAACGCCGAGATCCGCCGCCAGCTCCTCCCCTCCGCCGGAGCCGAACAGGTCATAGTGGCGGCCGTCGTCGGTGGTGAACCCGGCCATGTTCTCGACGACGCCGATCACCGGCATGGAGGAACGGCGGGCCATGTCGGCGAGGCGGGCCGCCACCTTCTGTGCCGCTCGCTGCGGGGTCGTGACGACGACCAGCTCCGCCTGGGGGAGGAGCCGGGCCAGTGCCATCTGGATGTCGCCGGTGCCCGGCGGCAGGTCGAGGATCAGGTAGTCGAGATCGGGCGGCCACGCCACATCCCGGAGGAACTGCTCGAGAGCCTTCGACAGCATCAGCCCCCGCCACATCAGGGCGGTGTCCTCCGTGTCGAGGATGAGGCCGGTGGAGACGACGTCGAGGCCGT
>CAZQUB010000071.1:0-9330 GCA_964596225.1 uncultured Acidimicrobiaceae bacterium
TCGTGGATGAGCCGGTCGATCTGGAGGTCGACATCCTGGAGATCGAGAAGATCGGCCAGGCTTTGCAGCTCCTCCATCTACGGCTCCTTCCAAGGATCGGGATCGAGGCCGGTGAGATCCTCGGCGGCGACGATCGTAGAAGCCTCAGCGTACAGCGCGGCAACACCGGGTCGTTCGGTGGCGATGTGGCCGGGATCGACGAGGGCGATCTCGCCTCCCAAGGCCCGCTGCGCGACGTGGTGGGACACGTCGCCCGTGACGACGACGTCGGCGCCGGCGGCGGCGGCGGCCGCCAGGAACGAGCCACCCGAACCGGGGATGACGCCGACGGTCCGTACCGGTCCGGTCCCTGCGATCCGGACCACCCCGCCGAGGCACTCCCGCACCAGCAGGCCCAGCTTCTCGACGGTCGTGGTGGCGGGCAACGTCCCGACCCTGCCGAGGAGGCCGGCGTTGCCCCGGGCGTCCCACACGTCGTAGGCGGGCTCCTCATAGGGGTGGACCGCCAGCAGTGCCGCCACCACCCGGTCGACGCGGCCGGCGGGCGCCACCATCTCGATCCTCACCTCGGGCTGGTGGTTCAAGCGCCCCCGCTCCCCCATCACCGGGGTCGCGCCTTCTCCGGGGCGGAAGGTCGCGGTGCCGGTGGTGCGGAAGGAGCAGGCGCCGTAGGCGCCGATCTCCCCGGCGCCGGCGTCTGCCATGGCGGCGGCGACGGTTTCGGCGGCGGCCTCGGGAACGAACACCGTGATCTTGGCGCCGATCGGGCCCCACAGCGGCCCGAAACCGCGCACGTCGTCGAGGCCGAGCGCGGCGGCGAGGGCGTCGGCGGCGCCTCCGGGGGCGACGTCGAAGGCGGTGTGGACGGCGGCGACCGCCACGCCCCGCCGGATGAGACGGAAGGCACGGCCGCTGGCGGTGGGCCCGGCCACGAGACGCTCGGTGGGTCCAAAGAGCAGGGGGTGGTAGGTGACGATCAGGTCGACCGGGTCACGCTCGACCACCGCGGTGACGGCCTCGGTGATCTCGTGACACACCGCGAGGCGCTGCACCGGAGCCACCGGATCGCCGAACTGGAGTCCGAGCGGCGTGTCCCAGGCCGCCGCTTTGGAGAGCGGGAAGCGGGTGCCGATCCGGGCGAGGATCTCGGCGACGGTTGTCGTCATCGGCAGAGCCTACCGTCGCGGGCGGGATCGCTCTCCGCCGCCCGGAAAGGTCTCAAACGAGGGTCTTGGAGACCGCGGCGACCCCGTCTTCGATGCGCGGCACGGTGAAGCCGCGTGTCGCCATGAGGTGCTCCGCGGCTCGGTTCTCCGCCAGGTAGTAGGCATGGAGGCGGGTGACGCCACGCTCACGGGCCGCTTCTTCCAGCATGGCGAAGAGGGTCGAGGCGAGACCGATGCGGCGCCAGGAGGGTGTCACCGCCACCGCCATCTCCACCACTCCCTCGGCGAAGGGCTCGTAGCGGGCGATGGCCACGCCCGTGCCGTCGGGGGCGACTGCCACCAGGGCGAAGCGGCGCCGGTAATCCAGTTTGGTGAGGCGGTGGATCTGCTGCTCGTCGAGGGTGATCGACGAGTTGAAGAACCGGTGGTAGAGGGTCTCGGAGTCGGCGGTCTCGACCGCCTCGCGCAGCGCCGGGGCGTCGGTAGGCACGACGGGACGGATCAGCACCGTCCGGCCGTCGCGCAGGGTGACGGCTCGTTCGAACTCGTGGGGGTAGTCGTTGGGGAGCGCCTGAGATGAGGCATCGGGCAGCATGCACCCTCCTTGCACTCGCAATTGTAAGCGAGATGCTCGCTCTAGCAAGCGCAGCCGCTCAGTAGACCTCCTCGACGAACGTCTGGTCGGCGAGAGGCGGGCGCACGTACCCCTGGTTGGACTGGCGCGGCGGGAGCACGATCTCGGGTGGTTCGACCTCCTCGTGCGGGATGACGCCGAGGAGGTGGTGGATGCAGTTGAGTCGGGCGCGCCGCTTGTCGTCGGCGTTCACCACGTACCACGGGGCCTGTTTGATGTCGGTGTGGGCGAACATGATGTCCTTCGCCCGCGAGTAGTCCGCCCAGTGGGCCCGGGATTGCAGGTCCATCGGGCTCAGCTTCCACCGCTTGGTGGGGTTCTCCCGCCGCTCCAGGAAGCGTCGTTCCTGCTCCTCGTCACTCACCGAGAACCAGTACTTGACGAGGATGATGCCGGAACGGACCAGCATGCGTTCGAACTCGGGGCAGGTGCGGAGGAACTCCTGGTACTGGTCCTCGGTGCAGAAACCCATGACCGGCTCCACCAGCGCCCGGTTGTACCAGGAGCGGTCGAACAGCACCATCTCCCCCGCCGCCGGCAGGTAGGGCACGTACCGCTGGAACCACCACTGGGTGCGTTCCCGTTCGGTCGGGGTGCCGAGCGCCTCCACCCGGCACACCCGGGGGTTGAGCCGTTCCGTGATGCGTTTGATCACCCCGCCCTTCCCGGCTGCGTCCCTCCCCTCGAAGATGATGACGACCTTGAGACCTTGGGTCCGGATCCACCGTTGCAGCTTGACCAGCTCCATCTGGAGCCGTTTCAGCTCCGCCTCGTACAGCTTCTTCTTCATCCGGGGTCGCGGCTCGTGGTGCGCCGACGACTCGGTGAGGGCGGTCGCGAGGATCGGTGACGCGTCCCCGGGTTGATCGGCCACGGCGCCGGAGCCGGGCTCGCCGTCAGAGGGGGGAGCCTCCTCTTCGACTTCGGTGGCGTCGGATTCGGTGTTGTGTGGGCTGCTCTCCATGGGCACCTCCCTGCTCTGCACGATACTCGTGGCGCGGCGGAGACGCCTCAGGCGTGGCCGCCCCGCTCGAAGTGCACGTGACGTTCCCGGGTGGCGTGGACGGCGTCGTCGAGGGCGATCGACCCGTCTTCGAGGTGCACGATCCCGATCCCGTAGGCGGCGGCGAGCCGGTCCGGGGCGAGAACGTCGACCGGGGCGCCGTCGGCGACCACCGCCCCGGACATGAGGATCACGTGGTCGGCGTCCGCCGCCTCGGCGAGGTCGTGGGTGGTGAAGACGACGGTGCGGCCGCGGCCCAGTTCGTCGCGGATGGCGGTGACGATGAGGTCTCGAGAGACGATGTCGAGACCGGTGACCGGCTCGTCGAGCAGCAACAGGTCGGCCTCTTGCGCCAGTCCCTGGGCAACGAACACCCGTTGCCGCTGACCGCCGGAGAGTTCGGTGAGGTGGCTGCCTGCGAGATCGACGATCTCGAGGCGCCGCAGGGCCTCCTCGACGGCATCGGCGTCGCCGCGGCGGAAGGGCCGGAACGGGCCGAGCCCGGCGTAGCGGCCCATGGCGACCACCTCGCGCACGGTGACCGGCATCACCTCGTTGACCTTGGCCGACTGGAGCACGTAGGCGACCCGGTGGCGAACGTCGGTGGGGGGCGCCCCGAACACTTCGACGGTGCCTGCGGTGCGGCGCACCAGTCCGGTGAGTCCGTGCAGGAGGGTGGATTTACCCGATCCGTTGGGTCCGATGACCGCGGTGAGCAACCCGGCGGGGATGGTGAAGCTGGAGGCGGTGACGGCGACCTTCTGTTGGTAGGCCAGCACCACGCCGTCGCCGCGGGCCGCGAGTTGCGCTACCGGGCACACGTGCGGCAGATCCCTTCGATGTCGATCTTGTGGTCGGTCACGACGTAGCCCGCGTCGCCGGCGATGCGCGCCACGAGTGCCGACACTTCGGACTCGACGGCGGGGTCGATCTGGATGTCTTCCACCGCCCCGCATTCGACACACACGAGGTGGTGGTGATGACCGAGCAACCATTCGGACGGTTCGTAGCGGGCTATTCCCTGCGGGTCGTGGGAGCGGTCAAGTACCCCGGCGTCTTCGAGCACCGCCAGGGTCCGGTAGAGGGACGACAGCGGAACCTGGTCCCGCAGCGTGTCGTGGAGTTCGGAGGCGGTGCGGGGCCCGCCGGCACGCGCCAGCGCCCGCACCGCGAGACGGCGGGCCTGGGTGAAGCGAACGCCGCCACCTTCGAGGCGTTCCGCAACCCGCTGTTCGATGTCGGAGACGTATTCCACGACCACCAGTGTACAGGAACTTCGATTTTGATTCTCATTCTCTGGCGCCTAGGATGAGATTGATTCTCATTACAGTGAGGGAGCCGATGACCGCGACCACGCCGGCCCGCCATCTCCGATTGCTCGCCATGCTCGTCGCCACCGCCTTGGTGCTGTCCTCTTGTGCCACCGGCAGCTCGGCGGACGATCGACCCAAGGTCGTCGCCACCACCACCATCCTCGGTGACGTCGTCGCTCACATCGCGGGAGATGAGGCCGAGGTGACCGTCCTGATGCAGCCGGGCCAGGACCCGCACGCCTTCCAGGCCTCTGCTTCGCAGGCGGCGGCGATGGTTGATGCCGACCTGATCGTCGTCAACGGCCTCGACTTGGAGGAGGGCCTCGGAAACGTGATCGACAACGCCGCTTCCGATGGCGTGACCGTACTCTCGCTCGGCGAACAGCTCGACCCACTGCCATGGGACGCCGCCGTGTCCGACGAGCACGAGAACGAGCACGCGCACACGCTCGACCCACACTGGTGGCTCGACCCAGTCCGGATGGCGCAAGCTGCCGAGCTGATTGGTGACGCCCTCGGCGCAGCCGATCCCACCAACGCCGAAGACTGGACCCAACGCGCCGCCGCCTACTCCGACGCCGTGCTCGCAACCCACGATGAGATGGTGACGATCCTGGCGGCGGTGCCCCCGGAGCGGCGTCTCCTCGTCACCAACCACAACGCCCTGCGCTACTTCGCGACCCGCTACGGATTCGACATCGTGGGCACGGTCATCCCCTCCGGCACCACCCTCGCCGCGCCCAGCCCCGCCGACCTCGCCAACCTCGTCGCCACGCTCAACGACCTCGGCCTCGACGCCGTGTTCGCCGAGACAACCCAGCCCACCGCCCTCGCCGACGCCGTCGCCGCCGAGCTTTCCCGTCCCGTCGAGGTGGTACAGCTCTACACGGGTTCCCTCGGTCCGCCGAACTCGGACGGCGCCGACTACCTCTCGATGATGCGCACCGATGCACGCAGGATCGCCGCCGCCCTGGCAGACTGAGAACAAAGAGGACGTCCGGATGGACTGGATCACCGAACCCTTCACGTACGCGTTCATGCAGCGGGCCCTCGCGGCCGGCATCCTGGCGGTCATCACCACGTCGGTGGTCGGCACCTGGGTGGTGCTGCGCGGCCTCGCCTTCATGGGCGACGCCCTCGCCCACGGCGTCATCCCGGGCGTGGCGGTGGCGCTCCTCCTCGACGTCAACGTCACGTTGGGCGCGGCAGCGGCGGCGGTGGTGATGATCGGCGCCATCTCCCTCATCCACCGCACCACCCGACTCACCGAGGACACTGCCATCGGGCTCCTCTTCGTCGGCATGCTGGCGCTCGGGGTGGTGATCATCTCCCGTTCGGGATCGTTCGCGGTCGATCTGGTGGCGGTGCTGTTCGGGGACGTGCTCGGCATCAGCACCAGCGACGTCGTGATCCAGGCGATCACCGCCGCCATCTCGGTGGGCGGCGCCGTCCTCTTCTACCGCCCGCTCCTGGCCCTCTCCTTCAACGAGGAGAAGGCCGAGGTGCTCGGCCTCTTCCCGCGGCGAGCCCATATCGTGATGCTGACGCTCATCACCCTCGCCGTCGTGAGTTCGTTCCAGGCGGTGGGGTCGCTCCTCGTGTTCGGGCTGCTGATCGCCCCACCCGCCACCGCCTCGCTCCTCGCCCGCCGGGTGCCGGTCATGATGCTGGTGGCGATCGTGGTGGGAACGGTGTCGGTGGTCGTCGGCCTGCTCCTCAGTTTCCATCTCGACACCGCCGCCGGGGCCACCATGTCGGGCCTGGCCGTGGCGCTCTTCTTCGTGACCCTCGCCACCCGCAGTGTGGTGGGTCGGGTCCGCCAGGCGCGGGCCGCCATCTGAGTCCGAGCGGATCGGCTCAGCGGCGGTGGTGGCCGGCGGTCGTGCCGGAGATCAGCTCGAGTTCGATCTCGTCGTGGATCTCGACGCCTCCGATGCCACGACGCGGGATCGACGGCTTGAGCTCGGCCCGAGCCCGATCCACCGCTCCACGGTGGACGGCGACTACCCGGAACCCTCGCCTCCGGTACCAGGCGATGGCGCCAGTGTTGTCGTTGGTGGCCACCACCCACAGGCGCCTCCGGTGGCCGAGACCGGTGATCGCCGCCAGCAGCGCGGTGCCGGCGCCGCGGCCGGGGACGGGCGTATCGAACAACACGATCTCGCAGGCATCACCCGACGCGTCGTAGCAGAGCACCCCGAGCCGCTCCCCTCCCGGCTCGTCGACCGCGACCCAGCCCGGCAGGCTCGCCGGCAGGAACCGGGTCCCGTGCGCCACCACCTCGTCGCCACCCCAGCGCTCCGCCAGCAGATCCCGCACCCAGACTCGATCCGGCACATCGAGGGGGTGGATCCGGACCGTCATCGTCTCCCCACTCTGCCGTGGTCCCGCCCTGGCCCGGGAACAGATGGCGGGGGCGCGGCGTTGCGGTGAGCGCTGCCACAACGAGGGAGGATCCCATGTGGATGACCCGCCAGGCCAAGACGATGCCCACCGCCGAGACCGCGCTTCCCGGTCATGTCGACCGCATGCCGGTCCGTGGCACACACCACGTCAACGGCAACCCGACGGTCGCCCCGTTCCCGGAGGGGATGGAGACCGCGGTGTTCGGGATGGGATGTTTCTGGGGAGCCGAGCGGGTGTTCTGGCAAGTGCCCGGCGTGTTCTCGACCGCGGTCGGCTACGCCGGCGGCTTCACCGAGAACGCCACCTACGAAGAGGTCTGCACCGGGATGACGGGCCACGCCGAGGTGGTGCTCGTGGTGTTCGATCCGGCCAAGGTGAGCTACGAGCAGCTTCTCAAGGTGTTCTGGGAGAGCCACGATCCGACCCAGGGGATGCGCTCGGGGAACGACGTGGGCACCCAGTATCGTTCGGCGATCTACTGGTCCGGTGAGGCGCAGCGGGCCGCAGCCGAGACGAGCCGCGACCGCTTCCAGCCCAACCTGACCGCAGCGGGCTACGGGCCGATCACAACCGAGATCGCCGCAGCGGGACCGTTCTTCTACGCCGAGGACTACCACCAGCAATACCTCTCAAAGCATCCCAACGGCTACTGCGGCATCGCCGGGACCGGCGCCTCCTGCCCCGTCGGCGTCGTCACCTGATCCGGGTTAGCCGGCCACCGGCAGTCCGGCCGCGTCCCACGCCACGATCCCGCCTTGGATCTCGTAGACCGCGGTGAACGAGAGCTGGCGCATCAGATCGGCCGCCGCCGCACTGCGGTTCCCGGTCCGGCAGTAGAGCACGTAGACGCCGGCGGGGTCGAGCGCGGCGATGGCGTCCTCGAATCCGGGATCGTAGATGTCGATGTTGACGGCGCCGTCGAGGTGGCCGGCGGCGAATTCCTCGGGGGTCCGCACGTCGAGGATGGTGAAGGCGGCGTCGTCCTGATGGTCGGCGATCACGTCGGCCGCCTCCGACGGTGCGACGGTGACGACTCCGGGCGCGGTGGCGACGTCGTCTCCACCGCCTCCCCCGCACGCGACCAACCCGAGCATGGTGGCTGCCACCAGCAGCAGGATCGATCGCCTCATGGGTGGACCCTCTCTGTCGCCGACCGGCCCCAGGCTACCGGGTCGCGGCGGGCGCGGCGGCGCCTCCGCCCGGAGGCGGAGGCGCCGACTGTCGCTATCGAATGCCCTCTTCGATGAGAGGAGCGATTTCGGCGATGTTGGCCGGGGTGACCGTTCCGACCCCGGTGTTGACGTCCAGGCCGGGGATCAGGTACCGCGACGTGAACGCGACCTGCATGATGGGCAGATAGCCCTGCAGGTAGAGCACCTGGTCGAAGCTGACACTGATGTAGCCCGCCTCGATCCCCTCGATGGTGGCCGGTGACAGGTCGATGCCACCGACGATCACCTCACCAGGCTCCTTGCCGGCCGCCTCGAGCACCTTCATCAGGTTGGCCGTGATGTTGCCGTGCTGAGTGCCGATGGCCTTGATGTCGGGATGGTCCTCCAGGTAGGCGGTCAGGATCGGGATGGCCAGCGAGGCCTCCTGATCGACCTCGTCGGAGACGTCCAGCTTCTCGACCTCGAGCCCGGCGTCGGTCAAGGCGTCGTAGATGCCCTGCGAGCTGACGCTGCGAGATTCGTTGTGCCAGATGTCGTAGACGACGGCCTTGTCGCCGGCTTGCAGCCCGGCGGCGACCATCGCCTGGCCGGTCAGGTACCCACCGGCGTGCAGGTCGGCGCCGGCGTACCCGAACCCGGAGGCCTGGTACTGCGCCTGCAGATTCGGCAGCGGGTTGTTGCCGCTCGTGATGACGATCCCGCGGCTCTCGGCATCGGCGACCAGAGACGCGAAGGCGTCTTCACCTGGGTGCCCCATGATGACGATGCCATCCGGGTCTGCCGCCGCAGCTTCCTTGAACTGTTCGATCATCACCTGCGGGTCCCAACCCGAGTACTGCTCGATGAGCTTGACGTTGAGGGCCTCCGCCGCCGCCTTGGCCCCGTTGGTGCGGGCCAGCGTCGACGGGTCACCCTGGTTGCCTCCCATCTGCATGTAGACGGTGATTTCGTCCCCCATGGCGCCGGCGGCGGCGGCGGCGGTTGTGGTCGTGTCCGAGCTCTCGTCGGATCCACACGCCGCCAAGATGAGGGTGATCGCCGCAAGCAGGGCGATCAATTTGGTAGAACGCTTCATCCTGTCCCCTTGCTACTCGATTGCTGTCTTCCTGTTACGCCTCGGTGAATGGTGCCGACCTCCCTCGCATCTCCTCCGTTGTGGTTCTGCCGTGTCGCTACCCCCTGTCGCCTCGCGACGGGGTCGCCCAACTCCGGACCCGATTCGAAACCGCCGTCAGACGCCCATCTCCAATCACGATGTTGAGGACGACGGAGGCCCCCATGACCAAACCGCTCACCAGCTGGGTCCAGTAGCCGCCGATCCCGGTGGCGACGACCCCGGCCTCCAGCGAGCCGATGATGTAGGCCCCGAAGAAAGTCCCGACGATGAACCCCTCGCCGCCGGCGATCGAGCTTCCACCGATGAACACGGCCGCCATCACCGGGAGCAGGTAGCCCTCGCCCTGCGTGGTCCAGAACGTGTTCATCTCGGTGGTGAGCAGCATGGCGGCGAACCCGGCCATCGCCCCGTTCATCGTGAAGAGCTTGATCTTGGTCCGCTCCACGTTGATGCCCATGACCCGGGCGACGTTGGGGTTGTCACCCACGAACATGATCTCCTCGCCGAATCGGTGCCGGT
>CAZQUB010000072.1:0-9301 GCA_964596225.1 uncultured Acidimicrobiaceae bacterium
GTGGCGGGCCCGGTCTGTGCCTGGCGGGCGATCTCCTTGACGACCTTGTGATGGTCGCTCGTGAACCACTCGGAGATCTGGCCGATGGCCCAGCCGACGGCGAGCCCGATGGCCACCGCAAACACCAGACCCCACGAGTTCTCGACACCGGCAGTGTCCTTGAAGAGGAAGGGGGTCAGCACGGCGACACCGACCACGGTGATCCCCATCGCAGCGTACGTTCCCTTGTGGAGGGCACCGGCGAGGCTGCCCTTCCCCGGCTTGACGAAGAACGAGCCGATGATCGAAGACGCCATGCCGAGCGCGGCGATCATGAGCGGGTAGAAGAACGCCTCCTCTTGGAAGGCGTGACCGGCGAAGGCAAAGGCGGCGAAGGCGATCGGTGCCACCATGGATCCGACGTAACTCTCGAACAGGTCGGCGCCCATGCCGGCGACGTCGCCGACGTTGTCCCCGACGTTGTCGGCGATCGTCGCCGGGTTGCGGGGATCGTCCTCGGGGATTCCGGCTTCGACCTTGCCGACCAGGTCGGCGCCGACGTCGGCGGCCTTGGTGTAGATGCCACCGCCGACACGGGAGAAGAGAGCGATCGACGAACCGCCGAGGGCCACCGCGGTGAGGACGCTGAAGGGTTGGTCCACCTTGATCCATTCCACGAACACCGCGTAGGCGAGCGCCAGCCCGAGCAGGCCGAGCCCGGCGACGGTGAAGCCCATCACGGCTCCGCCGCGGAAGGCCAGCGGCAACGCCTTGTTGATGCCGCCCTCGTGGGCGGCCTGGGCGGTACGGGCGTTGGCGGCAGTGGCGACCCGCATGCCGATGAAACCGGCCAAGGCCGACAGCGAGGCGCCGAACACGTAGGCGATGGCACCCCACGGGCGGCCCCAGTCGAGGAAGACGAGGATGAGGATCGCCATGATCGTGACGAAGCCCGCCACCGCGAGATATTCACGGCGGATGAAGGCCATGGCGCCTTCCCGGATCGCCGCCATCAGCTCCTGCATCCGTTCGTTGCCCGGATTGGCGGAGTGCACCTGACGGGCGAAGACGAAGGCGAGAATGAGGGCCGCGGTCGCCGCGGCCATGGCAAGGTACAGCCAGATCAAAGGATCCACGAGGCAAGCTCCCACACGGTCGACGCTAGGTCGCGGGGAGTGTAGCTCTCGGCGGTCCGGCCTCCGATTCGAGCGAGGAGGGTTCCGGAGGGCGCCTGCTCCCGGTCAGCCGGAACGGGGCCGCCGCAGCCAGAGCACGCCGGCGGCCCCGATGAAGGCGGCGCCGATGATCACGGCCGGGTAGCTGATGCCTTCGCCGAACTCCCTCCCCGGCTCGAGGAGAACCAGTTCCGCGACGTCGAGATAGGACTCCCCGCCGCGGTCAGGATCGTGGTACTCCCACTCCCCGGTGAGCTGCACCAGCGGGCCCCGCTTCCGGTATCCCCCCGGCGGGTCGAGTCCGGCGACCAGGTCGGCGGGGATCCGCACCCCGATGCCGACGTTGCCGCCGGTGCGCTCGCCGCCTTCGAGCAGCGGCTCGCGGGCGTAGCTGTCGTCGTTGAGCTGAGTCCACACCGTGCCGTCGCTGCGGTAGCCGTAGTCGCCGACCAGCTCCCCTTGCACGGTGACCGTCCCCTTGTACTGGGAGGGGTCGGTGATCAGGACGCTGACCGGCACCTGCGCCACCGCGGGGACCGAGGGAGCCAGTATCAGCACCAGAAGGCCGCACAGGACGAGAAGGCGTCGCATCATTTGCCTCGCACCGCGGCGTAGAGGAACCCGAGGAAGGCGAAGGCGGCGACGAACTCGAGCCGGCCCAGCGTCATCTCGGCGATGTAGACGAGTTTGAGGAGGACCGGCATCGTCGGCTGGGTGACCCCGACGGAGAGCCCGACGTTGGCCCCGGCGCTGACCGATTCGAACAGTGCCTGGTCGAGCGGGATCCCGTACGCCATCCCGATCCCGGCCCCGACGAGGAAGAGCGCCACGTACAGCAGCGAGATGGTCATGGCGGCCTGGGCGAGCTGTGGGGTGAGCCGCCGCCGCCCCGCCTGGTTGAACCCGGTGCCGACCACGGCGCCTTCGGGCAGCAGCACCTCACGGATCTGGTTGACGATGGCGCGGACCGTGATCCCGATACGGAGCGCCTTGACGCCGCCCGCGGTGGACGACGCCATCCCCCCCAGCGCCATGGCGATGCAGAGGCCGCCGAACGCGAGCCCTCCCCACGTCGACAGTTCCGTTGCCGATACCGTGGCGAAGCCGGTCCCGGTGTGGGCGGAGAGCACCTGGAAGAAGCCCTGCCGGGTCAGCCCGATCACGTGGGTGTAGAGGCCGGTGACGGCGAGGCCGATGAGGGTCATCGTCATCGTCAGCCCGAAGGTGGAGAGGATGGTGCGGGTCTCGAGGTTCTCGAGGACGGCGCGGCGGCGGCCGGTCCACAGGGCGTAGTGGAGCCCGAACGACATGGCGCCCGCCACCATCAGGACGCCGGCGGTCGCTTCGAAGATCGCCGAGTGGTAGTAGCCGACGCTGGTCGACTGGGGCGCGAACCCTCCGGTGTCGAAGCCTGCGAAGAAGATCATGAGCCCGTGGAAAAACGCACGGGGGAGGTCGAAGCCGAGGACCCGCCAGGCGACGAGCCCGAGGGTGGTGACCCCGAGCACGAGGTGCACCATGGACACCGACCAGATGAACCGGGCGGTGGAGGTGACCGACGGCAGGATGCGCTCGTCGCGCGCCTCCCCCAGGTAGAGGGTGAGGGCGCCGCCTCCGGCGAACACGATCAGGGCGGCGATGATGATCCCCTGGCCGCCGAGGAAGTGGAGCAGATGGCGCCAGAAGTTGAGGCTCGGGGCGAGGTGGTCGAGGTCCTGCACGAGGGCGAGCCCAGTGGTGGTGAGGCCGGAGACGGCGTCGAAGAGGGCGTCGATCTCGCCGCCCCAGTGCCCGGACAGCACGAAGGGGAGGGCGCCGATGATCGGGACGAGCAGCCAGGTGAGCGCCACGACGACCATGCCGTGTGACCAGTCGAGACGGTCGGATCCGGGTTGGCGCAGTCCGAGGACGCCGAGGAACAGGAAGATCCCGATCATCAGCAGGAAGGAGGAGAAGGGGTGCCATTCGCGCCCGGCGGCGGCCCAGCCGAGCGGAACCAGCCCGGCGAGCCCGACGACCACGAAGATCCGGCCCATCGAGTGGGCGATGACCCGGAAGTCCTCGGCGACCGGCTTGATCAGCACATCACACCAGCAGGACGAGGATCGTGGCGATGAGGAGGGCGACGAGGCCGAGGACGACGACCAGCGCCGCCTCGATGATGAACGAGATGAGCCCGCCGGCGGCATCGGAGAGGAGATGCCGTGGGCGGCGGGAGCCGGCCCGGGCCTTCACGTCTCACCGTTGAGAACGACGGCATCGAGTGCGGCGCAGAACGGCCCCTCGTTCTCGAGCGTGGTCACTGCGAGGATGCGATCGCCCGGGAGCAGGCTGGTGGTGGCGCCCGGCACGAAGGCCTCGCCGCCCCTGATGACGGTGACGAGGACCGACGGGCGCGGGAGCCGCAGGTCGGAGAGCGGGGTTTCGGGGAAGCCTTCGGGGATGGAACGTTCCACGAGGCTGATCTTGCCGCCCCCGATGAGGGCGACCCTGCTCAGGTCGGCCACCTCGACTTCCCGGGAGATGACGCCGGCCATGAGGTCGGTGACGCCGATCACCGGGATCTTGAGGGCGTCGAAGGTGGGGCGGTTGCGCGGGTTGTTGAGGCGGGCGAGCACGTGCTTGGCGCCGAGCGTCGCCGCCAGCTGGCAGGCGACGAGGTTGTCCTCGTCCCTCCCGGTGACGGCCAGCACCCAGTCGGTGCGGTCGACGTCGGCCGACAGCAGCAACTCGACGTCGGTGCCGTCGCCTTCGAAGACGAGCACCCCGGCATCGTCGATCACCTTGTGGGCGCGGTCGATGTTCTCCTCGATGACGGAGACCACGTGACCCTCCCGGTCGAACTCGCGGGCCAGGTAGGAGCCGACCTTGCCGCCGCCGATGAGCAGGATTCTCACTCGTCCTCCGGGTGTTTGATGTAGCGCCGCACCTTGGAGAGCACACCCTCCCGGGCGGCGGCCACAACCAGGTCGTCTTCCCGCAAGGTGAAGGCGGGGTCGGGGATGTGGGTGAGGGTGTCGCGGCGGACCGCGGCCACTCGCAGCTGCCCCTGCACTTCGAGGTCGGCGACGGTCACGTCGTTGGCCCGCTTCCCGAGGAGCATCTCGACGATCTCGACATCCCCGCCGGCGAAGGTGACGTGATAGTGGAATTCCGGGTTGACGATCTCTTCGTAGATCACCCGCGACGCCAGCTTGGCGCCTGCGATGTACTCCACGTCGAGTGCCCGGTAGGAGTCGGCCCGCCTCGGGTCGTCGAGCCGAGCGATGGTCTTGGGGACGCCGAAGAACTGCTTGGCGATCTGGACCGCCATCAGGTTGGAGTTGTCGGAGTCGGTGACGGCCACGAAGGCGTCGGCGTATTCGATGCCGGCTTCCTGGAGCAGTTCGATGTCGTAGGAGAGCCCTTCGTGGATGGTGCCGTCGAAGGTGCTGCCGAGACGGCGGAACATCTCGGTGCGGTGGTCGATGACCGATACGTCGTTCCCGTCTTCGGCGAAGGTGAGTGCGAGGTCGCTGCCGACACGGCCACACCCGGCGATGACGATGCGCACCCTCTCTCCTTTCCTGCGCCGCCCCAGGCTAAAGGTTCCGACCTCCGCCGGCATCGATCGGTCGGACCGGACCGGCGGTTGGGGACGAGGCGCATCCGTCGACGGCGCTAAAGAGTAGTGGTGGCGCGGCGGGCCATCGCTGCGCAGTGGCACGTCACCGGTCAGGCTTTCGGTTAGCGAGCGACCGCCGATAGCATCACCGCTCGTGTCTCGATCACGTGTCATCCCTCTCGTCCTCGCCGCCGGGCTGGTGGCCGCCTCGTGTAGTGGCGGCGCCGAGCCGACGACGACCACCACGACGTCGACGACCACCTCGTCGACGACGACGTCTTCCACGACGCGGCCGGTGGCGGCGGTCGAGGTGACCGGGGAGATGGACGCCGGCGTCGCCACCGCGCTCGACGCCCTCTACTCGTGGCTGGCGGATCGACGCAACCCGGAGCCGGACGTGCCGTCGGAGTTGCTGGCGCATCTCGCCGACGAGACGGCGCCTGCCGGTGAGCAAGCCGCCACCGTGTCCGAGGCTGAGCTTGCCGGCGGCGATTCGGTGGCGGTGGCCGAGGTCGGAACCGATGTCGTGTTCCTCACCGACACCTCGGCCGGCTGGCACGTCGTCGCCGCCACCATCGGTGCCGCCGGACCGTGGCTGGGAACGGCGCCGCGCATGCTGCTGGTGTTGGGGTCGGACGCCCGTCCCGGTGAGAACCAGCAGCGCTACCGCGCCGACAGCGTGCACCTGGTGACGCTGCTCCCGGACGGGAGCGGTGGCGCCATCGTGGGGTTCCCGCGCGACAGTTGGGTGGAGGGACCGGACGGCGGCATCAAGTTGAGCAGCCTGATGGCGGGGCGCGGTCCGGAGATCATGCTGGAGAAGGTGACCGAGCTGTCCGGCCTCCCGGTCGAGGGGTACGTCGTCACCGGCTTCTCCGGGTTCCTCGGCCTGATCGAGACGCTCGGCTCGCTCACGGTGGACCTCCCCACGAAGATGCGCAGCGGCAACAACTGGTCCGACTACCCGGCGGGGGTGCAGACGCTGTCACCGACGCTGGTGCTGCGCCTGGCCCGCATCCGCAAGGGTCTCCCCCGCGGCGATTTCGACCGCTCGGTGAACCAGGGTCTCATCATGCAGGCGGGGATGGCGGCGGTGCAGGAGTTGGGGGTGGGGATGCTCCCCGCCCTGCTGGTGGCGCTGACGGAGAACACGTGGACCGATCTCCCCACCGACGACCTCGTCGCGTTCGCCGCCGCCGCCTTCCTGGTGGCGCCCGAGTCGCTCACCAACATCGTGCTTCCGGGTCGGGTGGGGACGGCCGGGGCGGCCAGCGTGGTCTACCTCGACGAGGAGGGAACGGCGGCGATCTTCTCGGATCTCGCCGACGGGACGCTTTCCGAGACACCCGACGCTGCCGGGTAGCGTCGCCGCCCTCTGTGGGGGGTCGGCTACCCAGAGTGGGCTAGCTACTTCGTCAAACTCGCTTCTGACCATTGACCACGTGACGCATCCAACTATTCTCACCTGCGGGCATTGAGACGAAACTCGGGTAGGGACGACGCCGCAGCGCGGCGTCCGCCCGGCAGGAGAGGTGGGGACGAGATGATGTTGGGGGATTCTGTCCGTCGAGTGCGGGCATTCATGGTTCTGATGATGGTGGCGGCGCTGCTCGCGGTCGGTACCGGATCGGCGTCGGCGGACATCGTGCCGTACGAGGACAACCTGGCGCTGGCGCCGGGCGTGACAGTGTCACAGTCGTCCACCGAGGTGACCGGCGGCGGCGGCTGGTGGAACCCGGGGACGTCCCGCAGCGCCGATCAGGCGATCGACGGGGTGCTCAACGGCACCTTCCTGCGGACCGACGGCTCCAACGAGGGCACCTACCAGGTGGTGTCGGTGGCAGGCACCAACGCCGATGCGCAGGCGTGGTGGCAGGCCGACCTCGGCGCGTCGCACTACGTGCGTGACATCGTGGTGTGGAACCGCACCGACGAGCTGGCGGGCAACCTCGCCGACTTCTACCTGCTGACGTCGGTGAGCCCGATCCCGACCAGCCTCTCCGCCGCCCTCGCCGATTCCAACGTCACCAGCCAGCACGTCACCGGGCCGGTCGACGTGTCGCAGCGGTTCACCATCAACCGCAATGCGCGCTACGTGAAGATCCAGCTCGCCGGCACCAACAACCTCTACCTGGCCGAGGTGCAGATCGGCGATATCGGGGCCGAGCTGGCTCCGATGCCGGACCGCACCTGGGGCGTGGTCGGCGTCGCCGATCCCCCGCCCGGGACGCCCGGCTTCCAGGACGCCCGCTACGAGGTGATGGCGATCGAGCAGATCGGCAACACCATCTACGTCGGCGGCGCCTTCGAAGAGGTCGTCTACAGCCGGGCCGGCACCCACTACGAGCAGCCGTTCCTGGCCGCCTTCCGGGCCGACACCGGGGAATGGATCAGCTGGTGGCGTCCCGACTTCGACGGGCCGGTGTACTCCCTCGCCGCCTCGCCCGACGGGTCCCGCCTCTTCGTCGGCGGCGAGTTCCTTCACGTCAACGGTCAGGAGCGGTCCGGCCTGGTGGCGCTCGACGCAGCCACCGGTGAGACCGACACGTCGTGGAACGCCTCCGTCCAGAACGCCAGCCTCAACTACCGGCCGTCCGTGCGCTCCCTCGTCATCGAGGGCAACTGGCTCTACATCGGGGGCAGCTTCGGCCGCATCAACAACAACAACATCTACACCCAGATCGGCCGGGTCAGCCTCACCTCCGCGGCTCCGGACACCTCGTGGCGTCCGGAGGTCAGCGGCGGCGGCATCTGGGGTCTCGAGACCGACCCGAGCCGGCACCGCGTCTACCTGGTGGGGTTCTTCACGTCGGTCGACGGGGATGACACCGCCATCGGGGTCACCGCGGTCCACGACCAGACCGCAGCCCTCATCCCGGGCCTGGCGCATCCGGTCGACTTCACCGACGAGCACCAGCACTACGAGATCATCGCCGACGGGGACACGGTGTGGCTCGCCGGCACCCAGCACATGGTGCAGATGCTCAACGCCGACGATCTGACGACCCAGCGCCGCTGGTTCACCGGATGGAACAACGACTACGACTTCGGCGGCGACTTCCAGGCCATCACGCTCGTCGAGACCGGCGGGAGCCGGCGCATCTACGCCACCGGGCATTTCTGGGGCGTGGTGCGGGAGCTGTCCAACAGCGTCACGAACACGTTCGGGGCGTCCCGTGAGCCGCTGGTCGGCGAAGTCAAGGGCATCATCGCCCTCGACGCCGACAGCGGCGACTACATCGGGAGCTTCACGCCGGACATCCAGGGGAGCCTCGGCGGCTGGGCACTGCACGGCGCACCCGACGGGTGTCTGTGGGCCGGCGGCGACTTCAACCGCCGCAGCGTGCCCGGCGGCGACGTCTACCACAACGGCGTCGTGCGCTTCTGCCCCGAGGACGGGCAGGGCCCGCCGGCCGGACCGCCGCTCGAGCCGCCCGACACCGAGGAGCCGACCGTGACGATCACGGGACCCGGCGGCACGGTGAGCGGCACGGTGGACGTGACGGTTGACGCCACCGACAACGAGGATGCGGCCGGTTCGCTCGACGTCCGGGTGTCCCTCGACGGCGGCTCGACGTGGCGGATCGCCACCTGGAGCGGAGGCGCCTACCACTACTCGTGGAACACCACCGGTGTCGCCGACGGGCCTCGCCAGCTGCAGGCTCGTGCCACCGACAGCAACGACAACGAAGGCGCCGCGATCCCGATCACGGTGACCGTCGACAACACGGCCCCGGTCGTCACCTTCGCGGCCCCGACCGCGGGGAGCACGGTGAGTGGCTTGGTCGACATCGACGTCGACATCGACGACGCCTCCGAGGACGTCGTGGTCGAGGTGTCCACCGACGGTGGCGCCACCTGGCTGCCGACCACCTGGAGCGACGTCGATGCGCTGTACCGGTTGGTGTGGGACACGACGGCGGGGCCTGACGGATCGGTCCAGATCCGGGCACGGGCCACGGATGCCGCCGACAACTCCGCCGATTCGGATCCGCTGACCGTCATGATCGACAACATCAGCGACGAGCCGACCGCCGGGATCCTGTCACCCACCGACGGCGCCACCGTGAGCGGGGTGACCACGATCGTGGTCGACGCCGACGATCTCCAGGATGCTGCCGGCACCCTCGATGTCGAGGTGTCCCTCGACGGCGGCGCCACCTGGGAGGCGGCGGCGTGGAACGGCTCGCTGAGCGCCTACCTGTACCAGTGGAACACCGCGTCCGAGTACGACGGGCCGGTCGAGTTGGTGGCACGCGCCACCGACAGCAGCGCCGGGGTCGGGCAGTCGGAGACGGTGACCGTCACCGTCGACAACGACAACCCGGATCCGGGCACCCAGCCCGGCCCCGATCCCGAACCGCGATTCCTCGACGTCCCGCTGACGCATCTGTTCGCGGCGGACATCACATGGATGGCCGACAACGAGATCACGCTGGGCTGCAACCCGCCCGCCAACGATCTCTACTGCCCGGACGACCCGGTGACGCGGGGTCAGATGGCGGCGTTCCTGGTGCGGGCCCTCCACCTGACCGCGGTCAAC
>CAZQUB010000073.1:0-9201 GCA_964596225.1 uncultured Acidimicrobiaceae bacterium
TGACGGTGGAGAAGCCCGGGGCGTTGCGCCACGCCCGATCGGTGGGAATCACCATCCGCCGCTTCCGTGTTGACACGCGGGAACCCAAGGAGGATGCCCCGTGAACCACGGATCAGTTCAGGTCGTCATCGCCCTCGGCTCGAACATCGAGCGAGAACGTTACCTGCCGGAGGCGATCCGGCATCTGCGCCGTCACCAGGGCATCGAGGTGCAGCGGGTGAGTGCCCTGTTCGAGAGCGCTCCGGTCGGTGGGCCGGCGGGCGCACCGCCCTTCTTCAACGCCGCCGCCCTCGTCACCACCGAACTCGACCCGCTGGCGCTCCGTGCCGAGCTGCGCCGCATCGAGGCCGAGCTGGGCCGGCAACGCACCGGCGACAAGAACGCCCCCCGCACCATCGACCTCGACATTGCGTACTACGGCGATCGGGTCGAGGACTTCGGGAGCTGGCGCGTTCCTGATCCTCATGCGTCGAGCGCTCCGTACATGGCGGTTCCCGTCGCCGACCTGGACCCCGATTGGGTCGATCCGGACAGTGGAGCCACCGCACGGGAGGTGGCGGAACGGCTGGCAGGTTCGGGGCCGGAGGTCCGGAAGGTGAGAGGGATCCACCTCGCCTCGCCCTACGAGCTGCGCGCCCCGGAGGACTTCGATGGCGCCGCCGACGTCTACGCGCCCCAGCTCGAGGCGCTGGTGCGCCAGCAGCTCGTCGAGGTGGGGGAGGACCCCGACCGGGAGGGTCTGGTGCGGACCCCGCTGCGGGTGGCCAAGGCGCTCGATTTCCTCACCAGCGGCTACTCGCGATCGCTGGAAGAGGTCGTCAACAACGCCATCTTCGACGCCGAGGGGGTCGAGGAGATGGTGCTGGTGAAGGACATCGAGTTCTACTCGATGTGCGAGCACCACATGCTGCCGTTCTTCGGGAAGGCCGCGGTCGCCTACCTCCCGAAGGGTTCGATCATCGGGCTCTCGAAGGTGGCCCGCATCGTCGATCTCTACGCCCGCCGCCTCCAGGTGCAGGAACGGCTCACCAACCAGGTGGCCCACGCCCTCGATTCGATCCTGGAACCACACGGGGTGGCGGTGGTGATGGAGGGCAAGCACCTGTGCATGATGATGCGGGGGGTGCAGAAGCAGGACAGCTCGATGGTGACGAGCGCCATGTTGGGGACGTTCAAGACCGATGCCAGGACGCGTAACGAGCTCCTCGACCTGGTGCGGCGCTGAAGACGTTCACCGTGATGCATGTTTCGAGGGGCCGGTAACCTCTGGTCATGGCCCTTCTCGACCGTCTCGGGCGCCCGCTGCGTGATCTCCGCATCTCGGTCACCGACCGCTGCAACTTCCGCTGCACCTACTGCATGCCGAAGGAGATCTTCAACCGGGAGTACGAGTTCCTCGCCCGGGACCTGCTACTGAGCTTCGAGGAGATCGAACGGCTGGGCCGGGTGTTCGCCGGGCTCGGGGTGCACAAGATCCGCATCACCGGCGGCGAGCCGCTGCTCCGCAAGGACCTCGCCCACCTCATCGCCGGTTTGAAGGCGATCGAGGGCATCGACGACGTCACCCTCACCACCAACGGATCGCTGCTGTCCCGCAAGGCGGAGGCGCTGGCCGCCGCCGGCCTCGACCGGATCACGGTGAGCCTCGATTCCCTCGACCCCGCCGTGTTCGCCGCCATGAACGACGCCGGGTTCTCGGTCGAGACGGTGCTGGAGGGCATCGACGCCGCCTCCGCCGCCGGGCTCGACCCGCTGAAGATCAACATGGTGGTGCGGCGGGGCAGCAACGACGGCGACCTGGTGGCGATGGCGGAGCGGTTCCGCGGCACCGGGCACATCGTGCGGTTCATCGAGTACATGGATGTGGGCCGCACCAACGGGTGGCGGCTCCAGGACGTGGTTCCGGCGGCCGAGATCGTCGCCACCATCGGCGCCCGCTACCCACTGGAGCCGGTAGAGCCCAACTATCGGGGTGAGGTGGCCCGACGCTGGCGCTACCGGGACGGCGCCGGTGAGATCGGGGTGATCTCGTCGGTGTCGCAGCCGTTCTGCGGGGACTGCTCACGAGCCCGCCTCTCCGCAGAGGGTTCCCTCTACACCTGCCTGTTCGCCGCCAAGGGCTTCGATCTGCGGGCTCCGCTGCGGGACGGCGCCTCCCACGCCGAGCTGACCGACCTGGTGCGGGGGGTGTGGGAGGGCCGCACCGACCGCTACTCGGAGCTGCGGTCCGAGGCGACCCTCGGCCTCCCCAAGGTCGAGATGAGCTACATCGGCGGGTAGGGGATTGCCGGTGCAGCGAGCGCAGCGTCGATCGTTCTCGTGGGCAGGGTACCGATTGGGTCGGCCGCCACCCGGTCGGGCGCGGCGTCCGCGGGCGGCCAGAATGAGCCGATGACGTCCACACCAAGAGCACCGGCCGCGATCAGCTCCGACCTCCGAAGGCTGGGCGCGCAGACCGGTGACCTGTTGATGGTGCATGCCTCGCTGCGCTCCATCGGTCCCGTCGAAGGGGAAGCGGAAGGGGTGCTCGAGGCGCTGATCGACACGGTGGGGCCGGACGGGACCTTGCTGATGGTGCTGGGTGCGCTGAATGAGTGGGACTGGGTGAACGGGCGTCCCGAACCCGAGCGGGAGCGGCTTCTCCGCGATGCCGAGCCCTTCGATCCGCTCGCGACGCCTGCCGACCCTGACGTCGGCATGCTCGCCGAGGTGTTCCGCACCCGACCCGGCACGCTGGTCAGCGACCACCCCGAGGGCAGGTTTGCCGCGTCCGGCCGACTCGCCGGGCATCTCACGGCGGACGTGCCCTGGGACGACTACTACGGGCCGGGGTCACCCCTCGACCGACTCGTCGCGGCCGGAGGCCGTGTGCTCCGCCTGGGTGCCGACCCCGATACGGTCACCTTGCTCCACTTCGCCGAGTACCTCGCTCCGCTCCCGGAGAAACGACGGGTCCGCCGGCACCGGAAGGTGGGGGAGCCCGGCGGTCCCGTGGTCCGGGTGATCGAGAGCCTCGACGATTCGGCAGGGATCGTCGCGTACCCGGCCGAGGACTACTTCACCGCCATCCTCCGCGCGTACCTGGCCACCGGCAGGGCGCAGCGGGGAAAGGTGGGTGACGCCCGAGCCGAGCTGATCGACGGTGACGACATCGTGCGTTTCGCCGTCCGCTGGATGGCCGAACACCTGGGGGAGCCTTTCCCGGGCTGAGAGGGTGGGCGCGCTGATCCGGTGATCGAGTGAACAACGGCGGGAAGTTCGCCCTTTCGTTCTTTGTTCGGATCAACCCTCTTGATGTCACTTCGTGTTCCGCATACGGTGCCGGCATGGACGCCCACGCCGAAGAACCGCCTCCCGACTACGAGGAGATCGAGCACATCCCGTGGTCGGCTCTCGTGGCGGGCGCCCCCGACTGGCGCACCCGCCTGCTGCCGATCGGCGCCGCGGTGGCGGTGGCGGTGATCGCCGTGGTCGTCGGGGTGCGCGCCCTCACCCACGGGTCGTCCGATTCCGTGGTGACCCTGCCGCCGGGCACGACCGTGGCGATGGCGGGCGCTGCGGAGGAGATCACGGTCGACCCGGCCTCAGTGCCCGGGACCACCGTCGCGCTCAGAGCCCCCGCCATCTACACCGAAGCCGATCTCATGGCCGCCCCCGTCGACGACGAGGCCCGTCTCGCCGTGATGCGGGCCGAGTGGTTCGTCGCCGACTACTTCACGGTTGACGGCGACCCGGGGGCGGCCGCCGTCCTGCGCACCACGCTCGGCGACCCCGAGCTGGTGCTGCCCCATGACGGCCCGGATGCCACCTCCTACGTGGAATGGGCCCGTGCCTTCCGGGTGGAGTCCGATCGTCCCGGCTCCTACCGGGTGGCCGTCGCGTTCCGGGCGATGGGATCCGCCGCCGACGGGGGGTTCACCCGCGGCCCGGTCGAGGCGGTGACGGTGGATCTCGAGGTCGATCCGGATGGTGTCGTGATCGTGCTCGACCTGCCGGCGCCGGCCGCGTTGCCGGCGACGGGGGAGGCGGGCCTGCGCCCGGTTCCCGCCACGGCGCCGCCCGAGGTGGTGGCGGCCGCCGCCGACCTGGCGGCACGCCTCGGCGCAGACCCCGCATTGGTGGAAGCCGGCCAGGACGAGCGGGGATGGCGGGTGGTGATGGCGGTGACGGGACCCGGCGACCTGCGCTGGCCGATCGTGGTCCGCCCCGAGACCGCCGGGGGCTGAGCTCCCTTCCGCACCGTTGCCACGCCCGATGGTGGCCCCTCTCGCCTCCCGTGTTTGAATGCCGGATGCGCAAAGGGGTCACGCTCGGGATCGCCGCCTACGTCGCCTGGGGCCTCCTCCCGGTGTACTGGAAGGCCGTCGAGGTGGTGCCCACCCTCGAGATCCTCTCCCACCGCTTCGTCTGGTCACTCGTGTTCGTCTCCGGCCTGCTCGCCCTGCGACACAGGTGGAGTTGGCTGCGCGGCCTCGGCCGCCGTTCCCTCGTCATGCTGTTCGGGGCGGGGGCGCTGCTGGCGGTCAACTGGGGGACCTACATCTGGGCCGTCAACGACGGGCGCATCGTCGAGACCGCCCTCGGGTACTTCATCAACCCGCTCTTCAACGTGGTGCTCGGGGTGGCGGTGCTGCACGAGCGGCTCCGCCGCCTCCAATGGACCGCGATCGGGATCGCCGCCGTCGGGGTCGGCTACATGACGGTGCGGCTCGGCACCGTCCCATGGGTGGCGTTCACCCTCGCCCTCACCTTCGGCCTCTACGGACTCGTCACCAAGAAGGTCCGGGGCGTCGGACCCCTCCAATCCCTCACCGTCGAGACCGCCCTGCTGTTCATCCCGGCCGTCGTCTACCTGACGACCCTCCAGGTCCGTGGTGACGCCGCGTTCGGCGGCGACGGTCTCCGGGTCACGGTGCTGCTCGCCCTCACCGGGGTCGCCACCGCCACTCCGCTGCTGCTCTTCAACGCCGCCGCCCGGCGCATCCCGCTGTCGCTGGTCGGCCTGCTCCAATACATCGCCCCGTCCATCGCCTTCGTGCTCGGCATCACCGTCTACGGCGAGGTCGTCGGCACCGACCGCCTCATCGGATTCCTGTGCGTGTGGGCGGCGCTGGCCCTCTACACCGCCGAAGGGCTCTCCCGCCGCCGCCGGCCGACCCTGGACGTGGTCGCCCCGGCATGAGCGGGGCCGCCCAACCCCACCTGCGGTGACGGGTAGCCTCCGAACCCGACCGGTTCAGTCGAAGTGCGCCTCGAGGATCTCGCGGGCGGCAGCGACGATCGGGTCCCAATCGGCGTCGGGGAGCTTGGAGACGGTGACGAAATCGGCCGACATGAACACGCTCGCCACCCCGGGCAGGTCGACCAGGGCGGCCGCCACCGGATCGTCGCCCCCGGCTCCGGGGACGAAGCTCTTGGGTCCGCCGACGTCGACCCCCACCGTGAACTTGACGGCGTTGGGATTGGGGGTTGCGCTGATGGTGACCGGCATGACCTCGCCTCCGCCTCCGTCCGAACCTGTGCTCGGGTGCGATCGTAGTGAGCGGCGATGAGTGACGCCGTGCTCGGTGCCGACGTCGGCGGAACCTTCACCGACGTCGTGGCATGGGACGGCGCCACGCTCACCACCGGGAAGACCTCCTCCACCACCGACGACCAGAGCCGCGGCGTGACGGAGGGCGCCGCCCTGGTCGGCGGAGCCGGAGCGACCCGCCTCGTCCACGGCACCACCGTCGCCACCAATGCCCTCCTGGAACGGGCCGGGTCTCCGACCGCCCTCGTCACCACCGCCGGGTTCGGGGACGTCATCGAGATCGGTCGTCAGGACCGCCCCTCCCTCTACGACTCCTTCGCCGACCGGCCCGAGCCGCTGGTGCCGTCGCACCTCCGGTGCGAGATTCCCCGCGGTGACGAACCGTGGGACGCCGACGCCCTGGCGGCCGCGGTGGGGGAGGTCGAGGCGGTGGCGGTGTCCCTCCTCTACGGCTACGAGCAGGCCGATCGGGAGGAGGCGATCGCCGCCGCCCTCCGCGCCCGCCGGCCCGACCTCGCCGTCTCGTGCTCGAGCCGGGTCGCCCCCGAATTCCGCGAATTCGAACGCACCTCCACCACCGTGCTCAACGCCTACCTGACCCCGCGGGTGGCCCGTTACCTCGCCGGCCTGGCCGACCGGGCCGCCGCCGGGGACCTCCCCCGCGACCTCACCGTGATGCGATCGTCCGGAGGCCTCGCCTCGGTGGCGGAAGCGGCGGAGCTGCCGGCCGCCATCCTCCTCTCCGGCCCCGCGGGCGGGGTGGTCGCCGCCGCCGCCCTCGGCGCCGCCGTGGGCCGCCGTCACGTCGTCTCCTTCGACATGGGCGGCACGTCCACCGACGTGTGCCGCATCGACGGAGGCCGCCCCGACGTGGCCTACGAGCGGGCCGTCGGCGGCTACCCGTGCCGGATGCCGGCGGTGGCGGTCCACACCGTCGGCGCCGGCGGGGGCAGCGTCGCCTGGCCCGACGCCGGAGGTTCGCTACGGGTGGGGCCTCGCAGCGCCGGCGCCGATCCCGGCCCCGCCTGCTACGGGCGGGGCGGGCTGGAGCCCGCCGTCACCGACGCCGACGTGATGCTGGGCCGCATCAATCCGCAGGCCCGGCTCGCCGGGACGCTCCCGGTACGCCGCGACCTGGCCGAGGCGGCGCTGGCCGGACTCGGCGCCGTCCTCGGCCTCGACCCGGTCGAGACCGCGGCGGGGATCGTCACCGTGGTGGAGGAGACCATGGCGGGGGCCATCCGCAAGGTGTCGGTGGAACAGGGCGCCGATCCCCGCGACGCGGTCCTGGTGGCGTTCGGGGGCGCCGGGGGGCTCCACGCCACCGCCCTCGCCCGCCGCCTCGGCATGGCCGGGGTGCTGGTGCCGGCCCATGCCGGTGTCTTCTCCGCCCTCGGGCTGCTGCTGAGCCCGCCCCGGGTCGACGTGGCGCAAGGGACACGCCTCACCGTCGGGTCCGACCTCGACGCGGCAGTCGGTGCGATCGAGACGGAGGCGAAGCGGCGCCTCACCGGCACCGGGGCGGCGGTGCGGTCCGTCTCCACCGGTGCCGACGTCCGCTACCGGGGGCAGGCCCACGAGTTGACGATCCCGTACCGGCCCGGCGAGGGCTGGCCGGCGCTGGCGGCGCGCTTCCACGACGAGCACCGCCTCCGCAACGGGTTCGCCCGCTGCGACGACCCGGTCGAGGTGGTGGCGGTGCGGGCGGCAGCCGCCGGGGACCCGGCCCTGGCGTGGCGGGACCTGCCGGACGTCGGGCCCGGCGGGGACGCCAACCGCGGCACCCGTGCCGTCCACACCGGCGACGGACCGGTGGACGCCGCTGTGTTCGACCGGGACCGCCTCGGTGCCGGTGACGAGATCGTGGGGCCCGCCGTCGTCGAGGAGGACGAGGCCACCACCTACCTCGGCCCCGGTGAACGGGCCGTGGTGCACCCCAACGGGGCGTTGGAGATCACATGGTGACCGTCGACCCGATCACGCTGGAGGTCGCCCGCAACCGGCTGGCGGCGATCGCCGACGAGATGGGCATCGTGCTGCGCCGCACCGCCTACTCACCCAACATCAAGGAGCGGGCCGACTGCTCGGCCGCGGTGTTCGTCCCCGACGGGGAGATGCTGGCGCAGGCCGAGCACATCCCGGTGCATCTCGGCTCGATGCCGGCGTCGGTGGCGGCGGTCCTCGACGCCTTCGCCGCCGACCTCGAACCCGGCACCCAGTACGCCGTCAACGACCCCTACCACGGCGGCACCCACCTCAACGACCTGACCCTGGTGCGTCCCGTCCATCTCGCCGGGGAACTGATCGGCTGGGTCGCCAACCGGGCCCACCACGCCGACGTCGGAGGGGAGGCGCCCGGCTCGATGCCCGCCCACGCCGTCACCGTCGATCAGGAAGGGCACCGGGTGGCTCCCACCCCGGCGGTGCGCAACGGCGTCTGGCTCCCCGAGTTCGTCGAACCGTTCCTGGAGGCCACCCGGACCCCCGCCGAGCGGCTCGGGGACCTCTCGGCCCAGCTCGGCGCCAACGAGGCGGGGGCGCAGCGCATCGGCGAACTCGCCGCCGCCTCCGGCCCCGGCCGCTACCTGGAGGTGGCGGCCGCGCTCCTCGACTATGGGGAACGGCGCATGGAGACCGCGGTGGGGGCGTTGCCCGACGGCGCCTACCCGTTCACCGACGTCATGGAGTGGAAGGGCGACGACCTGCCGATCCGGGTGGTGGTGACCGTCGACGGGGGTCGGCTCCGTGCCGACTTCGCCGGCACCGCACCGCAGGTCGCCGGCAACATCAACGCGGTCGCCGCGGTAACCCGGTCGTGTCTCTACTACGCGGTGCGGGTGGCGACCGATCCCACCATCCCCGCCAACGGTGGCTGCTACCGGGTGGTGGAGCTGGTGACGCCGCCGGGGAGCCTGGTGGACGCCACTCCTCCCGCCGCGGTGGCGGCCGGCAACGTCGAGGCCAGCCAGCGCATCGCCGACACCCTGCTCGGCGCCCTCGCCCAGGCGGCGCCGGAGCGGGTTCCGGCCGCGAGTCAGGGCACGATGAACAACGTGCTGATCGGATCCGACGACTTCGCCTACTACGAGACCATCGGCGGCGGGCAGGGGGGTCGCCCGGGCCGGGCCGGGCAATCCGGGATCCACACCGGGATGACGAACACCAAGAACACCCCGGTCGAGTCCCTCGAGACCCACTACCCGTTCCGGGTGCTCCGCTACCGGCTCCGGACCGGCAGCGGCGGCGCCGGGCGGTATCCGGGTGGGGAAGGCATCGATCGGGAGATCGAGTTCCTCGCCCCGGCGACCGTGTCCCTGATGGGGGAGCGGCGCCGGGTCCCGCCGTGGGGGCTCGCCAGTGGGGAGTCGGGAGCCTGCGGGGAGGATTGGCTCACCCGGCGGGGAGGCACGCCGCAGCGGGTGCCCGCCAAGACCACGTTCGAGGTGGCGCCGGGGGATCGCCTCCGGGTCCTCACCCCCGGCGGCGGGGGCTGGGGCGCGCCGTAGGCCTGCAGCTGATTCGGGTGCACGGCACACCCCCCTCGGCTCGTTCGGCTCCTGCGGAGCCGTCTCGCCGGTCCCCCCTTTTGGCAAGGGGGGACGAGAGATGGAGGGGGGTTCTGTCACCCTCCCTGGGATCAGGGAGGTTTCCTCTGCCGAAGGCAGAGG
>CAZQUB010000074.1:0-9015 GCA_964596225.1 uncultured Acidimicrobiaceae bacterium
TCAGGGATGCGGAGCCCGGCAACTCCAGTGTGAGGTGCCACCGTTGGCGAGGAGCCACGCCCCCACCGCGATGTTGGCCTCCGGATCGTAGGGAGAGGCGCCCGCCCACCCGGCGGCGTCGGCCCGACCCGCCCAGTAGCGGTCGAGGTGCTGCATCAGCCCGCGGGCTCCCGTCCTGGCGTTGACCGCCTTCGGATCGCCGTGGGACTCGCAGGAAATGATCTGGAGCGCCCAGTCCGTCCACCCGGATGGGAAGTACTCGGTCACCAGCGGGCGCCACCGTTCCACCGCCGGCGTGAAGCCGCTGTCGCGGGGCTGACCGGAACTGGCGATCTCGTCCGGCGCCGCGGTGTCGATCGTCACCAGGGTCCGGGGGGTGAGGGCGGGCTCCGTCTCCGCAGCCGCGGTGGGGGAAGTCTGCGGTGAGGCGAGCGTGACCGCGGCGGTTGCGGTGGCTCCGGCAGGGTCGGATGCGACGGCGAGCCAGGCCGGATCGTGGAAGTCACGAGGTTCGATCGAGCGGCGGTACGCGGCGGGGGCGGTGACGGCGAGCACGCCGGTGCCGTCCGTTGCCGGGGGCATGGCAGGGGGGAGGGGGCCGAGAGTGGTGAGGACGGTGAGGAAGGACGCGACGGCACTCTTGACGAGAATCATGAGACCTCGAGTGGTAGGGGACAGGGTCATCCTGTGACGAGGTACCCCGGTCCTCCTGGAGACATCGGGGCCGTCAAACAGGTGATGCCCCCGGAGGGGCATCGTTGCGAGCCCCGAGAGGCTACCCAGGCCTCGAAACCTGTGCAAGGTCATCCGGAGGTGGCCGCCACCCTCCGTAGCGGCTGTCGCAGAGGGCCCCCGCGCCCGTCGGCGATTCTGTCCGGGGTTCCGGCCGGGCGGTCGTCAGCCCCCGAGCCCGGTGAGGACGTCGCTGAACGCCGCCAGTCCCTCCTGGAGTGCCGCGACCAGCCCGGCGAGTTCGGTGTCGGCGACATCGACCGAGATCGGCACGTCGAGCTGGACCGGAACGTCGGTGCGCACCGGGATCTGCTCGTCGACCGGGATCTGCACCTGGAGGTCGATGGGGAGGTCGAGGCGGATCGGAACCGTGACGTTGAGCGGCAGATCGATACCGAACGGTCCGTCGATGACGATCCGGGTGTCGAAGCTCTCGTCGATCGGAAGCGTGGTGTGGATCGGGACGTCGAGGGTGCGGGTGAGGTCGATGGTGGCGTCGATGGGGATGGTCTCGTCGATGGCCACGTCGAAGGAGAGCGTCGAGGTCCGGAACGTGTCGAGCCCGGTGATGGCCTGATCGAGCGCATCGCCGACCGTGGGTCCGACCGAGGCGAGCTGGTTCTGGAAGCCGGTCACCTGGGCGGAGAAGAAGGCGGCGCCTCCTTCCACCCGCTCCAGGTCCCGTTCGATGCGGGCGGTGCGGCTCCAGAGCGCGACGTTGAGGCCGAGCGACAGCACCACCAGCGCCGCCACGAACGCGGCAACCACCACGAGATGGCGTGTGATGAACTCCCTCATGCGATCCTCCTCGCGTCGTTGCTGCACCGTACCCCGCGGCACCGGCCCGGCGGCGGGAACCGAACGCGGCCTGTGTCGCTACCTGTTGGGCGCCGGATCGCCGGCGGGGGCGCGCCGCATGACGAGGGCGATCAGGAACGCCACGGCCACCACGACCGTGGCGGCGAGGAAGGTCTCCGCCAGCGCCTTGGTGGTGAGCTCCGCCTGCGCGGTGCGCAGCGCGTCCTGGTATCCGGGGTCGCTGATCGGCGGGAGCACCAGGGTGGCGCGGAGCTGGTTGAAGCGATGCAACCCCCAGGCGGTGAGGGCGGAGAGGCCGACACTGAAGCCGATGAGACGGAGCACGATCACCAGGCTGGCGGCGGTGCCGCGCCGGTCGGGGGGCGCCGCGTCGACCACCGCCGCCGCGGTCGGGGCGATCACGAGCCCGAACCCGGCTCCGAGCAAGGCGAGCTGCCAAGCCATCGTCGGATATGCGGTGGTGGGCTGCCATCCGAACCCCATGAGGGCGAAGGCGGCCGTGGCGCCGGCGAGCCCCCACAGCACCGGGGGCCGGTACCACCAGCGTTCCGTGAGGCGTCCCCCGAGGTAGGAGGTGACTGCCATCGCCACCGTGAGGGCGCTGAGGATCCATCCCGCGATCACGGCGCCCCGTTCCACGTCCAATTCGATGACGTTGACGAACAGAGGCACGTCGACCATGGCGATGACGAGGGCGGCGCCGACCAAGAAGTTGACGGTGACCGCCACCGTGAGGTTGCGGCCTCGCAGCAGGGCCGGTTCCAGGATGGGGTCCTCGGCCCGTCGTTGGTGGAACCAGAAGGCGGCGCCGGCCAACACCGCCACCGGGAAGAGCCAGCGGAGCGCTCCGGTGCCGCGGCCGGTGAGCTCTTCGAGCCCGGTGACGCTCTGGATCTCGGCTCCGCCGAGCAAGGCGAGGTCGAGGGTGACGAGGGCGGTGGTGAGCAGGGCGGCCCCGGTCCAGTCGATCCGGCTCTTGCGGACCGGGCGATCGAAGGCGGCGAGCGCCCACCATGCGGCACACATCCCCACGATCGCCATCGGGACGTTGAGGTAGAACTGCCAGCGCCACGACAGGAACCGCACCAACATCGCTCCGTACAGCGGCCCCCACACCCAGCCGAGGGTGTCGACCGCCCCCAACACGCCGAGGGCACGGGCCCGACCCCGCTCCTCGTAGACGTCGGCCACCACCGCCATCCCGACCGGGACGAGGGCGCCACCACCGAGGGCGGTGAGGACCCGTCCGAACAGGAACGGCCCGATCGAATGCGTCATCGGGATGATGATCGACCCCGTCAGGAAGAGGCCGAGAGCCGCCAGGTACACCCGGCGCCGTCCTACCACGTCGCTGAGGCGACCCATGAACGGCATCACCGCCACGTAGGCGATCAGGTAGGCATTGACGATCCACGCGGTGTCGTCGAGCCCGTCGGGGAGGACGATGCCCAGGTCCCGCACGATCGCCAGCAGCATGGTTGCCACCACGGTGAGGTCGTCGGCGGCAACGAACACCCCGAACGCCACGACGGCCAGCACGACCCGCGGGGACGGGGAGCGGGTCACGCGTTCATCCCCCGTCGGGGAGATCGGGCGGGGTGATGTCGACCTCGGCGCCGTAGTCGACGAAGGCGAGCGTCCAGTTGCTGATGTCGCCGCGGTAGGTGGTGGGGAACGACACGTCGGTGACCTGGCCGGTGGCGGCGTCGACCCACAGGTCCAGGAGGGGGCTCTGGCCGGACACCATGCCGGCGGTGATCACCGCCACCCGATCCTGGTCGGCGGTGCCGCGCAAGTGGTAGCGGCCATCCTCCGGCCCGTCGCCGACCAGTGTGACGTCGCTGAGACCGCCGGCGAGGAGGGGGCGCCATCCCACCGTCGGGTCGAACAGGGTCGCCGGATCGAAGGTGTAGCCGATCGGGGCCGGTTCCCAGGCTCCGGTGATGGGGTTGGAGAGCCAGGTCTCGCCGTCGATGGCCACCGCCCCGATCTGGGTGTTGACGCCGCCGGCGTCGATGGTGACGACCGCCTCGGCGGAGCCTGGCGCGGCGTAACGGCCCTCGGCGGACACGAAGGCGAGCAGGTCGGAATCGTCGATGTACACCGGGGCCCCGGTTCGTTCGATCGTGAAGCGCACGGTGTCGACCGCGCCCATCGCGGTGGCGGCGGCGTCGAGGATGGTCGCGGCGTCGGGCGGCAGTGTGGTCCCCCCGTTCGTGTCGCGCGAGCAACCGGGCGCCAGCAGCGCAACGGCCACGATCAGGATGGCGGTTGGGCGCGACATGGAACCTCCTCGCCTCGGACCGCCGCCACGTTACCCGGGCCACGCCAATGGTGGTTGGCACGATCGTCACTACCCTCGCCCCGATCGGTGTGGTGCGGGAGGAGCTGATGAGATCATCGAAAGGGCGGGAACCGTCGCCTGTCTGCGTCGTCGCATCGGGCTGCCTGCTCGGTGAGAGCCCCATCTGGGACCCTGCGACCCGATCCCTCTACTGGGTCGACATCGAGTGCAGGCGCATCCACCGCCTGCTGCCACACAGCGGCGAGACCGCCTCGTGGGAGCTGCCGGAGCGACCGGGAGCGGTGGCGCCGCGTGCCTCCGGCGGCCTCATCTTGGTGCTGGAGCACGGCCTGGCGGCGTTCGACCCGGAGCGGGGCGATCTGGAGTGGATCGTCGATCCCGAGCCGGAGCATCCCCACAACCGGTTCAACGACGGGAAATGCGACCGTCAGGGCAGGTTCTGGGCGGGCTCGATGCATGGAACCGATCCGGAGCGCGCCACCGGCAACGTCTACCGGTTCGACCACGAAGGCACTGTGCACCGCATCATCGCCGGGGTCGGCATCCCCAACACATTCGCCTGGAGCCCCGACGGAGCCACGATGTACCTGGCGGCGACGCTGGAACGGGTCATCCACGCCTACGACTACGACACCGCCACCGGGGCCATCGGGAACCGCAGGGTGTTCGCCACCACCCGGGGCGAGGACGCCATGCCCGACGGGTCCACGGTGGATGCGGAGGGCTTCCTCTGGAACGCCCAATGGGATGGATGGCGGGTGGTGCGCTACGCCCCTGACGGTTCGGTGGACCGCATCATGGCGATGCCGGTGCAACGGCCGACCAGCTGCATGTTCGGCGGTGACGACCTCTCCACCCTCTACGTCACGTCGGCCCGCACCGGCCTCTCCCGTCGCAGGATGCGGCGCCAACCCCTTGCAGGAGGTATCTTCTCGGTCCAGGCCGGTGTCTCCGGCCTCCCCGAGGCTCCGTTTGGAGGGTGAGAGCATGACCGATCGCGTGGTGCGGTTCTCGGTCGACGGTGCGTCTGTCGCCGTCGACCTCGGCGCGGGATGCCGTCTCGCCTCACTTCAGGTGGCCGGCAAGGAGCTGCTGGTCACGGGCGACACCCGCCCGATGTACTGGGGCTGCTACCCGATGGCGCCCTGGCCGGGTCGCACCCGCCACGGTGAGTTCTCGTTCGCAGGCGTTTCCCATGCGCTGCCGCTCAATCTCGAGCATCACGCGGTCCACGGGACCGTGTTCGACCGGCTCTGGGAGGCGGAGGGCGACGGCTGGTTCCGCTGTGATCTCGGGACGGGCTGGCCGTTCCCAGGCTATGTCCGCCAGCACGTGGCGCTGGACGAGAATGCCCTGCGCCTGCGCCTCGAGGTGCACAGCGCCGACGGTCCGATGCCGGCGGAGTGCGGCTGGCATCCGTGGTTCCGGCGCGATCTCGGGGCCGGCCCGGTACGGCTCGATTTCACCCCCGGGTTCATGCTGGAGCGCGACGCCGAGATGATCCCCACCGGGGCGCGACTCCCCGTGTCTCCCGGCCCGTGGGACGACTGCTTCGGCGACGTCGCCTCGCCTCCCGTACTCACCTGGCCGGAGGGGCTCCAGCTCACGTTGACTTCGACCTGCGACTACTGGGTGGTGTACACCGAGCCCGAGCATGCGGTGTGCGTCGAGCCGCAGACGGCGGTGCCGAACGTGCTCAACGATGCGCCGTTCGTGGCGCGTCCGGGTGCGCCACGGGTGGCGGAGACCACCTGGACCTGGCGGGACACCCCCTGACCGGCGGCGCGCCGGAGGGAGCGGGCGGGCACCCGATCGATCCGTCGTCCCGGTAGCGTCTCTCCTGTACGGCGCGACGGAGCGCACCCCGGACCGGAGGAGAAGGAACGGAATGGACATCATCCTCATCCCCGGTCTGTGGCTCGACGGATCCTCGTGGGCGGCCGTCGTCCCGGCCCTCGAGCAGGCCGGGCATCACGCCCATCCCCTCACCCTCCCCGGCATGGGGCCGGCGGACCGGGACCGTGGCGGCGTCGGCCTGCAGGATTGGGTCGACGCCGTGGTGGCGGTCGTCGATGCGTCGCCGTCCCCGGTGATGCTCGTGGGACACTCGGCCGGATGCGGGATCGGGCATGCCGTGGTCGACGCCCGACCCGACAAGGTGGCGGCGGCCGTGTACGTGGCGGGATTCCCGACCGGAACCGGCCGGCCGGTGGCGTCGGGATTCGCGGTCGTCGCCGGCGGAATCCCCCTTCCGGAGTGGTCGGCGTTCGACGACGGGGACCTCGCCGGCCTCGACGCCGACCTCCGCCGCGATTTCCGCCGCCGGGCGATTCCCTCCCCGGGCCGGCTCGCCACCGACCTCCAGCATCTCCGTGACGAACGGCGCTACACGGTTCCGGTCACGGTGGTGGCCACCGAGTTCACCAGCGACATGCTGCGCGGCTGGATGGAGCAGGATCTCGAGCCGGTCCGTGAGCTCGCCATGATCCACGACGTCGTCTCCCGGGATCTGCCCACCGGGCACTGGCCGCAATTCACCCGGCCCGACGACCTGGCCGCGCTCATCCTCGATGTGGCGGCCGGCGCCGCCGGCGGAGATTCCCCGGCCTGAAGGGGCCGGCTCAACTCTCGGTCCAGCCGCTCCAGGCGTTGAGATCCTCGGCGAGGCGGCGCACCCGATCGATGCGCTCCAGCACGAAGGCGTCGACGTCCACCGGATCCAGGAGGAGACCGGAGCGGGTCTGCCAGCGGCGTGCCACCGCTTCCGGCGACTCCCCGGTGAGGATGGCGGCGGCTTGGGCCGCGCCGCCCATGGCGACCAGCTCCGCGGTGGCCGGGACGGACACCGCCCGGCCGGAGAAGCGCTGCGCCACCCGCTGCCACACCAGACCTTTGGCGCCTCCTCCGATCAGCACCAGCGGCGCTGCCGGGTCGAGACCCGAGGAGTTCCGGTCGATGACGTCGAGGGCGGCCAGCAGCGAGGCGGCGGCCCCCTCGTAGGCGGCGAGCAGGATCTCCTGGGGGGTGGTGGCGTGCCGCAGACCGGCGATGGTCCCTGCCGCCTCGGGCAGGTTGGGGGTCCGCTCCCCGTCGAGGAACGGCAGCATGACGACGTCGGTGTGCTCGGCGGCGTCGCCCCGATCGAGTCCGAGCCATGCCGCGACCCGGTCGACGGCGAGGGTGCAGTTCAAGGTGGCGGCGAGGGGGAGGAACCGGCCGGTGGCGTCGGCGAATCCGGCGACCGTCCCGGACGGGTCGACCACCCGGCGCTCCGACACCGCGTAGGCGGTCCCGGAGGTCCCCAGGCTGATGACGGGAACGCCGGGTTCGAGTCCGAGACCGACCGCGGCCCCCATGTTGTCTCCGGTACCGGGCCCGACCGGGATCCCGCGGGGGAGCCCCAGCTCCGCCGCTTCGTCGCCGGTCTCACCGGCCGCATCGCCGGGGCCGAGCACGTCGGGAAGAAGGGCCCGGTCCAGCCCGATGGCGTCGAGTTGGAGCACCTCGTCGACGTAGTCACCGGTCTTGGTCGACCACCACGCCGATCCGGAGGCGTCGCCCCGGTCGGTGGCGCCGTGACCCGAGAGCCGTTCCGTCAGGTAGTCGTGGGGGAGACGGATCGCCTTGGTGGCGGCGGCGACGGCCGGTTCGTGGCGGCGCAGCCACGCCCACTTGGTGGCGGTGAAGGAGGCCACCGGCACCACCCCGACCGTTTCGGCCCACACCTCGGGTCCGCCGAGGGCGTCGATCAGCTCGAGAGCTTCGGGGGCGGAGCGGATGTCGTTCCACAGCATCGACGGACGGAGGGGGCCGTCGTCGCCGAGGACCACCAACCCGTGCTGCTGGCCGGCGACGGAGACGGCGGCGACCTCCCCGGCCCGGCCGGTGGCCTCCAGCGCCGTCTTCAGCGCCTGCCACCACACCTCGGGGTGGGTCTCACGCGCCCCGCCGGTCCCGGTGACCTCGTGCTCCGCCTTGCCGGTTGCCACCACCGTGCCGTCCTCGACGTCGACGACGAGGGCCTTCGTCGATTGGGTGGAACAATCGATACCTGCGACGAGCCGTTGACTCACGACCATGCTCCCTGTTGGCGTCCGGGCGTATCGTACGGCAGCGGACGCGGCCCGGCGCGATCGGGCGCTTCAGGCCCGGGGACGGCGAGGATCGACACGGGATGAGGGTGCACTGAACAGCGCACCGGGAGTCGGTCCGGTGCGGGAGCCGCTCACCAGCGGCGGTCGCTACTCGTCAGGAACGGAGCGGTCGATGCGTTCGTGAACGGTCCGCATGATCTGGACCTCGAGGTCACGGAGAACTCGCGCGATCGCCAGCTCGTCGGTGATGGGCATGCTGGCGTTCTTCGTCACCGAGGCGCGGGCCTCGGCCTTGAACTGCTTCGATGCGAGCTCCAGGGTGGCGCTCGCGCCGACTTCAGCGACGTCTTGGTCGAGTTCGATCGTGACCGGGATGGTCAGTGACATGGATCGGCTCCTCTCGGCCGCCTTGCGGCGGTGGCATTCCGTTCTCCATCGTCCACTACGCGCCAGTTCTTGAGATAGTGCCGAAGGTCACAGCGGTGGGTGACTTCGGAGGGATTTCCGCTCCCGTCATCCGTCACGGCGAGGTCACACCGCCATCACGTCGGGGTCACCTGGCCCGGGTAGGGTCGCCGTGGTCCGGTGATCGCCGTCACCGGAGGAGTGGAAGGGGTGCGTCGACGTCACTGGTGAGGTGCCCCCCGGGTGGCATCGAGCGGGCCGCGAGGGTTCGGATCCCACCGACCACTCAGCGTGGGTAAGATCGATCCGTGGGGCTCCACTCGGTCGTGCACCGTCCCCTTCCCGGGGCGGCGGCGTGGGTGGTGGACGAGTGCCTGGCCGATCCGGTCCGGCCGGCACGTGGAGAAGGGATGATGCACATGCTCCGAGTTCGCGGTACCAACCGTCCTGCCGGCCTGCTGTTGGCGCTGGCGCTGCTGACGTCGCTGTTCACCGCGGTGGCGGCGCCGGCCTCCGCCGGGGTCGGACCGTCGGTGTTCATCAACGAGATCCACTACGACAATGACGGCGCCGACACCGGGGAGGCGGTCGAGATCGCCGGTCCCGCCGGCACCGACCTCGCCGGGTGGAGTGTGGCGCTCTACACGGGCAGCAACGGCA
>CAZQUB010000075.1:0-9014 GCA_964596225.1 uncultured Acidimicrobiaceae bacterium
GCGGAGCTGCCGCTCCCGATCCGTGGCGCCGATCACCGCCCCGACATGCGGCAGATCGGCGAGCGGGCCGAGCAGCTGGTCGTCGCAGTCGAGCACCGTGAGGTGGACATCGTCGGGGGAGCTGACCCGGGCGAGGCCGGTGGCGATGGTGGCGAGCGTGGTGGTGGTGCCGCTGCCGCGCAGCCCGAAGAGCAGCAGGTTCCCGTCGGCCGGACCCCACCAGACCGGGGCGAGGCGCTGGCGCTGCGGCTCGTCGGCCCATCCCAGCGGCACCGCCGCGGCGGGGAGTCCGACTCCCCCCGAGACGACGTCGGCGAGGAGGAGCCTGCTCGGGAGGGGGTCTGGCCATGGGGAGCGGGGAGGAGGGATGCCGCGCCGCCGGGCCGCCTCGGCGACGGCACCGACCAGCACGGCGAGATCGTCATCACCTTCCTCCGCAGTCGCCGGCGAAGCAGACGGCGGCTGCTCGTGGGCGAACACGAACGGAGCGACCGCGGCGGTCGTGGCGGTGCCGCTGCCTGAGACACGTGCCGCCTGGAAGGCGAGCAACTCTCCGGGGCCTTTCCGCACGAACCCGCGTCCCGGCTGGTGACGGCCCAGGTCGGCGGCGTCAGGAACCCCGACGACGTCGACGGAGTCGGCCCGGTCCTGCACCCGCAGCGACAGCCGCAAGTTGGTGTTGGCCCGGATGGCGTCGCCGACGACCCCGCTGGGCCGCTGGGTGGCGAGCAGGAGGTGGACCCCGAGGCTGCGCCCCCGCTGGGCGACATCGACCAGGGCGTCGAGGAAGTCGGGGAGCTCCTGGGCAAGGGCGGCGAACTCGTCGACGATCACCAGTAGGCGCGGCAGAGGCGATTCGCCGTCGCCGGGCCGGAAGTCGCCGATGTCCGCCACCTCCGCCCGGCGCAGCCGCTCCTCGCGGTACCGGAGCTCCGCCTCGAGGCAGAGGAGCGCCCGGCGAGCGAGGTGACCGTCGAGGTCGGTGACGACGCCCACGGTGTGCGGCAGCGAGGCGCAGGCGTCGAAGGCGCTGCCGCCCTTGTAGTCGACGAGCACGAAGGTGAGGCGCCCCGGGTCGACGGTCGCCGCCAAGGACGCCACCAGGGTCCGCAGCAACTCCGACTTGCCGGAGCCGGTGGTGCCGGCGAGCAGGCCGTGGGGGCCGTCGGCGACCAAATCGATCTGGAGGAATCCCTTTTCGGTCATTCCGATCACGACCGGAGGGAAGCCCGGTCCGGCCCGGTCCCAGCGGGCGACGATGGCGGAGGGATCGGGTGGGGACCATCCCAGCAGGTCGAGGAGACGGACACCGTCGGGGAGATGGGTGGCGGTCCGGTCCAGTTCCGGGTCCTCCAGGGGCGCCAGTGCCCGCGCCACCTTCCGCACCGTTGCCCCCGATACGTACCACGGCTCCACCAGGTCGACGCTTCCATCGGGGCGGGACAGCCGGGCCGGGCCGGCGTCGGGGAGGTCGACGATCACGGTGCATGCCGACGGCAGACGGCGCCGGCGCGGGGCGAGGGCGACGGCACACACCCGGCGCGTCCCGCCCTCCTGCACGGCGCGACGGAGTTGTGCCGCCACCGGTGCGGCGAGCGGATCCCCGTCGAGGACGACGAGATGGCACGGACCCGGCGCCGGGGTTCCGCGTTCCACGCCCGGCGGGAGGGCGGCGACGACGGCTTCCCCTGCGGCGGGTCCGGCCGCCAGGCGCCGCCTGCCGGCGCCGTCCATCATCGTGTGCGGGAGCCACTTCGCCCAGTCCCAGTCGGCGGGGGACTCGGTGACCACGGTGATCTGGAGGTCGGCCGGTCCGTGCTGCACGACCGCCTGGAGCAGGACGGCACGCGCCAGGGCGAGGCCGGGGCCGCGAGCGCCGGCGATCCCGAGCACCGCACCCGGGGCGAGATGCACCGGGACCGGGACCTCGTGGAGGGCGTCGTGGCGGGCCGCCACCGCGGCGACGTCGGCCGGCCAGGAGGAAGGCGGGCCGAGCGGGGACGGCCAGGGCAGGCACCCGGTCCCGATGCCGAGCCGCAGGAAGTCGTCGTGGCCGGGTCGCCGCTCCCACAACGACGGGTCGTGCCGGAGCGCCCGGCGGGCGAGCCGGTCCGGCGAGGGGAGGCCGCGGCGGGCGGCCTCGGCCGTGGCGGCGGTAGCGGCGACAAGGCGCTCCTCGAGGTCGGCGAGGTCGTGTGCCCGGGTGTCGCCCCGACGGCGCCGCTCCCGGCGCACCCGGCGCCGGTCCTCGACCCAGTTGGCGAGCATCATCGCCGGGCTGAACACGGCGAAGAGCGCCATGCGGGGAGAGAACAGCACCGCCATGACCGCCCCGAGCACCACCGGGATGGCGAGTGCCGCCCAGCCGAACCGGGCCGGCGGCGTCACCTCGGGGAGCGGGGGAGGCAGCGGAATGTCAGCCGAGGCGCACCCGGCCCGGACACGAGGTGGGCGATGGAACACTCCCGAACCGGCCCCCACGCGCTCGTCGCACCGCGGCGCCGGGTCGCCGGGTGTCTCCACCGTGATCACCGAGCCGGGGTTGATGGCACCGGCGGCGAGCGGGGCACCGGCGGTCACGACGCGGCCATCCACCACGACCGATGGGCCGTCGACCCAGCTCCGGGCGAGCGCAACCAGGTCCGGATCCTGGTCGTCGAGCATGAGGCGGACCTCGTACTCACTCCCACCATGGCGGACGACCACCGGGACGTTCACGTCACACCGGCGCCCCGGCCGCCACGGTCTCGTCCCTGGCGGCCCATCGCTCCAGGTCGGCGGCTTCCCGAAGCCCTTCTCGCCGCCGCCGTTCCAGGACGGTGGCGCAGGCCTCGGCGGTGCCGGCCGCGTCGCGGAGTCGACGGCTCCCGTCCGAGAGCCGGGCGTCGAGGTCCTCGGCCGCCGGGCCCCGCCACGCCCGGCGCGATGCCCGGCGCAGAGCCCGCAGCGATGGCGGCAAGCGGGAGGCGAGCCGTCGCAGCTCGCCGGCCGCCGCGTCGAGGTCGCCGGCATGGCGGCGCAGGGCGCGTGCCCGCAGGCGCATCTCGAGAGGGGTCACGCGGCACCGATCTTCAGCGGGTGGCGGCTTCGATGTTGACCCGGTAGGTGCCGACCGCTTCCGCCGCCTCGCCCAGGGCCTGCTCCAGTTTGACCAGGGCGGGACGGAAGTCGCTGTTCCACGCCGCCCGGAAGTTCTCCGCTCCCGGGCCCTGCCAGGCGGTGGCTCCCGGATCGACCTTGGCGCTCAACGCCGACGTCAGGCTGCTCACCTCCCCCGCCTTGCTCACGAAGGTGGCCCTGAGGTTGTCGAGGTCCGCCAGGTTCGCTCCGAACATGTGGGTCATGGACTCGTTCCTTCCCTGTCTCCGAATTGCCGCCGCATCGCGGCTCGCCTCGCACCGTAGACGATACTTAACGATTGTCAAGAGGAATTGAGAGTTGACAAGGGTCGGTTGCGGGCGTAGCGTGCCGGCCATGCAACGGAGATGCCGGATCGTGCTGCTCCTCACCGCCGAGGTGACCGCCCTCGAGGGGCTGCGCCGGATCGGGGCCGGGCTCCCGTTGCCTCGCCGCGCCCCGTATTCCTGGGTCGCCAACGCCCCGGCAGAGGACGTGATCGCGGTGGCGGCGTGGCTGGCGGCGGTCACCGTCGCCGCCTGGCTGTTCCTGACGACGGCCGCCTACCTGGTGACCCGGATCGCGGGACTCCCCCGCGCCGCACACGTGCTCCGCCGCCTCACCGCCCCGATGATCCGCAGATTCGTCGACGGGGCCCTGGTGCTCACCCTCGCGGCGTCGGTCGCCGCCCCCGCCGTGCCGGCGGCCGCCACCGAGTTGCCCCCTCCCCTCGTCCGCCACGTCGTCGACGAAGCCCCGGCAGCGACCGCACCCAACCTCACTCCCGCCGGCAGCCCCGTCCTCAGCGTCGTCCCGCCCGGCGTCGCGGCCGCCGGTTTCGCCCCCGCCCCCTCGACGGCGGTGGTCCCGGTCACGGACCGACCGTCCCCAGAAGCGACCGAGCCCACGTCCCCCGATCCGGAGCCGGTGCCCGACCCGGTCGTGGCCGCGGCACGGCACACCGTCGTTCCCGGGGACAACCTGTGGACCATCGCCGCCGCCCACCTCCGCGCCCACGGGTCCCCGGGCGGCGTCGCCCCCTACTGGCGGCAGGTGATCGCCGCCAACCGGGCGACACTGCGGTCGGGAGATCCCAACCTCATCTTCCCCGGCGAGATCGTGACCCTTCCCCCGATCGGGGCGGCGCGGTGACCTCCGCCGTGTTCGGCCCCCCCGTCGTCGACGACGTCGACGTTCCAGCGGTGCCGAGCCTCCCCCGGTGCCGCCACGGTGAGCCCGCAGCCGTCGTGCCACCGTCCCGGCCGGGCCGCGCCGCCCCGCTCGCTCTCGCTCTCGGAGCGGTCGCCGTCCTGCTGGCTGGCGTCTCCCTCTTCCGCCCACCCGGCGTCGCGGCCACCCGCAACGCCGCCGCCGTCCCTCCGCCGGGACTGACCGGGTTCGCCGAGCTGTACGTCGCCACCTGGCTCTCCTCCGGTGGGTCACCCGGTGTTCTCGACCGGTTCCTCGCCGCCGAGGTCGACCTGGAAGGGATGGATCCCGGTCACCGCTACGTCACCCGGACCGCCGCGGTGGAGGCCTCCCCCGTGCGCGACGAGATGTGGTCCGTGACGGTGGCGGCCGATGTGCTCGACCTCGTCGGCGGCAGCTACCTCCCGGCCGGAATCGAGCACTACCAGGTCCCGATCGCAGTCGACGGAGTCCGCCTCGTCGCCCTGTCGCTGCCGGCCCGGGTGTCCGTTCCCGAGCCGGCCCGCCTCCCCGCCTCACCGGCGGCGACCGAGGGAGCCGTCCCCGACGCCCTCCTCACCACCGCCGACCAGTTCCTCACCGCCCTCCTCACCGGAGCGGGCGACCCGAGCCGTTTCGCCACCCCCGAGGCCGGGATCACCCCGATCCGGCCCGCGCCCTACACCGACGTCGCGGTGGTGGCCGCCACCGGTCACCCAGAGGGCGCCGACACGGTGCTGCAGGCCACGGTGCAGGCCACCGCTGCCGGCGGCCACGTCCACGTCATGCAGTACGCGCTCCGTGCCAGCGACGCGTCTGGGGTGTGGGCAATCCTCGCCCTCGGCCCGGTCCCGGCGGCGGCGGGACCGTCGTGAGCGTGCCCCTGACCCAGGCCTCGGTGGACCGCCCCGAGACCGTGCTCGACGCGGCTCGCGGAACGGTGACGGTGCCGCGCCGGCTGGTGCCGGTGCTGCTCGCCATCCACGCCGGAAGCGCCGCCGAGCCGGCCGACACCGCCCCTCTCGAGCTGTCCGGTATCACCTCGGGGGGCAGGCTCCACCCCGCCGCCACCGCCATGCTCGACGTCGTCACCGAGCCCGGCCTGGTGATCACGGTCGACGTCGCCGGGGGCCGCACCCCCGAGCTGGCCACGTTCTGGTGCAGCCGGCGCCGCGCCGTCCAAAGCGAGATCATCGACGGGCAGAGGGTCCGGCTCCACCGGGTCGAACCCGACTGGCTGCCCTTCCACCTCACCCGGGTGGTGGGCGCCGGGCCACGACCGACGCCGCCATTCCCGGGCGCCGTCACCGTCGCCGCCGACCTCCTGGTCGACGCCGAACTCCTCGTCGGTGAACGACCGACCACGGCGATGAAGCAGCTCGTCGCATCCGGGGTCGAGCCTCGATGGGCCGACCGGCTCCTCATCGCCCTCGAACACCGCCGCCGGGTGTGGCGGGTGCAGGCGGTGTGGGTCTCTCGCGCCAGCGGCCGGCGGGTCGCCGAGCTGACCGTGCTCGACGCAGGACCGGCCGGGTACTGGGAGATCACCGGCTCCCCGTCCCGGCTCACTCTCACCGTCACCAGCTACGACGACATCATCCTCGCCCTCCGCCACTTCCTCCCCGACCCCGAGGTGTGATTCACATCGGCCACGGCCACGTACCATGGCCCCTGCCGTGCCCACCACCTCCTCCTTCGCCGCCACCCCCTTCGGTCCCCTCCACGTCCGGACCCACCCCGGATCCGGGCCCCCGCTCGTCGCCCTCCACGGCTTCACCCTCCACGGCGGCATGTTCGCCGACCTCGCCGCCGCCCTCGACCGCACCATCCTCGCCCCCGACCTCCCAGGCCATGGCCGCACCGAAGTCACCCCGATCACCATGGAAACCGCGGTCGAGTCCGTCGCCGCCTGGCTCGCCACCCTCCCCCGGCCCCTCCCGGTGCTCGGATACTCCCAAGGCGGCCGGGTCGCCCTCCAACTCCTCGTCACCCACGAGAACCTCGTGCAGCGCCTCGTCGCCATCTCCACCTCCCCCGGACTCCCCGAACCGGAACGCAGGGCCCGCCTCAGCCAAGACGCCCTCCTCGCCGCCCACATCGAGGCGGTCGGGCTCGACGCCTTCCTCGATGCCTGGCTCACCCACCCCCGGCTCCGAGCCCACGGCGTCACCGAAGAGGCGCGGGAAAGGGACCGCCGGATACGCGGCGAGAACACCGCCGCCGGGCTGGCGGCGGCGCTGCGCGGCTACGGGCAAGGCACCACCCGCTACGCCGGAGACGCCCTCACCGCCCTCACCACCCGGATGTGCTTCGTCGCCGGCGACCAGGATCCCGACTACGCCGACCTCGCCACCGACATGGCGGCCGTGGTCGGCTCCACCCCGATCATCATCTCGGGCGCCGGCCACAACGTGGTGCTGGAAGCTCCCGAAGCACTCGCCGCCGCCCTCACCCCCTTCCTCAACAAGATCTGAGGCCCGCCCGACCCAGGTCAACCGGGGCGCATCGCGACACGGCTAGCGTTGAGCAGATGGTTGTCGTGCCATCCGGTCACACCGCGCCCGAACGCAACGACAGCGACCAGCAGACACCGGCCACCGGCCGCAGCGGGGGGAGGCGGCCGCGTAGCGGATGAGCGAGGTCGTTCTCACCGGGCATTTCTGGACCCGCGGCGAGGCCGCTCGGCGGGCCGTCATGTCGACCCATGAGCTCCAGGTCCATCCCGGGCTGATCCGCCTCGGCGGCGATTGGCTCGAGGAGGTCTACTGCGCCTTCCAGTTCAACGAGCACGGGGTCCGGGAGGACATCGCCTCCGTCGTCGAGATTCTCGCCCACCGCCTCGACCCCGCCGCCGTCGCCGACTGGCTGGTGCGCCCCAACCCCGACCTCTCCACCCTGTCGCCGCTCAACTGGCTCAACGGGGGCCGCAGCCCCGAGACCGTCCGCAAGGTGGCTCGAGCCTTCACCACCGACCAAGGCTCCGGCACCGCCTAGCCGGCCGCGAACTCCGTGAGCAACCGCACGAACTCGTCGCACCGGTTGAGTACCGCCTCGTGGCGGCCACCCGAGATCTCCACCACCTTCGGATCCGGGAGCAGCGCCGCCAGCTCCCGCTGCGCCTCCGGCGGCACCACCTGATCCCGAGTCGGGATCACCACCATCGCCGGCATCGCCAGCGATCCCACCCAGCCCGTGGCGTCGAACCGCCAGATCGCTCCACCCACCTCGTAGTACAGGGTGGCGTCCCGCCGCATCAACGCGGCGTACATCCAGCGGAGATGGGCCGGCTCGATGGCGCCACTACGGATCAGCACTTCCGAAGTGATCGTCGCCGCCTCCTGACGGCTCACCCGGGCGATGGCCCGGCCCAGCCAGAAGGCGACCCGGGTCAGTGCCCGCCGCTGCGGGATGGGGCGGGCCGCGGTGGCGGCCAGGACGAGGCGGGCGACATGACGGGGATGGCGGTCGGCGAGGCACTGGGCCACCATGCCGCCCATCGAATACCCGAACACCGTCGCCCCCTCCACCCCGAGGGCGTCGAGGGTGGCGGCCACGTCGTCGGCGAGATCCTCGATCTCGAACCTTCCCCGGGGCCAATCGGTCTTCCCGTGATCCCGCAGGTCCGGCATGATCACCCGGAACCGCTCCGCCAGCGCCGGGACGATGCGGTGAAACGTCATCTCCCCGTCGAGATTCCAGCCGTGAATCAGCACCAGCGGCGGCCCGTCGGGAGGTCCCGCCTCCCGCACGAACATCTCGAGATCGCCGGCGAACACGGTCCGACCTGGGACCTTGAGGGGGCGTCGCTGCACTCCGTCGTAGCGCGGTTCCACCTCGGGGCCGAAGAGACGCCACAGCAACCAGCCGAACAGGGTCCAGCGCGCCAGCCGGAAGAGGTGCTTCATGAACCCGAGCCTACGTGTCCACGGATGGCGCCGCGGCAGGAGCCTCCAGCGGATCGACCGCGAAGACGTACTCGGCGACCGGGATCCCACCCACCAGATGCTCGACGATGATGCGCTCCATCACGTCCACCGACACCGAGTGGTACCAGACCCCGTCCGGGTACACCACGGCGATCGGGCCCCGCTCGCACACCCGCAGACAGTCGGCCTTGGTGCGCAGCACCGTCCCGCCAGGCCGGGTCGTCTCCGGGGGCGGCATGAAGAGGGCCTCACCACGCCACGCCGGCGGCGCCGACGCCAGACCCAACTCCTTGAGGCGCGCCTTGAGATGGCGCCACACCTCGCCGCTCTCGCCGTAGCTGGAACAGCGAGGCGTGGTCTGCTCGGCGCACAGGAAGATGTGGCGCTGCAACCCACCGATCCCCAACTCGGTGGCGATGGCACCGAGACGAGCCTCGGCCACCTGCTCGTCGGCCGGGAGTCCACTGTCTGTCATCAATCACCGCCATGATCCGTCCCCGGCACACCGCCGGAGAAACCTGTCGCGCCATCACAAGGCCCACCATCGTCCCTGAATCTTCCGAATCGGTCAACGCCTCCTGCGCCGCCCCGCCTGCGCAGGACCTCCTCCGGCCGATGGCGCGGGCACGACAACGGCGCCGTCGAGGTCTTCTGACCCATCCCGGTCTAGCAAGGGAGATATCCCCGATCCCGGCTCGCCTTCACGCCAGATTCTCGGGTACCATGACCCGGTGCCTGGGTGATCCACCCGGGACTGCGCAGGCCCCCTCGTCCCCCCTGGGG
>CAZQUB010000076.1:0-8764 GCA_964596225.1 uncultured Acidimicrobiaceae bacterium
CCACCCTCGAAGGCATGACCTACCTCATGTTCCTGGCGCCGGGGCTGCTGGCGGCGACCGCCATGCAGACCGCGGCCGGGGATGCCGCCTACCCGGTGATGGCCGGCATCAAGTGGATCCGCACCTACGAGGCGACCCTCGCCTCTCCCCTCGGTGTCCGCGATCTTGTGATGGGACATCTCGCCTGGGTGGCGGCGCGGCTCACCCTCACCTCGGTGGCGTTCGTGGTGGTGATGGCCCTCTTCGGCGCCGTCTCCCTCGGGGTGGGGCTGCTGGCGATCGGGCCCGCCGTCCTCACCGGCATGGCGTTCGCCGGGGCGATCACCGCCTTCACCGCCCGGCTCGAGGACCCGCAGGGTCTGGCGGCCATGTTCCGGTTCGGCATCGTCCCCATGTTCTTGTTCTCCGGCACCTTCTTCCCGGTCGCCGAGCTGCCGGGCTGGATGCATCCCATCGCCTACGCCACCCCGTTGTGGCACGGGGTCGAGCTGACCCGCCGGGTCGCCCTCGGGCTGGAGACCACGATCTCCCCCGCCCTTCAGACCGGCTACCTACTGGTGTGGGCCCTGGTCGGCGGCTGGCTGGCGGTGCGGTTCCTCCGGAAACGGATGATCTCGTGACGGCGCTGTCACTCGCCGCCCGCGTCCTGCCACGACGGCTCGGGAGTCGCCGCGCCTTGTACCTGGTGGAACGGAACCTCTACGTGTACCGGCAGGTCTGGGTGGTCATCATCTCCGGGTTCTTCGAGCCCCTCTTCTACCTGCTGTCGATCTCGGTGGGGATCGCCCGCCTCGTCGGCGACGTCGTCGGGCCCGACGGCACCCCGGTGCCGTACGCCGCCTTCGCCGCCCCTGCACTCATGGCGGCGGCGGCGATGAACGGCTCGGTGATCGAATCCACCGTCAACATCTTCTTCAAGCTCAAGTACGGCAAGGTCTACGACGCGGTGCTCGCCACCCCGATGACACCCGACGACGTGGCGGTCGGTGAGATCACGTGGTCGTTGATGCGAGGCGCCTTCTACGCGGTCGGGTTCCTCGTGGTGATGGCGGTGATGGGGCTGGTGAAATCCCCGTGGGGCATCCTCGCTCTCCCGGCGGCGGTGCTGGTCGGCTTCGCCTTCGCCGCGGTCGGGATGGCGTGCAGCACCTTCATGCGGAGCTGGCAGGACCTCGATCTGGTCACCCTGGCGACGCTCCCGCTCTTCCTCTTCTCGGCGACGTTCTTCCCGCTCGCCATCTACCCGACGTGGCTCCAGGTGGTGGCCCGCTTCTCGCCGTTGTACCACGGGATCGAGTTGATCCGGGGCCTCACCCTCGGGGTTCTCGACATCACCATGGTGGGGCACGCCGCTGTCCTGGTGGCGATGGGGACCATCGGCTTGGCGGTCGCCGGTCGCCGGATCTCGAAGCTGCTCCTCGTCTAGGAGGGCTCGAACCGCACCTGGTCCCGGCCGCCGCCCCCGGCATGGACCCGATCGTCGTGATGCGGGAGGTCGCCACGGGCGTAGCGGAGGGCCGCCTCGTCCACGGAGCGCTCGTCGGTGGCGATCGCCTCCAGTCCCAGGTCACGGAGGCGGGCAACCGCCCCCGTCCCCATGCCGCCGGCGACCACGGCCCGGCAGTCCGACACCAGCACCATGGAGCGGGCGCCCTGGCCGTCGGCCTCCTCGCCCTGGCCGGGTTGGGAGGCGGGACGCTTCTCGCGCATCTCCCGAGCGGTCACCGCACCGTCCTCGACGGTGAGCACGACGAACCAGTGGGCCTTGCCGAAATGCCGGCTCACCGTCTCGCCGTCGTTGGACACCACCGCGATCTTCATTCGATTGCCTCCTGTTCGTGGGCCCTCACCGTACCGTGCCGCCGCCGGCGGCCAATCACTCGTCGGAGGCTGCCGCCTTGCGCGCCCGATAGGCGCGGGTGGTGGCCCGGTTGCCGCAGACGTCGGGGCTGCAGTAGCGCTTGGAGTGGTTGCGGGACGTGTCCACCATCACGTCGAGGCAGTCGTCGGCGGCACACACCGAGAGGCGCCGCAGCCCGTGCTCGCCGATCTCGAGGAGGAGGCCGACCGCGGCGGCCGCAATGAGACGGTCGGCGGTGCTCCCGTCGGGGACAGGATGCTCCATCGTCCACTCCCCTTCGTCGTTGCGGGTCAGCATCGGCACGGGCCGGGTTTCGGCGAGGAGCCCGTTGAGGGTGGCGACCACCGCCTCCTCGTCATCGGAGGTGAACGCCTCCCGCAGCACGGGGCGCACCGCCCGGATCCGGGAGATGTCGCCCTCGCCGACGTCGTCTCCCGGTGCCACGCCGTGGGTGTCCGCCAACGTCCGCACCGTCGTGTCATCGTTGAGGAACTCGGTGCCGGATACCCATCCGTAGGTGTTGACGAGGTCCGCCCCCAGGGCGGCTCCCGATTCTGCGTGATGTGCAATATTCATGTTGACTCGTTACTCTCGCTCCGGTATGGTTGACGAGTAAACCCAATATAGCTCGTTACATTGTTGGTGTCGAGGGCCGGCACCGGGAACGGTTCAGGAAGAGGGAGGGACCATGTACCACTTGCACTACCAGTTGGCGAAGGATCTTCAGGCGGAGCGGCTGAGAGAGGCCCAGCGGGCCCGGTTGGGGGCCGCACTCCGTCGCCGGAGGCGGTACGCCCTCCTCCGGCAGGCCGATCACGAGATCGAGAGCGACACCGTTTCCCACCGGCCCGCCGCCGCCTGCCCCGCCCCGGCGATGGCGAGCGACGCTCCGGTCGAGTGCTGCTGAGCGAGTCTCGGCGCGATCGCTCAGGCGCTGATCACCCTGGTGTCTCCGGTGGTGGGGTCACGGTCGAGCTCGATGAGATCCTCGATGCGCTGGTGCATCTCGGGAACGTGGCTCACCACCACCACCAGCCGGTCGTCGGCGTCGGTGACGAGCGCCTCGATCCCCTCCATCGCCAGGTCGAGGTGCTCGGGGTCGAGCGCCCCGAATCCCTCGTCGAGGAAGAAAGAATCGAGCCGGCCCCCGGTGCGGGCCACCATCTCGGCCAGCGCCAGGGCGAGGGCGAGAGAGGCCAGGAACGTCTCGCCACCCGAGAGACTGTCCGCCTTGCGCCGGGCGTCGGCCGCGGTGAGGTCGACGATGTCGAAGACGCCGTCCTCCGAGAAGCGGTAGCGGCCCGATGACAGCCGCTGGAAATGGTCGCTCCCCAGCTCGGCGAGGCGGGCCCGTTCCTCGTCGAGGAGGAATCGCACGAACTTGGAGTCGGTGAGGTCGGCGGCGATGCGCTGGTAGCGGTCTCGCCGCGCGGTGAGGGTGTCGCGGGCCGCGATGAGGTCGTCCCCGGCCGCCAGCTCCGCCTCGTCGGCCGCCAGCCCGCTCTCCCGCAGCTCGAGCTGGGCCTTCACCTCCGCCACCACCGTCGCCGCGTCTCCTTCCACCCCGTGCTCGGCCCGCAGGTCGGCATGAGCCTGGCGCGCCTCGGCCTCCCGGCCGCGGGCGGTGTCGCGGCGCTGCTCGAGGTCGGCGGTCGCCTCCTGCCAGAGCGTCCGCAGCGTTTCGAGCGCGGCCCCGACCGCCTGGGGAGAGTCGTCCTCGAAGGCGAGCGGGACGTCGAGACGGGCCGCCATCTCCGCCAGCTCGACCCGGAGGCGCCCCACCTCCTTGGCGGCGCCTTGCTGATCCTCGATCACCTGATCGTGCTCGCTTCGCACCCGGTCGACCGCCTTGCGGGCCTGCGCCGCCGCCTCCTGGATCGCCCGGTATTCCTCACGGCGGGCCTCCACCACCTGCTGCGGCTCCCCGTCTCCGAGGAGGTCGCGGAACTCGGCGGTGGCCGTCTCCAGTGCGGCGGCGGCCTCCTCGCTGTCGGCCTCGGCCGCGGCCAGTTGCGCCGCCAGGGCGGATGCGCCGTCCTCGAGCGACGAGAGCCGCTCGGTGGCACCTTGCGCCTCGGCGGCGGCCCGGGTGAGGGCCGCGGCGGCTTCGTCGTGGGCGCGCCGGGCCCGTTCCAGGTCGGACCGGGCAGGGTCGAGGTCGCCGCCCTCCCCCGCCGGCGGCATCTCGGCCACCTCCCGGGCGCACACCGGGCACGGCTCCCCCACCCTGAGACCTGCCCGCAGCACCTCGGCCATGTTGGCGTGCTCGGCGGCGTGGAGCGCCTGCCGGGCCTGCTCCACACCTGCCGCCGCGGTGGCGACCCGCTGCTCGGTCTCCGCCAGGGCCTGCTGTGCCGCCGCCACCCGCTGGGCGGCACCGGCCCGGTCTGCCTCGGCTTTGGTCACCTGCTGCGCCAGGCGCTCCCGGCGGCCGGCGGCCGCCGCGTCCGCCTTGCGGTGGGCGTCGATGGTGGCCGCCAGCGAGGATCCCCGTTCCAGCTGCCTGGCGATGCCGGCTTCCGCGGCGGCGGCCAGCCCGGCCTCGGCTGCCACCGCGGCGGCCTGGGCCTTCTCGAGCTCGGCGGCGAGGGCCTCGCGACGGGTGGCGACGTTGGCGGCCTCGGTGAGAAGGCGGCCGGTGGCGGCAGGTTCCGGGAGGCGGCGGGCCAGCTCCCGCAACTCGGTGAGGCGCTGCTCGGTGGCCGCGACCTCGTTGGCGGCCCCGGCGGCGGTGTCCGCCAGCGCCGCCAGCTCCGGTTCGATCGCCTCCAGCTCGGCGAGGCGCTGCTCGGCGGCGGCGATGGCGGCCCGGTGCTCCTCGATGCGGGCCGCCACCCGGTCGAGCTGCTCGACTCGCACCGCCAGTTTCTCGATCTCCACGCCGATGGCGCCCAGCCGTTCTTTCGCCACCTCCCGCATCCGGTCGACCCGGTCGTGCCCGAACACGCCTTTGAGCACCTTGTCGCGCTCGCCGGGGCGGGCCTGGAGGAACTCGGCGAAGCGGCCCTGGGCGAGGAGCACAGAGCGGCTGAAGGCGTCGAACTCGAGCCCGAGCAGCTCCACCACCCGGGCGTTGACGTCTCCCTCCTGGGTGATGGTCTCCACCGGATCGATGTCCGCCTCGTCGGCGGCGTAGCGGTAGAGGGCGTGCTGGGACTGGCCCTTGCGGCGCAGCGACCGCACCGCCTCCCACACCTCGCCCTCCACCTCGAAGCGCAGCGAAACCGCTCCCTCCCCGGCCCGCTGGTGGATGAGGGCGGTGGTGCCTCGCGCCACGGTGGGGGTCTTGCCGTAGAGGGCGAAGGAAATGGCGTCGAGGAGGGACGACTTGCCGCTCCCGATCGGCCCCACCACCCCCACCAGGCGGCGGCCCCGGAAGTCGAAGGCGGCCTCGGCACCGAAGTAGGAGCGGAAGTTGCGGATCCGCAGTTCAAGGGGCCGCATAGCCGGCCTCTTCCATCAGCTCCCGGAACACCGCCAGCAGCTCGGGTGGCGGAGCCACCCCCTCCCGTTCCTCGACGTAGGCGGCGTACAGCTCGTCGAGGCTGCGCCCGCCCCGGGACGCCTGCTCGGTCTCGGCCCGCGGGTACTCGGCCCGCACCTTCACCAGATGCTCGAACTCCTGGCGGGCCCGGTCGGCCAGTCCCGGGTCGGGTCCGGCCGTCTCCACCGTCAGGTCGAGGTAGGCGTCGTGGACGTCGTCGCGGACGATGATCTCCTGCCAGGTCCCCTTGGCCCGCACCAGGCGGCGCCCGGCGCTGAGGGGGATGGAGCGGCGGGACGCCGGGATGCCGGGTTCGGCGTCGACGATGACGACCCTCTTCTGCTCCCCGGCCTCCCCGAAGTCGAGTTCCAGCAGCGATCCGGCGTATTCGGCGGGGACCTTGGCCCCCGGCACCGGTTGCGGGGCGTGGATGTGACCCATCGCCACGTACTGCGGTCCGGGTGGGATCGCCTCGGCGGTGGCGGTGTAGGCCTCGCCCATGTGGAGCTCCCGCTCCCCGCGGGGCGCCCCGTGACCGTGGACCTTGGCGCCGCCGACGAGGAAGTGCGCCACCAGCAGGGTCACCGCGTCGGTGCCGGCCAGCTCGTCGGCGTGGCGGCTGTAGGCCTCGGAGATGGCCCGGAGCCGGTCGGCGTACTTCTTGTAGTGCTCCTCGGTGGGTTCCCACACGTGGAAGGCCCGCCCTTCCCGCAGGAACGGGAAGCAGCTCACCACCGCCCTCCCCCCCGGGGTCTCCAGGTCGAGCACCGCTCCCTCGTCGGGGCGTTTGATCGCCCCCACCAGGTGGATCGACTGCTCGCGGAGGAACGGGGCGAGCGCCTCGAACAGACCGGGCGAGTCGTGGTTGCCGGCGATGACCACCACCGGGCGGCGCCCGTGGTCGCCGAGCCGCACCAAACCGCCGAGCCCGATGTCGAGGGCTTCGATCGGCGGCATCGGCCGGTCGAACAGGTCGCCGCTGTGCACCACGAGGTCGACCTGTTCCCGGTCGGCGATGGCGGCGACCTCGGCGATGGCGGCCCGGTACTCGTCGGAGCGGTCGTAGCGGCCGATGCGCTTGCCGACGTGCCAGTCGGAGGTGTGGAGGATCTTCACCCTGCGACCCGGCGCATCGTCACAGGCCGGCGAAGGGGTCGTCGCCGCCGACGTCGACCTCTTCCTTGCGGGTCGCCCACGGCGGGAACGGGAAGTCGACCACGAGCGGCACCGGGATCGCCGGCTGGCTCACCACCATCGTGCCCGGTTTGAGGAGGCGGGCCCTGGCCCGGGTCGACGGCAGCATCCAGCCGTACTCGGCCCGTTCCGCCTCGGCGGCGTCGAGCCGGCCCGCCACCCGGATGGCGGCGTTCTCCATCACCTCGGGCGCCACCCGCGACGCGGTCTGCTGTGCCCCCACCAGGAGCACCCCGAGGGACCGGCCCCGCTGGGCGATGTCGATCAGCATGTCCTTGAGCGGGCTGGTGCCCTCCCGTGGCGCGTACTTGTTGAGCTCGTCGAGCACGATCACCGAGAGCGGGAGCCGCTGGCCGGTCTGCTCCTTCTCGGTGAAGGTCTCCGCCAGCATGGCCCCCACCACGAACCGCTGCCCCAGGTCGTGGAGGGACTGGATGCCGACCACGGTCACCTGGGCGGCGGTGCGGTCGATGCGGCGGCTCTCCCCCGCCGTCACCAGATGGCCGAGACGGTGCGAGGCGGAGTGGAGGCGGCGCACGAACGCCGAGATGGTGCCGGCCTGGACCCGGCCGGTCCAGCGGCCGTCCGGGGCGCTCTCCCCGTCCTCGGGGTCGACGAACTCCTCGATGGCGGCGACCAGGTCGCGCAGCTCCCGGATGACCCGCTCGCCACGGTTGGGGGTCACCGCGTCCCCGGGTCGGTGCCCTTCGCTCGGGTCGCGCAGCACGATCGCCCCCGGCTCTCCGGCGACGTCGACCGCGAAGCGGCGGAGCTGGGAGCGCACCCGTTCCTCGATGAACGGGATCTGGTTGCGGCTGTCGGAGGCGTCGGTGAACAGGAAGCGCAGCAGACCCTCGTCGACGAACTCGCGGGGGGTCCAGGCGAAGGCGGCGACGCCTTCCTGCCGGCCGCCAGTGTCGGGGACCACCACGTCGCCGGAGCGGGGCCGGGCCGGCGCCCACATCGACACCGACGGGAACGGGCCGGGTGCGACGCCGAGCTGCTGCCAGGCCTCGGCGGCGGTCTCGTCGAAGTAGCGGTTGGGCTTGTCGAGCCACAGCAGGTCCTCGCCCTTGACGTTGAAGACGAGGATCCGCAGGTTGGCGGCGCCCTCCCCCACCACGTCGGGGCGCCCGGTGAGGAGGCGCAGGAAGAAGAGGGCGAACGAGGTCTTGGTGGCGACCCCGCTGATGCCGGAGATCGACATGTGGCCGCCTTTGCGGCCGTCGAAGAAGTCGAGGTCGACGTAGACCGGCTCGCCGTCGCGGCCCAACCCGACCGGGAGCGGCCGCCCCATCTCGTCGACGTAGAGGGCCTTGCGGCGCTCCTCGCCCCGGGCCCGCTCCACCACCTCGCCGGGATCGGGGGACACCCACACCTCGGGGTCGAGCCGGGTCACCGCCACCTGGGCGGAGCGCACCTTCGAGCCGGGCAGGATGCCCTCGGCCGCGATGCGGTGGGTGTCGCTCTCGAAGCTGGCCCCCTCGTAGATGGCCTCGGCCTCGGTGACGATGCCGTAGGTGCGGACCTCGCCCTGTTTGGGCACCTGGGTGCGCACCACCACCAGGTCGTCGAGTTGGAGGTAGTCGTCGTCGTCGAGCACCACCCGGAACTCGCGGGTGGAGGTGTGCTGGGTGCCGAGGACCCGGCCCACCGCGTCGACCGGGCTCGGTGCGGGACGGGAGGCGTCGCTCATGGGGCGGATCCTGCGGTCTGCTGGTTCATCACGGCGGACCGTAGCGCACGGAACACGAATCCCGGGTCACCGAGCCGGCGACGCAACTCGCGCTCCAGGGCGGCGATCGGCACCAGATTCTGCGGGGCCCGCGGTTCCACCTGCGGCTCGGAACCGACCGCAGGCAGCACCGCGGCGGTGCGGTCGGCGACCCGCACCGCGGTGGCGAGGTCGAGGTGGCTGGAGACCTCGGCCCGCACCACCCCGGTCCAGGAGTGGCCGCCGGGGAGGATGGCGAGGCGCTGGTACCACGAGTAGCGGGGATAGGCGCCACCCTTCCCGATGAGGAACAGCGGGGTGCGCTCCCCGGAGCGGAGCCGGCCCACCACCGGCATCGTCGCCGGCGACAGGTAGGGGGCGCGGTGGGTCTTGACGTAGCCGACCTTCTCGGTGGCGGAGAGGTCGTTGATGGGCCCGTCGGCGATGACGAAGAGCCCCTCCTGGGCGAGCTGCTCCGACAGCACCCCCTCGGCCTTGCGCATCGCCCCGT
>CAZQUB010000077.1:0-8617 GCA_964596225.1 uncultured Acidimicrobiaceae bacterium
CGACCAGGTATGCCGCGATGAAGAAGAGGTCGAGCGGGCCGAAGGCCGGCACCGAGACCGGGAAGAGCTGCATCATGCCTACCGTCGCCACCCCGAGACCGGCGATGAGAAGGCCGGCGCCGACCAGCGACCAGGCCATGCGTTCCCGGCCTTCGAAGGCACGGGCCTTGGAGATGAAGACGGCGCCGGCGGCAACGTTGCCCAACAAGATGCCAGCGGAGCCAACGGCCTCCCCGGCGTCTGGGAACAGGAGCACGGCAGGGATTCCGAGGGCGAGCAGGATCAGCACGACCACCGCCCACCGAGGCGTGTCCAGCGGCGGCATGCGCACTTCGTCACCACGCGATTCGAGACGAGCGACCTGCATCCCTGCTGGTATCGGCCGTAGGTGGGCCGCGGTGAAGCATCCCTGCGGGACGGTCCCTAGGGGAGATTCCCAGGTCCCTACTCGTACGAACGAAGATCGACGTCTCCGCCGGCGTCGTCCATGACCTCGGGAACGTGCCGTGCCAGCGAGTCGATCAAACTGAGGATCTGGTCGTCGCTGTGCTGCAGGGAGTTCATGAACCGCAGGCCCCCGTGTTTGAGCGAGGCCACGGGGTAGGAGGCCACGTTGACATAGAAGCCGTCTTCGAACACCCGGCGGGCTCCTTCCGCCACCCGATCGGGGGCGCCGAGCCGCACGTACCAGATCGGGGTGCTGGCAACGGACAGCACCGGGAGCTGGTGCCGCACCAGCTCTGTCTTGGTGAGCTCGATCTGGGCGCGCATCCGGGCCTGCAGCTCCTCGTGCTCGGGTGAGAGGTGGATGCGGGCCGACGCGATGGCGGCGTTCAGCACCGCCTGATGGATCGGGCCCGAGAAGTTGAGGGTGGTGCCGCAGAGCTGGACACGGCGGGCGTCGTCATGATCCGGGAAGGCCAGCACCGCTCCGCCGCTGCCGAACGACTTCGACAGGCCTGCCGAGACGACGGTGCGGGGGTGGAAGGGCACCTCGTTGAGCACGTGGCCCCGGCCGTGCAGGCCCTGCCAGCCGAAGCCGTGGGCATCGTCGTAGTAGACGTGCAGCTCCGGGTGTCTGTCGAGCAGCGCGGTGATCTCCTTCACCGGGGCGGTGTCGCCGTGCATCGAGTACACCCCGTCGGCGATGTACCACACCCGATCGTGGGTTTCCGCCGCCTTGGAGACGGCTCGCTCCAAAGCCTGCAGGTCGTTGTGGGGCAGCAGCGAGACCTCACTTCCCCGCCCCCGCAGCACGTCGGCGGCGAGCTGCAGCGAGGCGTGGGCCTGGGCGTCCATCAACACGGGGTCGTCCGGCGCCACCAGCACCGGGAGGGCCGCCAGATGTCCCAGTGTGGTCGTCGTGGGCAGCACGACGTGGGCGTCGACGATCCGGCTCATCAGCTCCTCGAGCTCCGAGTACAGGGGGACCGCGGTGTAGGCGGGTGACGACGAGTAGGACACCCCGTAATGCCTCACCGCCTCGATGGCCGCCTGTTTCAGGCGCTCGTCGGTGTTGAGGCCGAGATAGCAACAGTGGCCGAAGTTGACGACCGACTTTCCGTGGATCGTGGCCTTGTCGCCGGTGAAGCCCTCGGCGCCCATCCGGATCCGGGAGAATCCGAGCGACTCGGCATACTCCATCTGCTTGGCGGCGAGGTTCAGCAACCGCGTGTGTCGGCTCTCGGATCTGTCGGTGGTCCGCATCGGGGCCCCTCCTCGCCGGCGCGTCGAACGCGTGTACGACCCCACGACCTTTCCCATACGGCGCTGTCGCGACGAACCCCATTGGGACGTATGGCCTTCCACCTCACCCTACCCGGCGACCGGCGGTCCACGACGGCATTCGGCCCCGTGCTCGGGAGTCGCCCGCGGATCCTCGATCGGGACGGCGATGACGACGCCGCAGCTCCCGGCGAGGTCGACGATTCCCCTTGTCGGTCGGGGCCGGGCGTGATATGTTGCTAGACAAGGTAATATGCAACGCAAGCTAACAGGCGACGCACGATAGCGACACCCCATGCGCACTCTGCGAAGGTAGGACGAAGCCGTGGATCACAGCTCCCAACTCCTGAAGGGCGTCCTGGACATGTGCCTGCTGGCGGTCATTGCGGAGGAACCGAGCTACGGATACGAGATGGTCGACAAGCTGCAACACCGAGGACTCCACCTGGTGAGCGAGGGAAGCATCTACCCACTGCTCAGCCGGCTCCAGAAGAAGGGATTCATCGAGGGCTACTTCGTCGAATCCACCGGGGGACCTCCCCGTAAGTACTACCGGATCGCCAAGGCGGGGACGTCGCAGCTCGCAGAATGGGCGACCGAGTGGCGGCGTCTGTCGGCCGGAGTGGAGGAAGTGCTGAATGGAGGTGCACGTGGGTGAGCGCATGAGCGTCGACGAGGTCGTCGCCGATTGCCGTCGCTATTGGGTCGAGACCAAGGTCCCGCAGCAACGGGTCGCGGAGATGAAGATCGAACTCGAATCCCACCTGCGTGAGGCCCAGCTCGCCGGCAAGAACCCGGAGACCGTGGTCGGCCCCGACCTCGCCGCCTTCGCCGAATCGTGGGCCGCCGAGTTCCGCGGCCCGGCAGCCCCCGACGCCTGGCGGCGCCAGGAACGCCGGGCCCGGGTCCGGCGAGAGCGCTGGTCCGCCTACGGTTGGCTGCTGGGACTGGTCGTCGTCGTGGTGATCTTGATCGCCGTCGGACCGAAGGAGGAAACCGTGAACGACATCGAAACGTGGCGCTGGGTGTGGCTCGGAGCCGCAGTCATCCTCGGCATCGGGGAGATGATCACCGCCGGCTTGTTCATGTTGCCGTTCGCCATCGGGGCGGCCGCCGCCGCGGTCCTCGCCTTCTTCAACGTCGCCGTCTGGGTCCAGGTCATGGTGTTCCTGGCGACCTCGATCGCCGCCCTGTGGGGCATGCGGCGCTTCGCCTGGCGCGACAAGGAGCCGCAGCACCCGGTGGGGGCCAACCGCTACGTCGACGCCACCGGCACCGTCACCGAGGCCGTCGACCGGATCGCCGGCACCGGCCGGGTCCGGCTCGAAACGGAACAATGGCGTGCCACCACCGACCTCGACGACGCCATCGCGATCGGCACCGAGGTGAGAGTCGTCGACGTGCGCGGCGCCCGCCTCGTGGTCGAGCCTCGCGACATCCCCACCTCATGACGTCACAGATCGAAACAGGAGACCAACTGACAAAGGAGGAAGACCGATGATTGCCCTAGGTGTGGTCGGAGGACTCGTCGCCCTCGTCGTCGTATACGCGGCGCTCGGGCTCAAGATCGTGAAACAGTACGAGCAAGGGCTCGTGGAACGTTTCGGGAAGTACCGGGAGACACTCGATCCGGGACTGCACCTGATCGTGCCGTTCATCGATCGCATCCGGCGGGTCGACCTGCGCGAGATCGTGGTCGACGTGCCGCCGCAGGAAGTGATCACGAAAGACAACGTCGTGGTGACGGTCGACGCCGTCGTGTACTACCAGGCCACCGATCCGGTGAAGCTGGTGTACAACGTGCAGAACTTCGTCCTCGCCGCCACCAAGCTGGCGCAGACCAACCTGAGGAACGTCATCGGCGACCTCGACCTCGACGATGCCCTCACCTCCCGTGAGACCATCAACGCCCAGCTGCGGGACATCCTCGACGAGGCCACCGACGTCTGGGGCACCAAGGTGGTCCGGGTCGAGATCCAGCGGATCGATCCACCGGCGGACGTCACCGACGCCATGCACCGCCAGATGAAGGCGGAGCGGGACCGGCGCGCCATCGTGACCGAGGCCGAGGGCGAGAAGCGGTCGCAGATCCTCAAGGCCGAGGGTGTCAAGCAGTCGCGCATCCTCGAAGCGGAAGGCCAGGCGGAGGCGATCAAGCAGGTCGCCGAGGCCGAGAAGTTCCAGAAGCTGACCGTCGCCGAAGGCGAAGGCCAGGCGATCGAGCGGGTGTTCGCCGCCATCCACAACGGCGACGCCACCCCCGACGTCATCGCCATCCGCTACCTGGAGTCCCTCGTCAACGTGGCCAACGGCCAGGCGACGAAGATCTTCCTCCCGATGGAGACGAGCGGGATCCTCGGATCCGTCGGCGCCATCGGTGAGATCTTCACCAAGGTGAAGGAAGGCGAGGCCGGGGCGACGCCCCCATCGAGCACCTACGGCTCGATGTAGCGGCTCTCACGTCCACAGACCCGAGGCGGCGCCCCCGGCGCCGCCTCGGCGCGTGACGGGCGTCCCGGTGACCTCAGGTCGGCTCCAGCCAATCGAGCTCCTCGGCGGCCGGATCCGACGGGGCGGGGCGACGACTACGGCGTGTGATCACGGCATACAGCGCCGCCCCGGCGGCGACGGCGCCGAGCGACACCCACCCGTTGCGGCTCAGGCCGAGGAACCGGAACGTGGTGTCGGTGCGCATCAACTCCATCAGGAACCGCCCGATCCCATACAGCACCAGGTAGACGGGGAAGGCGGCCCCCTTGGCGAGCTTGCCGCGCCGCTCCAACACCAGGATCACCGGCACCACGATCACCAGGTTCCACAACGACTCGTAGAGGAAGGTGGGATGGAATGTGGCGGCGTCGGCGTACTGGGCCGGACGATGGATCGGGGCGATCTCGACCCCCCAAGGCAGGGTGGTCGGGGTACCGAACAGCTCCTGGTTGAAATAGTTGCCCCACCGCCCGATCGCCTGCGCCAGCGGGATCCCGATGGCGGCGGCGTCGGTGAAGGCCCCGATGTCCCCGCCCCGCTTCCGCAACAGGTACAGGGCGGTGATGGCCCCGGCGGTGAGGCCGCCATAGAGGGCAAGCCCCCCCTCCCAGATGAAGAACACCGACCACCAGCGCCCCACGAACCGGCTGGTGTGGGTCGAGACATAGGCGAGCCGGGCCCCGGCGAACCCGATCCCCACCGTCCACAGGATGATGCTCTCGAGGATCGACGGGTCGGCTCCGCTCCGGGCGTAGCGCCGCTCCACCACCAGGGCGGCGACGAGGACCCCGAGGCCGATCATGATCCCGTAGTAGTGGATCGTGAGCGGACCGATGTCGATCGTGTTGTGGGCCGGTGAGGGGATCGAGGCGAGCAACATCATGGACGGCAGAGCTTAGGCAAACCGGGCCCACAAGCCTCCGGCGCCCATCAGGCCTGATCCTCGGCGAACTCCAGGTAGGCGGCCCATGCCCGCGAGGCGTAGATCGACGCCGGGCCGCCACCCATCTGGATCGCGACCCCGATCGCCTCGGCCATCTCGTCGCCGCCGGCGCCCTTGCGGACCGCGCTGCGGGTGTGCGATGCGATGCACCCGTCGCAGCCGTCGTGGACCGCGATGGCGACCGCCATCAACTCCTTCACCTTCGCCGGGAGTGCCCCGTCGGCGTAGGCGGCGCGGTACACGTCCCCGAACCCCTCGTACACCCCGCTGATGCGGGTCCGCAGATCCCGGGTCGATTCGTGCAGCTTCTTCAACAGGTCCTTGTTCTCGCCCACCGATCCTCCCGGGGTTCGCAGAAAGCGCCATGATACGGGCAGGTAGCCTGTGACCCACTGCCGAACGGAGCTTCCATGGACCCGAAACAGGTGGCCGCCGACCGCTTCGCCGCCGTCGAGCAGGAGTTGCGGGAGCTGTCCCGCTGGATGTACCACCATCCCGAGGTCGCCTACGAGGAGCGGGACACCGCGGACCACCTCGTCGCCTTCCTCACCGCCGCCGGCTTCAAGGTGGACCACCCCGCCTACGGTCTGGAGACGGCGTTCGCGGCCCGGGCAGGATCGGAGGGTCCCGAGGTCGTCATCTGCGCCGAACTGGATGCCCTCCCCGAGGTAGGCCACGCCTGCGGCCACAACATCATCGCCACCGCCGCCTGCGGAGCCGGCGCCGCCCTCGTCCCCCTCGCCGCCGAGATGGGGTTCCGGGTCCGGGTGCTGGGGACCCCGGCGGAGGAGGCCTACGGCGGGAAGGTCGACCTCATCGAGGCCGGGGCGTTCGAAGGCGCCGCCGCCGCCATGATGATCCACCCCTCCTCCATCGACCTGGTCGACCCGGCGGCGCTCGGCGTCGTCCACCTCGAAGTGGAGTACCGCGGCATGGAATCCCACGCCGCCTTCGCGCCCCAGCTCGGTGTGAACGCCCTCGACGCCGCGGTGCAGGCGTACGTCAACGTCTCCACGTTGCGCCAGTCGATGCTCCCGACCGACCGGGTCCACGGCGTGATCCTCCACGGTGGTGACGCCCCCAACGTGATCCCGGGGTTCACGTCGATGGCCTGGTACGTGCGCTCCGCCACCGCCGACCGGCTCGTCGAGTTGCGGCGCAGGGTCGAAGCGTGCTTCGAGGCGGCCGCTACCGCCACCGGCTGCACCGTCGAGGTGAAGGAGGTGGGTCACCCCTACGTCGACCTGATCTCCGATCCGGTTCTCGTCGACCTGTTCGTCGCCAACGCCGACACCCTGGGGCGGTCCATGCCGCGGCGCGGCGCCGACACCCCGATGGCGGGCTCCACCGACATGGGCAACGTCAGCCACGTGGTGCCGAGCATCCACCCGATGCTGGACATCCACAGCCTGCCGGCGGTCAACCACCAGAAGGAGTTCGCGGCCCACACCATCACCCCCGACGGCGACGCCGCCATCCGCGACGGCGCCCTCGCCATGGCGTGGACGGTGATCGACCTGGCGGCGGCGGACCGGTGGGGCGAGCTGGGCGCCGCCCTCTGAACGTGGCAGGGCGCAAGACCAACGCGGTGCGGCTCCTGGAGCAGGCGGGGATCCGCTACGAGCTGCGCGCCTATGAGCTGTCCCTCGACGAGTTCACCGCGGCGCGGGTCGCGGAACTGGTCGGGCTCCCGGCGGCCCAGGTCTTCAAGACTCTGGCGGTACAGGGAGACCGCACCGGACCGTGCCTGGCGGTGGTGCCGGGCGACGCCGACCTCGACCTGAAAGCGCTGGCGGCGGAGCGTCAGGACCGCAAGGCGGCGCTCGCTCCCCTCCAGGAGGTGGAATCGCTCACCGGCTACCGCCGGGGGGCGGTGACCGCCCTCGGCACCCGGAAACGGCTCCCGGTAGTGCTCGATGAGTCGGCGACGAGGTTCGACCGCATTGCGGTGTCGGCCGGGGTCAAGGGTCTCCAGGTGCTGGTCGACCCGCACGACTACGTCACGGTGACAGGGGCGTCGCTGGCGGCGATCGCCCGCCGCGACTGACGGGGAGTCGTCCGGCTCAGGCGCCTTGGGCGTGGATGAAAACGCGCCGTTCCCGGGCCTGGTCCAGCTCGAGGTACATGACGCGCTGCCACTGGCCGAGGAGCACCTCGCCGTCCACCACCGGGATCGTGACCGACGGCTGGCCGGTGAGAAGTTGCCGGCAGTGGGCGTGGCCGTTGATGAACTCGTCTTCCTGGAGGTTCTCGGTGCGGATCTCGTGATCGTCGTGCTCGTAATAGCCGTCTTCCGGCACGAGGCCGCTGATGACCTTGCGGAAGTCGTTGAGGAACCCGGTCTCCGACTCGTTGACGACGATGCTGGTGGTGGTGTGCGGGGTGTAGACCGTCACCTGACCATGACGGACTCCGGCGCGGCCGACGACATCGCGCACATAGTCGGTGAGATCCCAGAACTCGTTGGCGCCACCGGTGGCGAAGTGCAACGCCTCGGTGCGGACCGTGGGTTCGGCGGATTCAGCGAGAAGGGTGAGTGTCCCGTCGGGGCGACGAGTCGCTCGGCGCGTAGTCGATGGTTGCTCTTCCAAGGTTCTCTCAGATCTCCCGTCGGCGAGGGACAGAACGATACCTGGTGCGGGACACTACTGGCAGCGTATCAGGCCCCGCCACTCACGCCGGCGCGGCCGACACCCAATCCCTGGCGCATGAACACGAGCCGTTCGGCGAGGATCGCCGGCGCCGCCGCGAGCACGTCGTCATGCTGGCTCAACTCGTCGATCCCGCCGACCAGCAGGTCGGCGACGGCCCGACCGCACGTGGTGGAGGAGGTCGCGGCGTACACCCCGGAACCGAGCCCCACGCTGCACAGGCGGTACAGCTCGCCGGTGACCCGATCCAATGTGTGCCACATCTGGTCCCGTTCCGGCTTGGGGAGTTCCCTCCCCACCCGGAACAGCAGCGCCGTCAGATCGGGGTGATCCAGCGCCAGCTGGAACGCCCCCCGGAACAGCACCTCCATGCGCTGATGCACCGGCACATCGGGCAGGGAGTCGACGAGGCGGTCCATCAGCGGCGGGACCCGGTCCTGGAGCACGGCGAGCAGTACCGTCTCCTTGTTCGGGTGGTACTCGTACACGGTGGTGCGGGCGATGCCGGCGAGGTCGGCGATGGTGGCGATCGAGGCGCCGGAATAGCCGAACGTGAGGAACACCTTCTCCGCGGCATCGAGGATGGCGGATCGCGTGATCTCCTTGTGGGCCTCGATGCTGTCGGCGCGGATACGCGGCATGTCGATGGTCTCCCCGGCTTCCCGGGGCGGGAGTGTACAAGCCGCCGTCGCCGGCACGGCAGACCCTACGGGCCGTCCGCCTACACTTCGCCACGTCCACTCCTGGAGGTTCCGACATGCCGGCCACCGTCCTCATCGGCTCCCAGTGGGGAGACGAAGGGAAGGGC
>CAZQUB010000078.1:0-8536 GCA_964596225.1 uncultured Acidimicrobiaceae bacterium
TCCTCGTCAACTCGTTCCTGGTGGTGATCCTCGGCGGGAAGGGCTCGCTGCGGGGTTTGGTGGTGGCGGCCGCGGTGCTGGGAGGATCGCTGGCGATCCTCCAGTTCATGATCTCGACCGTGGTCGCCCAAATCGTGGTGCTGGTGATCGCGGTGGTCGGGGTCCGGCTCCGGCCGGTGCTGGCCGGGGTCGTCGACGAGCGACGGCAGCGACGCGCCGCCGTCTCCTGACGACGCCTCCTCAGACGAGGGTGCCGCCCGCTTCCTCGACTTCGGCGAGGGCACGCTCACCGTCGCCGGGCGTCAGATCGACCGCCCGCACCCCGTCGAGCAGCAGCAGGGTTTCGAAGCCCTCTTCGATGGCGTCGAGGGCGGTTGCCTTGACGCAGTAGTCGGTGGCGAGCCCGGCGACGACCACCGTGGTGACGTCCCGTTCCCGCAGCACCCCGGCCAATTCGGTCGGGGTCGTCTCGCCCGTCTCCGGATCGGCCATCGAGAAGCCCGAGTAGCCGTCCTCACCGTTCGAGCCCTTCCGCACCACCGGTCCCTCGACGACGAGACCTGGATGGAACTCGGCACCCCAGGTGCCGGCCACGCAATGCACCGGCCAGATGCCGCCGTCCTTGGCGAAATGGGGGGTCGATTCCGGATGCCAGTCGGCGGTGTAGACGACGAAACCGCCGGCCGCCTGCGCCTTGGCGATCTCGGCGTTGATGACCGGCACCACCTCGGCCCCGTCGATCACCGAGAGGTTCCCTCCCGGGTCGGCGAAGTCGTTCTGGACGTCGACGACGACGAGCGCGGTGTGCGGGTCGTACTGCACCTGTTCCATAGCGCGATCATACTTCCGGCCGGAGTCCACGCCCGGTGACACCTACACTCGCTGCCGCCCCGAACCGATCGAGAGTGCATGGACTTCGCCCCGACCCGAACCGCGGTGTTGCGCCGCGGCGCCCCGACACCCCGATGACCACGCTCGACGACGCCCTCGCCGCCCTCGAGGACGAGGTGCAGCGCGCCCTGCGCACCGGCGACGAGTCCCACCTCGACGTCCTCGGCTACGGCGAGGTCTGCTCGGTGCTCCGGCTCGACGCCCCCGGCGGCCCCTACGCCGCCAAGCGGCTTCCCCCTTTCCGCCGCCAGTCCGGTCTCGACCGCTACCAGCGGGTCTTCGCGGCGTACGCGGCACACCTCGACGCGGCAGGAGTGCGCCTCGCCCCCACCGAGGTGCGGGCGCTCCCGGCCCGGCACGGTCTCCGCCCCGCCTATGCCATCCAGCCGATCTACCCGCCGGAGCGGGTCGCCCCCGCCTACCTGCGAGCCTGCGACGTGGCGTCCGGGAGGGTGCTCGCCGACCAACTCGTCGACGCCGTGATGCGGGTGGCGAGCCCCCGGGTCGGCTTCGACGCCCAGCTCGCCAACTGGGTGATCGACGGCGACGGCGGGCTCCGCTACATCGACCTCACCACCCCCCTGCTGCGCGACGAGCGGGGCCGGGAACAGCTCGACGTCGGCGTCTTCGTCCGATCCCTCCCGTGGGGGGTGCGCAGCCTGGCCCGGGTGGCGGCGCCCCGCCTCGTGCTCCGCCACTTCTACCGGCCGCGGCGGATCCTGCTCGACGTCGCCGCCAACCTCCACAAGGAACGGCTGGCGCAGTGGATCCCAATCTTCGTGGCCGCCGCCCATCGCAGGCTGGAGCATCCCTTCACGGCGCGCCACGTCGACCTCTACTACCGGGGAATCTCCCTCATGTGGGAGGTGGTGCAGCAGATGCGTCGCCTCGACCGGGCCTGGCAGCTCAGGGTGCGACGCCGCCCCTACCGGTTCCTGCTGCCGCACCCGACCCGGCGCTGACCGGCTCGGCTTCGGCGCCCGCCGCAGCCTCTTGGGCGGCCGCCTCCTCGGCGGCCGCCTCCTGGGCGGCGGCGACCGCTTCGGCCTCGATCCTCCGCCCGAAGGCGAGCAGATCGGCGGCGGCCTCCTCCAATGCGGACGCCCGGTGCGCCACGTCGAGGCGGAGCCGATCCCCGTCGGGGCTCGCCCACACCTGCTCCACCCGGGTCGCCAGCCACCGGAGCTCGGCGCCCCCGCCGGCGACCGCCGCCGCCTGCGCCGCGATGAGATGACCGAGGTCTCGCCGGCTCGCCATCGTCCTTTCCTTCATGCGACTCGACACGATATAGTGATGTTTCACAATACTATACAGTGACGAAGGGCACCGGTGTGGAGTGGGACACGGCGGGTATGCGGGACGTCGCGGCGCGGCTCCACAGCCTCGCCGGCGAGGTGCGCACCCGCCACGACGCCATCACCAGGGCGATGCAGGCACTGGGACGGTGGCATCCCGCCCACCGCGACCTCGACGCCACCGCGAGCTGGGCGGCCAGGGAGGGCGCCGACCTGACCCGGCGGGCAACGGCGCTCGAACAAGCCGACGGCCGGATGCACCTCGACGTCGACCTGGGGATCCTCACCTTCGACCTGTGGCTCGACCTCGACGCGGTGGGCGGAGGCTCCGGCGGCGACACCCCACCGCCCGCCTTCCTCGAGCGATGGCGCCACGATCCTGAGGCGCTGGCAGCGGCCGCCCACTACCTCGACACCCACTCCTCGGCGGCGCTGGCCCGCGCCCTCTTCGCCGCTTTCGGCCCGTCCGGAGTGGCCGCCCTCCCCTCGATCGTCGCCTCCGCCTTCCCCGACGACGCGGCGGCGGCTCGCACCGTCCTGGCGTCGATCTCGACCGCGCTCGGCCGGGCGACCCGGTACGGGGATCTCGGGTTCGGGCCGGACGATCTGGTCGAGGCGTGGCGCCGCGAGTCGCTCGCGGTCCATCCGGCCGAGCTGCTGCGATTCGGGCACTTCTCCGACGGTTTCGTGGTGGCGATGGCGGTCGCGGTGCTCGAACCGTACGGGACCCTGTCCATGCCGTTGCCGCTCCCCACCGCCGCGACGTTCGGCCCTCCCGGATCACCCGGCAACGCCGACCCTCGGGCCCTCGTGCTCGAGGCGGCGGGACACGACACCACCTGCGCGGTCGCCCTGCTCGGCCGTCTCGCCGAGCGCGGCTCGCTCGCCGCGTTGCTGTCCCCGGCGACCGCGTACCAGGACGGCGGGACCGCGGCGGGACGGGTCCTGGCCCAGCTCGGCGCTGCGGCCGATCCCGCCGGTTCCTGGGTTGGGACCGACCTCGAAGCCGCCGCCGATGGAGCCATCGCCGCGGTGGTCGACACCCTCGGCGGCGAGATCCTGCCGCTGCCGGACGGGGTGGCGATCGGCGCCGTCGCCATGATCGGCACCAATCTGCCGGCCCTGATCCCGAGCGGGTACGCCTGGGACGGCGCCGCCTACCGCCGGCGCCTGGTCGGAACCTCCCCCCGGTCGCTCCACGACCTCCCCGCCAACCCATACCTCCACCTCGACGAGGCCGCCCTTCGCGGCTTCCTCGAGCACGTGCTCGCCTCCGACGCGGCGGTCGCCGCCCTCCTCGACCTCGTCGCCAGTTGGATCGGCGCCGAGGTCGTCACCCGAACCGGCGCCGAACAGGAGACCGTCCTCGACGACCTGGCGGCGGCAGCGGGACGCATCACCGAGACCCGTGCCCGGATCCTCGTCGAACAGGGCGCCGCCACCGACGCCGCCCACCGCGTGACGGCGACGCTCCTGGGAGCGGCCATCGCCGGCGCCACCTTTGCCATGCCCGCCTCGGCGCCGCTGTGGGCGACGCTGCTCACCCAGACGGCGGGCGCACCGGCGGAATGGGCCCTGCACCAGCTCCTCGACGACGACAACGAGAAACGCGCCATCGCCGCCGCCGGGCGGGACGACGCCTACCAGCGGGACCTGTGGCTCGTGCTGTCGGTGACCGGCATCTGGAACACCGAACCGGAGTGGTTCGGCGCCACTCCACCCCCGACCGACGAGACCGGCCGCCTCCTCCTCCCCGACCCGGGCGCCGACCCCGACGACCGTGCCGAGGCGCAGACCCGGCGCCTCTGGACCGAGTGGATCGACCGGCTCCCGGCCGAGCGGCTCCGCCACCTGGAACGGCTCACCGGGCTCGCCCTCGGACAGCTCAGCCAAGCCGACGAGCTGGAAGGGGCCGATCAGGCGAGAAGGTAGGGCGTCAGGTCGTCGAGGCGCACCAGCGAGACCGCGGAGGCGGGGAAGTCGAACACGTCGAGCGTCACGACGCCGCCACCCACCGCGGCATACGCCACCCAGCGCCGCTCCCACCGCAGCAGGCGGAACGCGACCTCGACGCCGTCCACCGGAATCGGGCACGACTCCCAGCGCCTTGTGCCGTAAGGCACCGGGACAGGGAGCCCCTCGCGGGCACTCAGCTCAGCCCGCAGCCCCGGCTCGCCGCGCGGGCGAGTGTCGAACCCGACCTCGACGCAGGGCCCGGCGACCGGATCGCCATGGACCAGCGTCACCGCGGTGACCCGATCCCCGCTCGTCCCCCATCCCCGTAGCCGGCGCCGCCCTCCCATCTCGGAAGGGAGCCCGTAGGCGGTGGCGCGCCCCGCCGCCACCAGCCGCGCCAGCCGATCGTGCCGCGCCCGGAGCTCGTCGCCGCCGAACATCTCGGCCCGCGCCACCTTCCATCCCCACAGACGAAACCACGGCACCGCCGTCGCCAGAAAGATCCCCCACACCACCAGGGGCACCCCCAGGGCGAAGGCCCACCACGGCCAGCCGAGCCACCATTCGGCCAGCAGCCCCAGCGCCACGCCCAGCAGCACCGCGGCCAGGTGGATCCAGCGCGCCGGCTCGGCGCGTCGCGCCCGGCGCAGGACCCCGGCGGTCCGTCGGGGGCCCTGCCACCACCGGCGCCGCCTGAGCGGGCCCACCGATCCACGGACCCACTCGTGCCCGTGCTCGCAGACCAAGACGCGCCGCCATCCGTCGCCCCCGGCCCCGCGCCGCCGACGTCCCGGCGCCCCGCAGTACGGGCAGCGTCGCTTCCCGCGCACCTCGGCGACGAAACCGGAATCATCCACCTCCGCATCATGCCAGACGGGTGGCACCGGCCCCTTCAAGCGCGGCGGCGCCCGAGCCGACATATTCCAGATGATGCATCGACTGAGCGTGGCGACAGGGGCACTCCTGCTCCTCGCCGAATGCGGCAGCGGGTCGTCACCGGCCGCTCCGGTGACCACCACGACCGCCGCCACCGCCGTCTCCCCCGCGACGGCCCCGCCAACGACAACCGTTCCTGCGGCGACGACCGATACCACCGCCGCGCCATGCGACGGCGACGTGACCTTCTCCCACGCCCCGGTCGACCTCGACGCGGTCGAGTACCTCACCCCGTTCGGGCTGATGACCGACTCGCACGTCACCCCGGTGGACCACCAGTACTTCCAGAACTTCGTCGAGCCCGACCGGGAGATCGCGGTCTACGCCCCCGGCGCCGGGAGGGTCACCTCGATCCAACACTTCGGCGCCCCGGTCACCGAGGATCCGCAAGGCATCGTCGACGACTTCCGGATCGTGATCGAGCACACCTGCACCGTGTCGTCGATCTTCATCCACATCGGCGAGCTCATCCCCCGACTCGCCGCCTTCGACCCCGGCGTCGGCAACTACGCCTCCGTCGACGTCCCGGTCGAAGCCGGGGAGCGCATCGGGACGTTCACCGGCAACGTCGACTACAACCTCGTCGACCCCGCCTTCACCACCGACGGGCTGATCGACCCCGCCTCCTACGCCCAGGAGCCGTGGAAGATCCACGTTCCCGACACCTTCGCGTTCTTCGAGGAGCCGATCGCGCAGCAGATGGCCGACCTCAGCCTGCGCACCGCCGCGCCTCGCGGCGGACGGTTCACCTACGACATCGACGGCCGGCTCGTCGGCAACTGGTTCCGGGAGGGCACCAACGGGTACGGGGGCGCCGATCCGGACCGCTACTGGGCCGGCCACCTCGCCTTCGCCTACAACCACATCGACCCCACCATGGTGATGGTGTCGATCGGGACGTTCCAAGACCGCTCCAGGCAGTTCGCCGTCGCCGGCAACGGACCCGACCCGGCCGACGTCACCGCCGGCAGCGGACCCGTCGTCTACCAACTGGTCGACTGGGACTATCGGGTCGACGGCGAACGCTGGGACCGGATCAGCTACGCCACCGGCATCGAAGCGACCCCCGGGGCCGAAGCCTCCGGGATCATCGCCGTCGAACTGACCGGCACCCGGGAGCTGCGGGTCGAGATCGTTCCCGGCGCCACCCCCGCCGAGTTCACCGGATTCGGGCCCGACGCGGTCACCTACACCCGCTGACCCGAGGGACGGCGCCGCCCCGCCGCTCCCGCCGATGCGCCGCCACACAACCGCTAAAGCACCCTCGGGAACCCCTCCGATGACATCAGAACGATCGCGCTGGAGAGGAACACGTGGAAGGTCTCGATCTGACGCCGCTGGCCGACGAGCTGCGCCAGGAGTTCACCAAGGAGCGATTCACCCACCGCAGCGGGCGTGTGCTCATCGCACCCATCCCACTCGACCTCGGCCTGCTCGCCGGCGACGTCTACGAGATGTACGACGAGGACGAAGCGTACGAAGAGATCAACGCCGCGGCAGGGTCGACCCCGCTCGCCGTCTTCCATTGGGAGGAGGACGGCGCCCACCCGTGGGCCAACTCCCTCGACGTGATCCCCCTCGGCGACCGCACCTACCTGGCGATGGCTCCCGACGTGGCGGTCAGCCAGGACTGGGAGGTGATCGCCGCGGTCGAGCCGCCCGGCACCGAGATCCTCGGAGCGTTCTTTCTCGACCTCATCGCCGACAACGGCGTCTCCTACGGCATCGACCTCTTCAGCAGCCTCCCGACCCGCGTCGTCACCGAACACCTGTCACGTGAGGTGATCACGGCCGCGTTCGCCGCCTACCTCGACTGGGACGAGCGCCGCAACCCCGGGGCGTGGCGGACCGCCGCCGAGTACCTCCCGGAATCGGTGTGCCACGACATCGAGCTACGAGCCGCCGCAGTGGAGCTGGTGTCGGCCGACACCGAAGCCAACCGGCGCCGCTACATCGATGCCTACAGCACCGTCGCCTTCGACGGACCATCGACCGGAGCCGCAGCCACCGCCGGCTGAGACTCCGGCACGATGCCCGTGATCGTCAGTTCTTGTCCTTGAGCGCCGCCTGCGCCGCCGCCAGCCGCGCCACCGGCACCCGGAACGGGGAACAGCTCACGTAGTCGAGCCCGTAGCCGTGGCACAGCGCGATCGACTTCGGGTCGCCGCCGTGCTCCCCGCAGATCCCGACCTCGAGATCGGGGCGGGTCTCACGACCCTCCTTGACCGCCAGCTTGATGAGCCGGCCCACCCCGTCGGGGTCGATCGAAGCGAACGGGTTCTCCGGCAGGATCCCCTGCTCGATGTACTCCATGAGGAACCCGGCCTCGGCGTCGTCCCGGCTGATGGCGTAGGTCGTCTGGGTGAGGTCGTTGGTGCCGAACGAGAAGAACTCCGCCTCCTCGGCCATCTGGCCGGCGGTGAGGGCGGCCCGCGGCGTCTCCACCATGGTGCCCATCATGTACTCCACCTCGACGCCCTGCTCGCCCATCACGGCTTTGGCCTCCTCGGTGAGGACGGCCTTGAGCCGGCGCAGCTCGTTGACGTTGCTGGAGAGCGGGATCATCACCTCGGGGATGACCTTGGTGCCCTCCTTCTGGGCGGCACACGCCGCCTCGAAGATGGCCCGCACCTGCATCCTGGGCAGGTCGGGAATGATGATCCCGAGGCGCACGCCGCGCAGCCCCAGCATCGGGTTGGTCTCCCGCAGCACCTCGACCCGATCCCGCACCTTCTCCTTCTCGTCGATCTCCGCCTGCTGGGCGGCGGCGTCGCCCTCGCCCTTGGCGATGGCGACCCGCAGATCGGCGATCTCGACGGTGAGATCCTCGAAGCTGGGCAGGAACTCGTGGAGCGGCGGGTCGATGAGCCGGATGATGACCGGCAGCCCGTCCATCGCCTTGAACAGCCCGTAGAAGTCCTGCCGCTGGTAGGGCAGCAGCTCGTCGAGCGCCTGGCGGCGCTCGTCGGCGTCCTCGGTCATGATCATGCGCTGCACGATGGGAAGGCGCTCCGCCTCGAAGAACATGTGCTCGGTACGGCACAGGCCGATGCCCTCGGCGCCGTAGGTGCGGGCCCGCTCGGCGTCGATCGGGTAGTCGGCGTTGGCACGGATCCCGAGGCGCCGGAACTCGTCGGCCCAGTCGAGGAGGCTCGACAGCCAGCGGTCCGAGATGTCGGGCACGACGGTGTCGATCTTGCCGTGGTAGACCTCGCCGAGAGTGCCGTCGATCGAGAGCCAGTCGCCTTCGGCGATGACCTTGCCGTCGATCTCCATCGTGCGGGCGCTCAGGTCGATGTCGAGCGCCGCGATCCCGACCACGGCAGGCTTGCCGAACTGCCGGGCCACCAGGGCGGCGTGGCTGGTCCGCCCACCGCGGCTGGTGACGATGCCCTCGGCGGCCAGCATGCCGTGCACGTCGTCGGGCTTGGTCTCGGGGCGCACCAGGATGACCTTGT
>CAZQUB010000079.1:0-8314 GCA_964596225.1 uncultured Acidimicrobiaceae bacterium
GAGGCTATCGCCGATGCCAGCGGGCGCCATCGGCCGTGTCCTCGATGACGATGCCGATCTCCCCGAGCCGGTCGCGGATGGCGTCGGCGGTGGCCCAGTCGCGCTCGTCTCGTGCCTGGCGGCGGCGTTCCAGCAGCGCCTTCACCGTGGCGGCGCCGGGCGCGGCGACCACGCCGAATGCACCGGCGAGCGCCGCCAGCGAATCGGCCAGGTCGGCGAGGTCGGCCTCCGGTTCGACCAACCCGAGCACCCCCGCCATGGTGTCGTAGGCGACCACCCAGGTGGCGGCGTCCTCGCCCGCGTCGAGCAGGCGATTGCCTTCCCGCACCGCATCGAACATCACCGCGAGCCCGCCGGCGACATCGAAGTCGTCGTCGAGGGCGGTGCGGAACCGTTCCATCGCCTCCGGATCCGGGGCGGCTCCCGCCCCGTCCCCGGCCCGGCGCCGGAACGCCCACAGCCGCTCCAGGGAGGCGGTGGCGTCGTCGAGCGCCTCCGTGCTGAACTCGAGCGGCTTGCGGTAGTGGGTGCGCAGGTAGAAGAGACGCACCGCCAGCGGCGGGTAGCGGCGGACCGCCTCCAGCAGATCGACGATGTGGCCCGTCGACTTCGACATCTTCTCGCCGCCCAGGTTGAGCAGCCCGTTGTGCATCCAGTACCGGCAGAACCGGGCGCCCTCCACCGCCGCCTCGGCCTGCGCGATCTCGTTCTCGTGGTGGGGGAAGACGAGGTCGTTGCCGCCGGCGTGGATGTCGAACCCGTCCCCCAGATAGCGGCGTGCCATCGCCGAGCACTCGATGTGCCAGCCGGGGCGTCCCGGGCCCCACGGCGACTCCCACTGCGGCTCGCCCGGCTTGGCCGCCTTCCACAGGGCGAAGTCGAGGGGGTCCCGCTTGTGCTCCCCCGGCTCGATCCGCTCCCCCGACCGCAGCTCGTCGATGTCGCGGCCCGACAGCTTGCCGTAGGAGGGGAAGCTGCGCACCGCGAAGTAGACATCGCCGCCCGCCTCGTAGGCATGGCCGCCGGCGACGAGCTGCCCGATCATCTCGATCATGTCGCCGATGTGCTCGGTGGCTCGGGGCTCGATGGTGGGAGGCGCCACCCCGAGCGCGTCGTAGGCCTCCTGGAACGCCCGGTTGGCGGTGTCGACGACGTCGGCCGTGGTCGTGCCCGCCTCGATGGCGGCGGCGATGATCTTGTCGTCGACGTCGGTGATGTTGCGCACGTAGGTGACCTCGTAGCCGAGCCACTCCAGGTAGCGGCGAACCACGTCGAACACCACCGCGTACCGCCCGTGCCCGACGTGGGGACGGGACTGTACGGTGGCGCCGCACACGTAGATCCCCACCTTGCCCGGATCGCGGGGAACGAACTCCTGCAGCTCGCGGCCCAAGGTGTTGAAGATCCGCATGGTCTGCGATGCTATCAGCGTGGCGGCTGCGTCCCCGGCCGCGCCGCCCTGCTCAGGAAGGAGTTCCCCGTGCTCAGCTCGCCTCACCCGCCCCGGCCGCTCGTGTTCGGGCACCGCGGGGCATCGGCCTTCGCCCCCGGCAACACCCTCGCCGCCTTCGCCCTGGCGGTGGAGCACGGCGCCGACGGGGTGGAACTCGACGTACGGGCCAGCGCCGACGGCGTGCTGATGGTGCACCACGATCCGGAGATCTCCGAGTTGGGCCCGATCGCCGACCTCGCCTTCGCCGCCATCCGCTCCGGCGCTCCCCAGGTGCCGACCCTCGACGAGGTGGTGCCGGTCCTCGGCGAGCTGCTCATCGACGTCGAGATCAAGAACGATCCCGCCGAGCCGGGGTTCGACCCGGCCCACCGGGTGGCGGACGCGGTGGCGTCATGGGCGGATCGCCACGACCTCGCCGAACGGATCATGGTCTCCTCGTTCCATCCCTCCACCATCGCCCGCATGCACCGGGTGGCTCCCGCCATCCCCACCGGGCAGCTCTTCATCCCCGGCTGGGTCCCCGAACGCGACACCGCCCCGGTGGCGGCCGCCGGCCACCGCTGGGTTCTCCCCCACTACGGCGACGTCGCCGCCGACCCGGCGGCGGCGGTGGCGGTGACGAACCGGCACGGACTCGGCCTGATCGTGTGGACCGTGGACGACCCGGAGGTCATCACCCGCCTCGTTGCCGGCGGTATCGCCGGGATCGTCTCCAACGACCCGCAACAGGCGCGCCGGGTCGTCGACGCCTTCACGGGCCCCTGAGGGAGATCACCGTCCTCGCCGGGTCGTCGAGGTCGAGGTTCACGGCTGCGGCGCCGTCGGGCGGGCCTGCTCCGGCGTCGTCGAGGGTGACCACGATCTCCTCGAAGGCGGGGCCGGCGAACCCCTGGAGCCAGTCGGCGGTGAGGGCACCCTCGATGGCCCTCCGCCACGGTGAGCGGTGCGGCCCACCTCGTGCCCGTGCCTCCTCCTCCTCGGGAGGGCGCGGCGGCGGAGGGGGCGCCGCCACCGGATGAGACGCCATGCTCACCTGCACCGGAGGGGCCGGCGCCGGCGCCGCCGGGGCCTCCCCGATTCGCCCGAGGAAGAGGTGCCGCAGGTAGCCGACCTCGACGGCATGCCACAGGTCCTCGACACCCCCTTCGGCGTGGCGCCGCCATTCGGTGATCGGGTAGCGGCCTCCGAGCGCCACGAAGTTGATCCAGCGGCGAATGTCGCGTCGCTCGACCAGGTAGTCGCTCCACCCCTGCGCCAGTACCGCCAGCATCACCCCCCGCTGCACCTCGGCCCAGGGGCCGGGACCGCCGCATTCCCGTTGGCGGTGGCGGCAGCGTTCCGCCGGTTCCATGGCCCCGCCGAGGGCCGCCGGATGTTCCTCCAGCTTGGTGCGGGTCCAGGGGCCGAGGTCATGCCCGTCCAGGAGGAGGTCGCGGGTGTGGCACACCGCCCGGAAGTGATGGTCGATGACTTCGTCGAAGGTGCGGGTTTGCTCCCGCAGGTCGCGGTTGCGCCGCTCCACCGTTGCTTGCGCGGCGGAGACGAGGCGCCCGGCGCGAGGATCGGTGAGCAGGCCGCCATCCGTGCCGCTGAAACGGGCGACGTCACCCACCGGCGGACCGAACACCGCCACCAGGTCGTCTTGCAGCGAGACGAGGAACCGGCTCTCCCCCGGATCGCCTTGCCGGCCGGCCCGCCCTCGCAGCTGATCGTCCACCCGCCGGCTCTCCTGCCGCCCCACCCCGAGCACGTAGAGCCCTCCGAGGGAACGGACCAGGTCCCCGTCGTCCCGGCACCTGGCCCGGAACTCGGCCAGGAGGCGGGCGTGTTCCACCCGTGCCGCGGGGCTGGTCGGGTCGATCCCGAGCCGTACCAGGTCCTCGGCGGCGAGGATCTCCGGGTTGCCTCCGAGCACGATGTCGACGCCTCGCCCCGCCATGTTGGTGGCCACCGTCACCGCCCCCGACCGGCCCGCCCCGGCGATCACGGCGGCCTCGGCGGAGTCCTGCTTGGCGTTGAGCACGGTGTGCGGGATGCCGGCCTGGTCGAGGAGCCACCCGATGTACTCGGAGTGGCGCACCGACGGCGTCCCCACCAGCACCGGCTGTCGCTGCCGGTGGCGGCGGGTGATCTCGGCGGCCGCGGCGGCGTACTTCTGCTCCGCGGTGGCGACCACCTCGTCGGGATGGTCGCGGCGGATCACCGGCCGGTGCGGCGGGATCGCCACCACGGGCAGGCCGTAGGCGGCATCCAGCTCGGCACCGTCGCGCGCCGCGGTGCCGGTCATGCCGGCCAGGTGCCGGTAACGGCGGAAGTAGCTGCGGGTGGTGGTCTGGACGAGCGGCGCCGCCTCCACCCGGACCGGGACGCCCTCCTTGGCCTCGACCGCCTGATGGAGTCCCTCCGCCCACCGCCGCCCGGGGGTGACCCGGCCGGTGAACTCGTCGACGATCTCGACCCGACCGTCCGTCACGACGTAGTCCCGGTCCCGTTGCAGCAGGCCGGTGGCCCGCATCGCGAGCTGGAGATGCGCCACCAGGTCCTCATTGCCGGGGGCGTAGAGGTCATCCACCCCGAGCCGGGCTTCCACCTGTGCCGCTCCGACCGGGCTGAGCCACACGGTGCGTTTCTCCTCGTCGACCCGGAAGTCGCGTCCGGGGGCGAGCCGGCGCACCACCGATGCGATGTCCCGGTAGCGGGCCGCGGCCTCCTCTTCGGCCCGTCCCGTCACCACCAGGGGAACCCGGGCCTCGTCGAGGAGGACGAAGTCGGCCTCGTCGACCACGGCGCACCAGTGCTCGTGCTGCACCCGGTCGCCCCGGCGCGCCACGAGCTGGTCCCGCAGGTGGTCGAACCCGAGCTCGCGGGCGGTGCCGTAGGTGACGTCACACCGGTAGGCCGCCCGTTTGTCGGCGGGGGACATGGCGGCGGTGACGGCCGCCACCGACAGCCCGAGGAGCCGGTAGATGCCGCCCATCCACGCCGCGTCCCGCGTTGCCAGGTACTCGTTGGCGGTGACGACGTGGACCCCGCGTCCCGCCAGGGCGTATCCGACGACGGCAGGTACCGCCGCCAGCGTCTTCCCCTCGCCGGTCCGCATCTCCGCCACCCAACCGCGGGAGAGGGCGGCCGCCCCCAGCATCTGCACGTCGAAGGGGAAGAGGCCGACGGCGCGCCGGGCCGCTTCCCGTCCCACCGCCAGCGCCAGCGCCGCGTCGGCGCTCCCCACCGCCGGCAGTCCCACCTCTGCCGAGATCCGACGCAGCCGGCCCAGCTCCTCTCGGAGCGCGGCGTCGCCGCAGGACCGGAGACGGGAGGCGTGGTGGTTGACGCCGCGGACATCGGTCTCGAGACGGCGAAGCGGGCGGTCGGCGCCGACCGACAGCAGACGGGACAGCAGGGACATGACGATCTCCTCGTGGGATCACCGCCGCGCCCGCGAGGGCGGGCGATGGGACGAAGCACCGGCCGGGTGACCGGCTACGGGGCGGGAGTGAGGAGCGACGCCGGGGGCGAGGTGATGAGGCGCGCCAGCCAGCGGCGATGGCGGGACTCGACGGGACACCCGCCGGTTTCGACGGTGGCGTTGGCGGGACCTGCGGCGGGGTCGACCAGGAACGCCTGCCGCTCCGGAACCCAGGAGGCAGCAGCCAGGCTCCACATGGCCAGAGCGAGCCCGTGTCCGAGGATTGCCGTCATGGGGAGGATGGTACCCGGGTCGGCGGTCTCCGCCCGAACCGGCGCCTCAATCGCCCGAGGTGAGAACCGCCACCGCGGTGGCGGCGACGCCCTCGTCGCGGCCGAGGAATCCCATGCCGTCGGTGGTGGTCGCCTTGACCGAGACCTGCGACAGGCCGAGACCGAGCACCGCGGCGATGGCGGATCGCATGGCGTCGCGATGCGGCGCCACCCGCACCGTCTCGGCGATGATCGTGACGTCGACCGAGGTCACCGCGTATCCGGCGCCTCGCACTTCCGCCATCACTCGTGCCAGCAGGTCCCGGGAGTCGACTCCCGCCCAACGGGGATCCGAGGACGGGAAGTGCATGCCGAGGTCGCCGAGGGCGGCCGCCCCCAGCAGGGCATCGGCGAGGGCGTGGAGGGCGACGTCGCCGTCCGACGTCCCCTGCAGGCCGCGCCCGGATTCGACCACGACCCCTCCCAGCACCATGGGTCCGTCGCCACCGATCCGGTGGGCATCACATCCCCAGCCGATCCGCATCCTGGCCCTCCCCTCAACCATCTCGGTCGAGTGCTAGGTACGCCTGCGCCACCGCCAGGTCGTCGGGGAAGGTGACCTTGAGGTTGTGGGCGTCCCCGGCGACGGTGACCACGGTACCGCCCCACGCCTCGATCAGGGCTGCGTCGTCGGTGGCGTCGCCTTCGATCTCGTCGTGGGCGCGTCGCAGCGACCGGGCCCTGAACCCCTGCGGGGTCTGCACCGCGGCCAGGCTCGCCCGGTCGACGGTGGCCACCACCGTGTGGTCTTCGATCCGCTTCAGGGTGTCGGTGACCGGCACGACCGGAATGACGCCGTCGGCGTCGTCGACGAGGAGCCGCTCCACGACCCGGCGCACCAGGTCGGGGCCGGCGAGGGGCCGGGCGGCGTCGTGCACCACCACGTGCTCCGTCGTGGGCGGGACCTGCGCCAGTCCGGCGGCCACCGAGTCGCGGCGGCGTGGTCCCCCCGGGATGCCGCCGGGGACCGGGCCGACCACGACCACGTTGTCGAGCCCGGCGTCGTGGAGCGCGGCGAGCGACCACTGCCACAGGGGGCGGTCCCCCAGCATGGTGAGTTGCTTGTGGCCGCCGAAACGGGTTCCGGATCCCGCGGCGACGAGCACGGCCCAGATGCTCACGACGAGAGCTGAGCGAAGACCATGCGCCCCACCGACGTGCGCACCAGGTTCCCCACTTCCACCTCGACGGTCTCGCCGACCTTGGCGGCGGCGTCGGCCACGACCACCATGGTGCCGTCGTCGAGGTAGCCGACGCCCTGCCCGGCCTCCGACCCCGGTTTGTCGATCCGGACCTCGACCGTGTCGCCGGCGGAGACCACCGGTCGTAGCGCCTCGCCGAGCGCATGCGGATTGACCACCATGATGCCGCGCAGCTCGGCGGAGCGGGCCAAGTTGTGGTCGGTGGTGATGAGGGACGCGTCGAGTCGGGAGGCGAGGGTGAGCAGTTTGCCGTCGACCTCGTGCTGTTCGGGGACGGTGTCCTCCAGCACGCTGAGGCCGACACCCGGGATGTCGCGAAGGGCGTCGAGTACGTCGAGGCCGCGGCGGCCCCGGCGGCGTTTGCTCGGATCGGCGGCATCGGCCACGGCCTGCAGCTCGTCGACAACGAACGTCGGCACCCCGTAGCTCCCCCGTATCAGGCCGGACCGGGCCAGCTCGAGCACCCGGCCGTCGATGGCGGCCGAGCTGTCGACCAGGTATCCGTGGTCCTCGCCCGGCGCCTCTCCGGCTCTCGTCCATTGGGCAACGCCCAGGCCCGGGGACAGCAATTCATGCGCCCGCGCCGAGAACAGCCGCGCTCCGAACGAGGCCAGCACCAACACCACCAGTCCGGCGAGGGGCCAGCCCACCACCGCGGGCAGCATGAGGACGGCCGGCACCGAGAGCACGGCGCCGACGAGGACTCCTGCCAGGACGCCGAAGGCGCCGGCGAAGAGCTGTGGACCGGTTGCCGTCGCCGCGGCGCGAGGGGCGGCATCCAACCCGCGGTCGACGAGCCGGCCCAGTATGCCCCCCAGCACGTACCCGACGCCGGCGCCGACGAGGGCACCCCAGAAACGCCAGGGATCGGGGTCGGGCGGCGTGCCGTTGACCCAACCGGGGATGGCGCGCCCGATGGAGAGCCCGACGGCGGTACTCGCCAGGGTGACGAGCAATCGGACGGCTTCAACGATCACGGGTTCCTCCGGATGACTACCTGCTCCCCAGTCGAATCGGCAGGTGCCGTCGAGCCCTGAAGCATACCGCCGCGGGCCTGAATCAGGCCTCGATCGGCTCCTCGAGCTTGGGAAGGGCCCTGTCGAGGCGCTTGACGGCATCGTCCTCTTCGAGATCGAGGGCGAACCGCAGCTCGCTGATGATGATCAGCCTCGCCTTGGCCAGCATGCGCTTGAGGGCGGGAGAGATCCCCTTCACCTGCTGGGCGTACGTGAGGTCTCGCACCACCTCGGCAACCTGGAAGATGTCGCCACTGTTGATCTTCTCGGTGAGGAGCTTGTACCAGCGGCTCCAGTTGGCACCGGCCTCCTGGGGCTCCTCTTTGAAAGTGGCGAAAACCTTGCGGGCCATGTTCTTGGAGATGACCGGCCGGACGCCGAGGTCGACCGCCTTGACGGTGGGAACGCGCACCGTGAGCTGGTCGGTGGCGACCTCGAGCACGAAGTAGTCGTGGCGCTCGCCGTCGAACTCGAGCCGTTCGCGCTTGATGATGGTCGCAGCCCCGTGATGGGGGTACACGACCTTGTCCCCGACCGAGAAGGGGACCTTGGGCTTGGCGGCACGCTTCTTCGGGGCGGCGCTCCTCGCCGCCGCCTTGGTGGTGACCTTCTTGGCGGGGGTCTTCGCCGCCGCGGTCTTCTTGGCCGTCGTCTTCGTAGCCGCTGCCGTCTTCTTGGCGGTGGTCGCCTTCTTGGCTGCTGCAGGCTTCTTGGCTGCTGCAGGCTTCTTGGCTGCTGCAGGCTTCCTGGCGGTAGTCGCCTTCTTGGCTGCTGCAGGCTTCCTGGCGGTAGTCGCCTTCTTGGCTGCTGCCGTCTTCCTGGCGGTAGTCGCCTTCTTGGCTGCTGCCGTCTTCCTGGCGGTAGTCGCCTTCTTGGCGGTGGTCGCCTTCTTCGTCGCAGGCCTG